>CABYBQ010000027.1 GCA_902517275.1 uncultured SAR116 cluster alpha proteobacterium
ATGGTGCTAAAGTTAAAGCTCTTTTAGGGCCAACTAATACAGGTAAAACTTATTATGCAATGGATAGAATGATTTCTCATCATTCGGGAATAATAGGTTTTCCTCTAAGATTATTAGCCAGAGAAAACTATGATAAAGCTGTTCTACAATTAGGAAAATCTCAAGTTGCACTTGTGACTGGTGAAGAAAAAATTATTCCTCCAACCGCAAAATATTTTTGTTGTACGGTAGAGTCAATGCCATTAGAAAGATCATTTGCTTTTGTGGCAATAGATGAGATCCAATTAGCAGCTGATCCTGACAGAGGATATATTTTTACTGATCGAATCCTAAACGCAAGAGGTTCTGAAGAAACTGTCTTTCTTGGAGCTGAAACAATCAAACCTTTACTGCAGAAAATTTTACCAAAATGTTCTATAGAAATACGACCCAGATTGTCAGTTTTAAGTTATATAGGAGTAAAAAAAATAACAAGGATGAAACCAAGGTCGGCAGTTGTCGCCTTTTCTGTGCCCGAAGTCTATAAAATAGCAGAACTTGTCAGAACAAAAAAAGGTGGCGCAGCCATTGTTATGGGCGCGCTCTCTCCAAGGACAAGAAATGCGCAAGTAGAACTTTATCAAAGTGGTCAAGTTGACTATTTAATTGCTACAGACGCTATTGGTATGGGATTGAATATGGATATAGATCATGTGGCTTTTGCTTCAGATACAAAATTTGATGGTAACACTCCACGGTACCTTACTCCTCCAGAAATTGCTCAAATAGCAGGTAGGGCAGGACGTCACAGTCGAAATGGATCTTTTGGCGTTGTTGAAGATAATATTAAATTTGATGAAGACACGATTGATCAAATCGAAAGTCATTCTTTTTTACCTTTAAAAACTATATGGTGGAGAAATACTGAATTAGATTTTAACTCTCTAAAAAAATTGTTTAGTTCTCTTGAGGCAAATCCTCCATTTAATTTCATGAGAAAAAAAGTTGGAGCTTTAGATACACTCTGTCTTAATTATTTGTCAGAAATAGATCTAATTAAAAGCAAAATTAACAGCAAAGAGACTTTGTCTCTCTTGTGGGATGTTTGTCAAATCCCAGATTTTAGTAATTCATTGTCAGGTATGCATTTTAACTTGCTAGAAAAAACTTTTGAATTATTATCGTTGAAAGGTAAATTAGACAATGACTGGATTAAATCCCAAATCAATAGGCTAGATAATTTTGACGGGGAGATAGATACCCTATTAAATAGAATATCAAATATTAGAACTTGGACTTTTATAACCAATAGAACAAAATGGTTAGACGAATCTGACTACTGGCAAAATAAAGCCAAAAATATTGAAGATAAATTGTCTGATGAATTACATAGAAGATTAACGCAGAGATTTGTAGACAAGCGAATTGTAATCCTAAATAAAACACTAAAAGAGCATAATAATTTGGAAGCATTAATAAGATTAGATGGGACAGTTTTTGTAGAAGGTGAAGAGGTTGGAACACTGAATGGCTTTGATTTTATCCCTTCTTTATCTCAAGGTGAGAAAGCAGGTCCCATTTTAACAGCTGCAAGAAAAATTTTACCAAGAGAAATTGAAAGACGCGTTAGAGAACTTTTGATGTCTGATAATGCAGCATTTAAATTTAATAATGATGCTTCAATTTTATGGCAAAACAATAAAGTTGCGACTTTGCTAAATAGCGAAGATATTTATTCTCCTAAAATAAATATTAATAATTATGAACTATTATCTGACGAACAAATCAAGCAAATTGAATTGAGAATAAGTGAAGCTGTCCAAAAAAACATTAAAGATATTTTATCAGAATCTATAAATCTTGAAAAACCTGTTTTAGATAATTTAAAAGTCTTGGATAAAGAAAAACAAAATACAGATATAGAAAATGAAGGAAATAAAGAAAACAAAGAAAATAAAGAAATCAATGATAATAATAGCTTATCTGGAAAAGCTCTTGGCATAGCTTATCAAGTTTATGAAGGGTTAGGTTCAGCAAAAACAGTTAACTTATCAATGTCAGTGAATAATCTATCAGAAAATGATAAAAGGAACTTAGCAAGATTGGGATTGAGATTAGGTATTGAAACTATATATTTACCAAATCTCTTAAAACCTGCATCAGTCAAATTAAGAGCTTTGTTGTGGTCAGTTTTTAATCAAAATTTTCCTTTAAATGCATTACCTCCAGACGGTCGAGTTAGCGTAATAATTGATCCAGATGCTAATCATGAATATTATAGAGCTATAGGTTTTGTCCCTTTAGGAAAATTAGCATTAAGAGCGGATATTGCTGAAAGGTTGTCAGCTTTAATAAGAGTAGAAGCAAGAAAAGGTAAATTTAAAATAAATGATGCAATGTTATCTATTGCTGGATCAACAAAAATTCAAATGGAAGAAGTTTTATATGATATGGGCTATATTAAAGCTGGCGAAGAACCTTCCACTTTAGTTGATCAGGTTCCAATTATTATATTCGATCGTAAAAAGAAAATACTAAAAACAAAGAGTAAAATCTTTAATGAAAAGGCTAAAAAATCTGGAAATAATAAAAAAAATATAAAATCGAATCTTAAAAAGCAAAATAAAGAAAAGTTGCCAGATCCTTTATCACCATTTGCAGTATTGAAATCTATAAAAATCAAATAAATATATGACATCAAATGCTTTTGAAAAAAAAAATATTAGACTTGATCTCTATTTATTTTATATTCGAATATTTAAAAGTCGAAATTTAGCAACAAAGTTTATTATTTCTAACAGATTACGAATATCTGGACAAGTAACTCAAAAACCGCACAAGTTAATCTCAATTGGTGATGTATTATCATTACCAATCCAAGATTATGTGAAGATTTTAAAGGTAGTTGATATACCAAAAAGACGAGGTCCTTTTTCAGAGGCGTTGAATTATTATGAGGATATCACTCCCTTAAAAACACAAGAAAATAAAGTTAATGTTACTCCTAAGTTTAAATTTGTTGAAAGAGTTGGTCGTCCAACTAAGTTGGAAAGGCGTCAAACTGATAAATTAATGGGTAGAGACTAAATTTATCTCCAATCTAAACTTGAAATCCTAATTTTTGTGGTTTAAATAATTAATAATTTCGGAAAAAGAATGACTTACATTGTAAATGATAAATGCATTAATTGTAGACACACTGATTGTGTAGAAGTTTGTCCTGTAGACTGTTTTTACATTGGTGAAAACACAATTGTAATACACCCAGATGAATGTATTGACTGTGGAGTTTGTGAACCTGAATGCCCAGTTGATGCAATTCAGTCTGACACTGATGCAGGTGCTGATCAATGGCTAGAATATAATAAAGAAATGTCAGAGATTTGGCCTAATATTACTATGAAGATAGATCCTATGCCAGATCACGAAAAACATACGGATGAAGAAGGTAAATTTGAAAAGTATGGTTCCAAAAAACCTGGGCCTGAAGAATAATAGAACTAGAACAACATTGTCTTGTTTATAACTAGTCATAAAGTTGATAGTATGATACACTTTCATTTTTTAAATTTTAATAAATTTAAATTATTAAAAATCATTTAATAATAGTATAAATATAGGTGATTAAATTGTCAAAAGATCAAAATGGAGTTAATTCTTTTATACCTGGCGACTACGTTGTTTATCCAAGTCATGGGGTAGGCAAAATAATCGGAACAGAAAGTCGTAAGGTTGAGGATATAGATTTAGAATTACTTGTAGTCAGGTTTGAACATGAAAGAATGACTCTTAGAGTTCCTTTATCAAAAGCAAATGAATCTGGGCTAAGAACCTTATCTAGTAAAGTACAAATGGATGAAGCTATTGTAACTCTTAAAGGTAAAGCAAAAGTCAAAAAGACAATGTGGTCCAGACGAGCCCAAGAATATGAAACTAAAATTAATTCTGGAAGCTTGGTCTCTATCGCTGAAGTAGTTAGAGACTTGTACCGTAAAGATGATCAAGGTGAACAATCTTATTCAGAAAGACAAATGTATCAAGCTGCCTTAGAGCGGTTGGCAAGTGAGTTTGCAGCCGTAGATAATACTGACAAAGATAGTGCAGTTGTCAAATTAGAAAAAATAATTGACGACAACGCTGAGGAAGCCGCTTAATTAATTTTTTAAATGTTAAACTTACAGCGTAAATCTGATTTATTTTTTGAAACTATACCCTCTTACCATAATGATTATCTTGATGTAGGTGATGGTCATAAAGTATACTATGAGCAGTATGGTAATCCGAATGGGAAACCAGTTCTATTTTTGCATGGTGGTCCTGGTGCTGGTTTTTCTAATTCTCATAAAGGTTTTTTTGATCCAAAGTTATTTAGAGTTATTTTTTTTGATCAAAGAGGTTCTGGAAAAAGTATTCCTTATGCTGAAACAGGTAATAATAATACAAAAGCGCTTTTGTCAGATATTGAATGTTTAAGATCGCTTCTGAATATTGATCAATGGTATCTTTTTGGAGGTTCTTGGGGTAGTACTCTAGCTTTGTTGTATGGCATAAAATATCCAAAAAGATGTTTAGGTTTTGTTTTGAGAGGGATATTTTTAGGTTCTAACGAAGAAGTAAATTGGTTTTTATATGACATTAAAAAGTTTTTCCCAGAAGCGTATGAGAAATTTATTTCTTATGTTCCCCCAAGTTTTAATAATAATATCCTTGAATGGTTTCATAAGCAACTTACGGTAAATAATAGATCAGTTAATTTAAAGGCCGCATCTATATGGGCTGAATATGAAAATTCTTGCTCTTCACTTGATTACGTTGCACGTCCAATATCAGGTGAAAATGCTTTAGCAATTTCTAAAATTGAAACCCACTATTTTATGAATGATTGTTTTATACCTAATAATTTTATTATAGATAATATTAAAAACGTTTCTTATATTCCCGCTATTATTGTTCAAGGAAGACATGACGTGATATGTCCGCCTTTTAAGGCATCAATGCTTTCAAATGCTTGGGATGCTGCTGAAATTGAAATTGTAGAGGATGCAGGTCATTCTGCTTTTGAAGCTAATATAAGTAGAAAGCTTATAAACGCACTTCATATGATTAAGTAATTTATTGATTAAATTATTCTTAACAGTTAATTTATTAAAAATTTTGTTAATAAATTTATATGTTAGGTCCCTGATTAATTATGGTTAACGATTCGCTAGAAAAGATGACTTTTGAAGAAGCTATGAAAGAACTAGAGAGACTTGTAGACTCTCTTGACAAAGGTGATGTATCCCTTGATGAGGCAATTGCAGCTTATGATAGAGGCTCACAACTAAAAGATCATTGTCAAAAAAAACTTAATGAAGCCAAAATGAAGGTTGAAACCATACAATCGTCGGGTGATAGCAAAGCTATTCCAAATAAATTGACGTCTTTCAGTAACGATTAACTATTCTAGAAATAGTAGGGATACTTTGATGATTGATTTTAAAAATAAACTTAAGGAAAACTCACTCGAAATAGATAGATTTTTAGATCATAATCTCCCATTTGGTAATGGTTTAAACTCAAAACTTTTTGAAGCTATGAGGTACTCTTCAATTAGAAGTGGAAAAAAAATACGATCTTTTTTAGTTGTTGAATCAGGTAAATTTTTAAGTGTAATAAATAGTAAAGACATTACAAAATCAAAATATAAAGAATTAATTACTATAGCTTCAGTGATCGAGGCAATTCACTCTTACTCTCTCATTCACGATGATTTACCTGCAATGGACGACTCTCCTACAAGAAGAGGCAAACCGTCAAATCATGTAAAATATAATGATCATACAGCTATTTTAGCTGGAGACGCTTTATTTAGTTGGGCATTTGAAACTATTGGTAATGGTAAATTTATAAAAAATCCGCAAAAGAGAGCTGATATTTGTTTTATTTTGGCTAAAGCCATAGGTCCAAATGGAATGGTTGGAGGGCAACAAGCTGATATGGATTTTAACACTCAGAATAATTTGAGCTTAGAAGAAATTGAATGGATTCAGTATCATAAAACAGGTGCATTAATTTCTTGTTGTTCTCATTTAGCTTCTATTTTACTAGACGCTAGTGAAAACCAAAAAAATATTCTTATTAATTATGCAAATCATATTGGCTTAGCATTCCAAATTTCTGATGATCTACTAGATTTAGACGGTAGCGAAGATGTTATTGGAAAGCCAGTCATGCAAGACAAAAAAAATGAAACTCCAAACTTTGTAACACTTTTAGGTAAAGAGGAAGCTTATAAAAAAGCATTACAAGTATCGAATGAAGCGATTGACTTAATTCAAAATTTCCAAAGTGGAACAGAAAATCTTGTATCTTTAGCTAAATATACTGTAAATAGAAATTATTAATTTTAAGAATATTTTTAGGTTTAAGTTAATTAATGGCAAATAAAGATAAAAACGATAAGCCCATATCTACGCCTCTGCTTGATCAGATAAATAATCCTAATGATTTAAAGTTTCTAAAAATAGAAGATCTTGAAAATTTATCTTCTGAATTAAGATCTGATATGATTGACATCGTCTCTAAAACTGGTGGCCATTTAGGAGCTGGCTTGGGTGTGGTCGAACTTGCTATTGCTATTCACTATGTTTTTGATACTCCTTATGATCGATTGATATGGGATGTTGGGCACCAAGCCTATCCTCATAAAATTTTAACAAATAGAAGACATGAAATGTCTACACTAAGAAAACTGAACGGTCTTTCTGGATTTACAAAAAGAACTGAGTCTGTTTACGATCCTTTTGGTGCGGGACATTCTTCAACATCTATTTCTGCGGCTTTAGGTATGGCAGTTGCAAGGGATAAACTAGGTAAAAATAGTAATGTAATAGCCGTTATTGGAGATGGAGCTATGAGTGCTGGGATGGCATATGAGGCTATGAATAATGCAGGTGCTCTTAAAACTAATTTATTAGTTATATTGAACGATAATGATATGTCTATTGCACCTGCTGTAGGTGCTTTAAGTAATTATTTGTCTAATGTTGTATCTAGTCGTCCATTTAATAATGTACGTGAAATTGCCAAACAGATGGTTAATTTTTTTCCAAAAGAAATTGGAGAAACTGCAAAAAGAGCAGAAAATTTAGCCCGTAATTTTCTTGGTAACTCAGAAGGAACTATATTTAGTCAAATGGGTATGAGTTACTTAGGTCCCATAGATGGACATGATGTTAAGTCTATGGTTAAAATATTAGAAAATTTAAAAAATGGTCCTCAAGATAAGCCAGTATTGCTGCATGTTGTAACTGAAAAGGGGAGAGGCCATCCTTTTTCTAAAGGTTCTCATGAAAAGTATCATGCAGTATCACAGTTTAACGTTGTAACTGGTGATACTGTCAAATCAACTTCAAATGCTCCAACATATACTAATATTTTCTCAGAAACTTTATGTAAAATTGCTCAAAAAGATAAAAAAGTTTTAGCTATTACTGCTGCTATGCCTTCAGGAACAGGATTAAATAAATTTGCAGATAAGTTCCAGGATAGGTTTTATGATGTAGGTATTGCCGAACAACATGCTGTAACATTTGCTGCAGGTATGGCTTCAGAGGGTTTAAAACCATTTGTTGCTATTTACTCAACTTTTTTACAAAGGGCTTATGATCAAATTATTCATGACGTAGTAATTCAAAAATTACCAGTGAGATTTATGCTTGATAGAGCAGGTTTTGTTGGTGCAGACGGAGCCACTCATTCTGGATCTTTTGATTTGGCATATCTTTGTTGTTTGCCGAATGTAGTTATTATGGCGCCAAGTGATGAAAGTGAGTTAGCCAACATGGTTTTTACTTCAGCAAGTTATAGCAATGGTCCTATTTTTTGCAGATATCCCAGAGGTGAAGGTGAGGGGGTAGAACTTCCTGAATCTTTAGAAAAGCTAGAAATTGGTAAAGGTCGAATTGTTAGAGAAGGAGAAGATATAGCTATTCTTGCTTTAGGGACAAGAGTAGGAACTGCGTTAAAGGTTGCAGATATTTTGAATACTAACAGTTGTTCAATAACTGTTGCAGACGCTAGATTTGCTAAGCCAATTGATACAGATTTAGTTCAAAAATTATGGAATGATCATCGAAAATTAATAATAATTGAAGAGGGTTCAGCTGGTGGATTTAGTTCACATTGTTTACATTTTTTATCCTCAAAAGGCATACTTAATCAAAATGATAAAGAAATTAGGTGTTTAACTATGCCGGATCATTTCCAAGATCATGCCTCTCAAAATGAGCAACTAGCTAAAGCAGGTTTAGACGTAAATGGATTGTTAAAAATTATTCGAGATATGATTACTACTTTACCTTTAAACAATGAATTTTTAGTTAAGTGAGTTATAAAACTATTTTTCAAGGTTTTTAAAATAACAAAAGAACGAATAGATAAACTAATGGTCTCAAATGGTCTTGCCAAAAGTAGGGAGCAAGCTAATTCTCTTCTTATGTCGGGTAATGTATTTATTAATGAAAAACGTGTTGAAAAGGCAGGACAACAAGTCAAGACAGATTCAAAAATTGAAATAAAGGGTAAAACTTATCCCTGGGTGTCAAGAGGAGGTGTTAAGTTAGAAAAAGCTATCTTAGAGTTCAAACTTAATTGTGATTTAATAATAGCACTTGATATTGGAGCAAGTACTGGTGGTTTTACAAACGTTTTATTAGCAAGAGGGGCAAAGAAAATTTATGCAGTTGATGTTGGTTATGGTCAATTAGATTGGAGATTAAGACAAAATGAACGAGTAATTGTTAAAGAAAAAACTAATGCACGGTTTCTAACAGATCAAATTATAAAGGATCCATTGGATGCAATAGTATGTGACGCATCTTTTATATCATTAAAAAAAGTTCTACCTGCAGGACTCAGTTTATTAAAAACTAAAGGGTGGCTAGCTGCTCTAATTAAACCTCAATTTGAGGTGGGGAAAGGTCTGGTTGGTAAAGGTGGTGTTGTCAGAGATCCGCAACTACATCAAGAAGTTATAGCTGATATTAAAAATTGGCTTCAACACGATATGAAAATGTGTTTATCGGGTGTTGTAGAAAGTCCTATATTAGGACCAAGTGGAAACAAAGAATTTGTAATTGTAGCAAATAAATAAGATTAAGAGGAATTTATTTAACTTTTCCAATTTGGCCTTCATGCTCTAATAATTGATCAAGTATAGTTATGGCCATCATAGATTCAGCGACGGGAACTGCTCGAATACCAACGCAAGGATCATGCCTGCCCTTTGTTCTAATTTGAATTGCTTCATTATTTAGATTTATAGAGCTTTTTTCTTTAAGAATAGAGCTCGTGGGTTTAACTATAAATCTTACAACGATAGGCTGTCCAGATGAAATCCCCCCAAGTATTCCTCCAGAGTGATTAGAGCCAAAGTAATAATCTCCTTTATTATCTGGAAAAATCTCATCATTTGACTCTTCACCTGTTAAAGAAGCTAGACCAAAACCAGAACCAATTTCGACCCCTTTAACTGCATTTATACTCATCATAGCTTCAGCAATTTGACTATCTAATTTTTTATATACAGGACTTCCTAGGCCTCTTGGAACATTTTCGGCAATAACTTCAATTATAGCACCTGTACTATTTCCACTTTTTCTTAAGCCATCTAAATATATTTCCCATTCTTTTACAGCTTCTCGATCTCCGCAGAAAAAAGGATTATGATTAACTTCGTTCCAATTGAAATTTTCCCTATTTATTTTATTGGGGCCCATTTGAACAACACTTCCTCTAATTTTAATAGTTTTTTTTAACTTATGCTCTAAGACTTTAAAAGCTATTGCTCCAGCGGCAACCCTTACTGCAGTTTCTCTTGCACTTGACCTGCCGCCACCCCTATAA
>CABYBQ010000028.1 GCA_902517275.1 uncultured SAR116 cluster alpha proteobacterium
GTAAAAGGATTTAAATAAATCTTTTTATGATTTTATGTAAAATTCCTGCAAAAATAATCACAAGAAACACTCTAAACATATGGTGAGGGCTTATGAAAGACATATCTGCACCAACAGACAATGCTAAAATATTCATCTCAGATTGACCACCTGGAGAAAAAGCTAACAAAATTGATAGAGGATCATAACCAATATTACTTAAAAAATAATAAATTATGATTAAAGGTATTATTGCAATTAAAGTCGTCACTAACCCAGCTAATATTGGGCCAGACATTTCTTTAAGGGTAATGTTTTTAAATAAACATCCAAGTGCTGAACCAAGCAAAATTTGAACAGAAATTACTATAATATACATTGGCATTGCATCTACAATCTGAAAAATATGGGCTGCTGCTGATAAAATCATTGGACCTATAATTGTTGGTCCAGGTATTTTTAGTTTGACTGCTAAAAACCATCCGATTAGTGAAACTAGAATAACAATTGGGGTTTGTTTCCAATTATAAAATAAATCTGGTTCAGGTAAATCTTCAACACCTAAATTCGGAACAAATAATATTACCAAAGAAGCTAAAAACACAACGACAACTATTCTTGTTGCGTGAATTAAAACAAGCGTCCTTGGATCAGCTCCAATTTCTTGACCTAAAATAACCATTTCATTTAATCCACCCGGAATTGAACCATAAATTGACGTTGATCGATCCATTTTCATAATTTTTGATAAATATAAAAAAGTTGTGAGACCCATAATTAAAACAAAACCAGGTATAAATAACAACGAAACTCCGATTTCACTAAATCTGTTTAAAATCTCTGGCCCAAAATTAGCCCCAATAGTACAGCCTAAAAGTGCCCTAGAAATAGGTCTAGGCTTTTTACCAATTTTGACCGGTTTACCAATTGCTGCAAAAAAGCCACAGCCTATCAATGGTCCTAACATCCAAGGTAGAGGCAAACCTAAATAATAGGCAATCAAACTACTAATTACAGCTAACAATAAACTGAAAATATACGCCCACTTTTGAGGCCACCAGTCAAAAAAGTTTTTAAAGTATAAGTTAGTAGATTTAAACATCATCTATATTTTCTGGAATATAGACATTACCATCCATTATTTTTCTTGAGGTACGATACACACCACAAGATTTGATAAAATTTTTATCAAAACTATCTACTGTAGTTGAAGTTTCAACTAAACAATCTATCAAACCTAATGGATGTTCTATCGTTATTTTATCGTTACCAGTTGCTTCAATATTTGTAATTTTAGATGCAACCGTACTGGAAATTAAACATGCTGATGCAATACAATTAGAACCAGTTGCAGCGTGAGTCTCATGGCAGGTTTTTGGAGTAAAATACCTTGAAGTAATAGTTCCACCATTTAGTGGTTTTGATAAAAGAGCAAACTTAGGAATAACTTTCCCACTTACGTCTCCCATACCCATTTTTAAGGCAGCACTAAGTCGAATTTCTTCTATTTTTTTTAATAAAGTTTTGTTTTCATTTAAATTATTACTAGTTTCATTTCCAAAAATCCCAAAATCTTTTGCATTTGCCATAACCATTGGCATTGAAACATCTAAACAAGTAACCTCAATACCATTTATAATTGTGGTTGGATGATCCGTTGGTAAAAGTTTACCAGTAACACCCCCAACTAGGTTTTTGAACTTTAATAATATTGGTGATCCTTCACCAGGAACTCCTGCAATTTTATAATCACCAGAATATTTGACCTTCTTATTGGGAGTTTGAATAGTTGCTTCTATGATTGAACCAGTATTGACTGATCTTATGACTATATTAGTTTTAATCTCTTTTGCATCTATCATACCCTTTTCAATAGCAAAGGGGCCAACGGCCGAGAGCATATTACCACAAGTTGGGCCATAATCTACTCTAGCCTCATCAACTAAAACTTGAGCAAAAAAATAATCTATATCAATATTTTCAACCTCACTTTTTGAAATTATACAAACTTTACTAGTTACTGAAGTAGCTCCGCCCATCCCATCTATCTGACGCATATCAGGTGAACCCATTGCAGCTAGTAAATATTTGCTTATTTTTTTTTCTTCCGAAGGCAAATCTCTTTTGTCGAAGAGTAATCCTTTGGATGTTCCCCCTCGCATAAAAACTGTAGGTATAGATATTTGATCAGTCATGACTTGTTAAATTAAATGATTTAAAATATAAATTAGATTTTCGGTTATTTTTTCTGTTGAAGCCGTTCCACCAAGATCTTTAGTTAAATTATTTTTATTTTCGAATAGATTTGTAACAGATTTATCAATTAAACTCGATGCCAAAATCAAATCCTTTATCTTTCTTCTTTTTCCAAGCCAATTAAGTAACATACTTGTAGACAAAATTAGAGAAATTGGGTTTGCCGTATTTTGACCCGCAATATCTGGGGCAGAGCCGTGTTGAGCTTGAGCCATTGCATAATTCTCACCGGCATTTAGCGATCCTGCCAAACCTAACGAACCTGAAAATTCAGTTGCTAAATCAGATAAAATATCACCAAACATATTGGTAGTTACAATAATATCAAATTGACTTGGATCTCTTATAATGTGTGCAGCACAAGCGTCTACAAGCATTTCTTTATAAATAATGTCTTTGTGTTTTTTAGACACTTGCCTACATGCATCTAGAAAGATGCCATCCGTTAATTTCATTACGTTTGCTTTATGAATTGCGTGAACTACAGGTTTTTTAATTTGATTATTCTTTAATCTAGCTATTTCAAACGCGGTTTCTGCTATTCTAATCGAAGCAGCCTTAGTTATTTTCCTAAAAGCTAATCCTATTCCAGGAGACGGACTAAATTCACCACTCCCTTCAAACATATTTCGATCAGCATAAAAACCTTCAGTGTTTTCCCTTAAAATAATTAAGTCCATATCTTTAGAAAGAGACTTAACATTTTTATAATTTTTCGCAGGTCTGATATTTGCATACAAATCTAATTCTATTCGAAGTGTTCCAGATGGGTTAATACCACCCTGCATCTTGGATGGATAAGCATTGTGGTCAACAGGTCCCAAAATAATTGCATCTGCTTTTTTTGCTTTTGTCAGTGCTTCGTCTGTAAAAGTGGTCCCTTTTTGTTCTAGTGATTTAAAACCTATAGACTCTTTAGATATATCTATTTTTAATTTTAATTTCTCATTCAAAAGCTCAACGATATTCAGTGTCGATTTCATTATCTCAGGGCCAATACCATCACCGTCAAAAGCTAAAATATTAATCGACATAAAATGACTCTCTTACTCACCTTTGAATGTGACTGTTTTTTTATTTACGAACGCATCAATCCCATTAATGCCATCTTTTGTTTTTGCAGATTCGGCAATCATTCTTGACTCATACTCCATTTGTCCTTCAAGAGAATCTAAAAAACTGTTGTGGACTAAATTTTTTAATTTACCAAATGCAAGAGATGGGCCCGCAGCTAGTTTTTTTGCTAAATTATGTGCCTCACCTTTTAGATCTTTAAAGTCAACGACTTTATTTATCAACCCCCAATCAAGTGCTTCTTTTGCACTTAAAACTCTATTTGTTAATACAAGCTCAGTATATCTTCTTGTACCAATAATTCTTGGCAAAAAGTATGTTGAGGATCCGTCTGGTGTTAATCCTATTTTTGAATAAGCTGAAACAAATGTTGCATTTGTTGATGCAATTGCAATATCTGCAAATCCAACAAAAGAAAAGCCGGCGCCAGCAGCCACACCATTTACCGCGACAACAAGAGGAGCATTCATTCTTGAAAGTCTTGAAATAGCTCCATGAAGGATTGTTGTAACTTCCTTTAGATGACTAGCGGTCTTATGGCCATATTTATGAAAAGAATTTACGTCACCACCTGCACAAAAGGCATCTTCTCCAGCTCCACTCATCAAAACAGATCTAATATTTGGATTATCGTCGCATTCTAATGAGACTTGAAATAAGTCCTCAGCCATGGCTTGATTTAGAGAATTATATTGTTTTGGTCTATTTAATTCAATAAATGCTATTTCATTTTCAATTTTAAAATTTATTGTCTTTAAATTCATTATAATTTCTCTCCAAATTATTTTTTTATTTTTTTTAGAATTTCTTCTGTATGTTCACCTAGTAAAGGTGGAGGTCTATAAAGCTTTGATGGTGTTTCAGATAATTTAACTGCGAAACCTGTCATTTTTATTTGTCTATCTTCGGGGCCGTTTGAGCTTATAACCATATCAGTGTCTTTTATTAATTGACTATTAAGAGCCTCTGGTAGTGAAACAATTTTAGCTGCAGGACAACCCGCGTCATTTAGTTTTTTTATCCAGTAATCTGACGATTTCAAGACCATTTTTTCATTTACAATTTTATTTAGACTATCTCTATTTTTCATTCTATTTGCATTATTTTTATATAAGTCATCTTCTAACAAATTTGTTAAATCAGTACTTTCAAGGAATATATCACAAAACTTGTCACTTGCTGGAGCTACAGCTACCTCACCATCAGATGTTTGAAAGATCCCATAAGGTGCTAAAATAGGATGATTATTACCAGATTTTTTTGGGGCTTTACCAGTAACAAAACTCTCAGATGATAAATACGCCATCATTGATATTAAACTTGATGTAAGACAAGACTCAACTTGTTGCCCTTTTCCTGTTTGAACTCTTGAATATAAAGCGCTCACAATTCCGAAAGAGCAATATAGACCAGCCACTAAGTCTGATATGGGCATAGCTGCTCTCATTGGGCCAGTTTCATCAGTACCATTTAATGACATAAATCCGCTTAATGCCTGAGCAATGAAGTCAAACGCTGGTCTGTTACTCATTTCTCCTTTACTTCCAAAACCATTGACAGATGCACAAATCAGTTTCGGATTGATTGATTTCAAGGTTTCATAATTAAAACCCATTTTATTAAAAACTCCTGCCTTAAAATTTTCTACAACAACATCTGCATCACTAAGCAAAGATTTTAATAACTCTTTATCGGTTTCTTTATATAAATCTAAAATTACGGATTTTTTATTTCTATTGAATTGGGCAAAGTAAGAACTATAGCCGTTAACCATGTCACCCTGGTTCCTTACATTATCACCTTTAGGTGGTTCTATCTTAATTACTTCTGCGCCCATATCAGCTAAAAGCATTGTGCAAAAAGGACCGGAAAGCACTCTTGTTAGATCAATAACTTTTACACCAGAAAGTGCACCATTATTATTATTTTCTGAAGTCATTTATGCTCCAACAGCAGTAGGCACTTCGTCCATGGAGTAAGACAATAATCTGTGGCCTGCTCTCATAACCTGACCAGGTAATTTATGACCAACTAATTTTTCTACTTTTTTAGCAATTGAAATAATCTGATCTAAATCAATCCCAGTTTCTATTCCCATTTCATGAAGTAAATAAATAAGATCTTCAGAGCAAATATTACCCGTTGCATTTGGAGCAAAAGGACATCCTCCCATTCCACCAAAGCAACTTTCGTAATCAGTTATTCCCTCATCCAACCCTGTCATCACGTTAGCAAGTCCAACACCTCGAGTGTTATGAAAGTGAAGGGTAATTTCTAGATCTGGAACTTTATCCCTTATTGCGTGGATAGCGTCTATTACAACTGGTGGTGTTGCCATTCCAGTTGTGTCTCCTAAAGTAACACCTTTAAAACCCATTAATTTATATTCATTAGATATTTCAGCTAATTTTTTAGCTGGAACATTACCTTCAAATGGGCAGCCGAAAGCCGTGGCTATATCGCCTTGAACTGGTATATTATTTTTACCTGCAATATCTGCAATTTCTTTAAATCCAGTTAATGATTCTTTTACACTTCTATTTACGTTCTTTTTATTATGGCTTTCAGAAGCAGAGAGAAAAACAACAATTTCATCAAGTTTTGCATCAACAGCCCTCAATGCCCCTTTAGCATTAGGTACTAATGCAGCTAAAGTAGCATTAGAATTACGTTTCACATTTTCTAGAATTGTTGCTGCATCAGCTAATTGCGGAATTGCTTTTGGGGAAACAAAAGAGGAAACTTCTATTCTTTGAAAACCTGCTTTTATTAAATGATTAATTATATCAACTTTGTCTTCAGTTTTTAATACAGTTTTTTCAGATTGGAAACCATCTCTTGGGCCTACCTCAGTAACCTTAACCTGTTTAACATTCATAAAAATTCCTCACTTCATATTTTATATTTTAAAATAATTAACAATAAGATTAAATAAAAAAAATACAACATTCACTTGACCTTTTTCGTAATAAATTGTGATACTGGATTTTATTTTATTTAACTTAAATATTTGGGGGTTTTAATGAAAAATATTTCAAGCGCATTATTAGTTGCTTCATCACTAATAGTGACTGCGTCTATTGCAAACGCAGATCAATTTTTAAGAATGGTTTCTGGACCATCTGGTGGATCATGGTATCCACTTGGTGCTAAAGTAATGCAAACAATGGAAAGCAACATAAAAGGTGTTTCCACTTCTAATACGTCTGGTGGTGGTATTTCTAACGTTATGTCTGTAGACGGAGGTGATGCAGAAATTGGTTGGACTTACGCCCATACAGTAGCTAATGGATACTCTGGAAAAGGTAAATTTAAGAAAGCACATAAAAATGTAAGATATTTTGCCACTTTATATCCTGCAGCTTTTCAAGTTGCGGTTAGAGCAGACTCTAAAATCAAAAGTTTTGAAGATATGAAATCTGCAAACATAAGTCCAGGTAAACCAAAATGGACTGGAACAGCATTTTGTGAGTCTATTATAAAAGATTATGGCTATGATTTTAGTACTATAAAAAAGAATGGTGGTGTAGTTCATATGGTTAGTTATAAAGAATCAGTCGCATTGATGAAAGATGGACAAGCTGATGTTTTTATGGCTGCCACTTCAGTACCTCAAGCTAGTTTTATTGAGTTAGAAAATAGTCCAGGTATAAGATTTATTGGCTTGCCTAAAGATAGAATAGACAGAATTGTTAAAAATAATCCTGGATATATCTATGGAAAAATTCCAGCAAGCGCATACAAATCTCTTGATAAAGACATACCTACATTAGGAATTGTTACTTCGATGATAGTTCATAAAGATTTATCTGACGATTTAGTCTACAAAATGACAAAAGTTTTCTGGGATAATCATGCTGAATTTGTAAAAGTTAAAGGTGTTTGGAAAAAAGTGTTAATGAAAGATGCTGTTAACGGTGCTG
Organism: uncultured SAR116 cluster alpha proteobacterium; assembly: GCA_902517275.1. Classification (GTDB taxonomy): domain Bacteria; phylum Pseudomonadota; class Alphaproteobacteria; order Puniceispirillales; family Marisalimonadaceae; genus Marisalimonas. The sequence goes on from CABYBQ010000028.1 coordinate 7,233, forward strand.
CTGTACCTATTCATCCAGGTGCTGCTAAATACTACAAAGAACAAGGCGTAATGTAATTTCAAATTTTGAAAGGCACATACTTGTGCCTTTCTTTAATTTTCATCTTTTAAAAATATGTCACAAACTTCAAAAAAGCTAGTTTACAATGAAGTTAAAGAAACAAGTTTCTTTGATGAGTTGTTGGAATGGAATAAAGACAAATCAGTATATTATTGGATTTTAGTTATTTGTTCTTGGCTTTCAGTTGGTTTGGCTTTTTATCATCTGTTCGTTGCAGTTTACGGAACACCAGAAGGTCGATCCTTTAGATCCATCCACCTATCAGCAATGATGGTGTTAGCAGTGTTTATATACCCACTCTTTAGAAACAGTGTAAAAGATCCAATAGTTTTAGAAAAAGATCGAAAGGGAAATTTTTATAGAATTTTTGGCTTCTCGTATGACCTTGTGATTATCCTATCAATAATATTTGTTCAATTATGGACAACTTGGGATGTTGAAAATTTCATGATGAGATATGGTGATAAATATATTGGTGATATAATAGTCGGATCCATTCTTATTTTTATAGTTTTAGACGCAACCAGACGTGCAGTTGGTTGGGCAATGGTCTTTGTTGCAGGCTTTTTTATGCTACACGCATTATATGCTCATAAATTTTTTGGTTTTTTTTATGGACCACCAACAAGGTTAGCTAAATATATAGACACCTTATTTATGACTTCAGACGGAATATACGGCATACCACTTTACGTAGCCTCTACATATATAGTTTTGTTCATAATATTTGGTGGAATTTTAATTAGATCTGGGGTTGGAAGATTTTTTGTTGACTTAGCGGTCGCTTTGACTGGGCATAGAACTGGTGGACCTGCGAAAGCAGCAGTTGTGGCTTCTGGAATGACAGGGACTGTATATGGTTCTGCTGTTGCAAATGTTGTAACTACTGGGTCTTTTACAATACCTCTTATGAAAAATTATGGATATAGAGCAAAATTTGCTGCAGCAGTTGAGGCTTGCGCATCTTCTGGTGGGCAGATAACACCTCCGATAATGGGAGCCGCAGCTTTTATAATGGCAGAATTTTTAGAAGCTCCGTATTCGTACGTAATTCTTGCAGCTATAATTCCCGCTTTTTTATACTTCACTACAATCTACTTTATGGTCCACATAGAAGCTGAGAAACATGGTATCGAAAAAATTGAAAAGTCCATGCTGCCTAATGTCATTGAGGTATTAAAAGGTGGAGGTCATATGTTGCTTTCGCTTGTTGTCTTAATAGGCCTGTTAATTTATGGAAAAACGGCAATGACTGCTGGTTTTTGGAGTATTGTCTCAGTCATAATCCTAAGTTTTATTAAAAAAAGTACAAGAATGTCAGTTATCGATATTCTTGGAGCATTTGAAAGTGGTATTAAATCAACAGTACCTGTAACTATTGCCTGTGCATGCGCTGGAATAATTATTGGCTCCGTATTTGTTTCAGGTCTTGGCCTAAAATTTACACAATCAGTTATAGATTTATCTGGTGGCGTACTATTTATTTTGCTTTGTCTTACTGCCATTTCAGCAATTATACTAGGAATGGGCATGACAACTACTGCAGTTTACATAACTGTAGCAGCACTGATTGTTCCATCCTTAATTGAAGCTGGGATAATCCCTATCGCAGCGCATATGTTTGCTTTTTATTTTGGAGTTGTATCTACTATTACCCCTCCAGTAGCATTAGCTTCATTCGCAGGGGCGGCAATTGCTAAATCACCGCCAATGGCAACTGCAGTTGAGTCTAGTAAAGTAGGTATTGCTAAATATATTGTACCTTTTGCTTTTGTCTATAACCCCTCACTATTAATGGAAGGACCAATAATTTGGAGTTTGTATAGTCTTATTGCTGTTCTCTTAGCTTACTGGTTAATGACGCTTGGTCTTGAAGGATGGTTTAATGGTAAATTAAACTCTTACAAAAGAACTTTAGTTTTATTAGGTTCAGTAACATTATTAATACCACCCTTAGAGATAATTTACGGTTTCAATGGTTTTTACTATAATTTAGTTGGAGTTTTAGTTTTATTAATTATTTATTTTTTACAAGATAAATTAACTTTTAAGTCAAAGGTAACAATATGAATAAAATATTTATGGGAAAACCTATCCATTGGCTTATGATTGTTATTACAACTGCAATTATATTTTCTTGTGGTTTAAATAAAATG
>CABYBQ010000029.1 GCA_902517275.1 uncultured SAR116 cluster alpha proteobacterium
TAAGTGATCAATTACGAAACGGAAGATTAAATGATGGATATCAAGTAACCAATGAACACTATAAAATTGCCCTTAAAAAACTAAATATTTTAAAGCATGAGATAGATTTAGTTTTTAACGATATTGACATGATTATAACTCCAAGCGCTCCTGGTGAAGCACTTGAAGGTCTCGGGTATACAGGCTCACCGATGTTTAATACTACATGGTCCTTGAATGGTAACCCTTGTGTTACCTTACCTTTATTTAAGGGAGATAAAGAACTGCCAATTGGCTGCCAGCTAGTCACAAAATTTGGAAATGATAACCAACTTTTAGATTATGCTAATACCTTTATGAATACTTACTTAAAATGAGATACCACTAAAAGCTCTGGCAGTGTTAAAGCTAATGCAGGAAATAAAAGTACAATAATTAAAACGCACGTATCAGAAATACAAAAAGGAAATGAGCCTTTTATAACTGTAGTTACCGGTAAACCAGTGACACCACTAACAGCAAACAAATTTAGACCAACTGGTGGAATTACACTACCAATTTCTATACAAAGAGCAGTTAGTATTCCAAGATGGATTGGGTCTACACCAAGTGCTAATGCTACAGGAAAATAAATAGGAACAGTTAATACCAAAATAGCTACACCCGTTAAAAACATTGATAAAAATAACAAAGATCCCATTAAAGCAAATAAAAAGCCTAAACGAGTTAATCCTAGTTCGCCAGCCCATTCTGCAATCATTTGCGGCCAACCCATATTGGCAAGATAAAATTGGAAAATACCAACACAACCCAATAAAAAGAAAACAACTGCTGTTAAGTTCATTGTCCTTAGAGTTGTAGGCATTAATTCTTTAACAAATGTTTTGCGTTTAAAAATTAATCCATAAAAGAGAGCATAACTAGCCGCTGCGGCGCCCGCTTCTGTAGGAGTAAACAAGCCGCCGTATAATCCTCCAAGAATAATCACTGGCATTAGTAGAGCGGGAACAGCATCCTTAAATGAACGCCATACCTCACATAAATCAAATTTACCTCTTGGTAATTTTATAAATAAGGAAACGCTTACTATAATTACAGCATCACTGATAGCAAGCATTATACCAGGAATAATGCCAGCAAAAAACAAGTCAACTATAGACATTTCTGTAATTACTCCAAATAAAATAAGAGTAATACTTGGAGGTATGAGAAGAGCAATGCCACCAGCCGAAGCTATTACACCTGCTGCCATCCATTTAGGATAGCCTCTTTTGATCAATTCAGGGTATGCAATAACACTCATTGCTGCAGCCATAGCAGTTGACGAACCTGAGATAGCTCCAAATAAAACGGCTGCAAGTAAAGTGGCATAGGCAAATCCACCAGGAACCCATCCTACTATAGAATCAGCAAATCTAAACAGACCAGCTACTAGTCCTGTTTTTTCCATTAAAAACCCAGCAAAAATAAAAAATGGTATTGCTACTAATGTATATTTAGTAAGAAAACTAAAAAAAGCTTCAAATAGTGTGCTGTATGTTAAAAAGTCATCAAATAAAACTAAAAGTGCTGTGGCGCCAGCAAGGGCAATTCCAATTGGAGCACCTGCAAATAACAGGGTAAATAAAGATCCACCAAGAGACCACATTATAAAGTTCCTAAATTAAATATGTTATACATCAGTTGCAGCTTCGACTGTAGCCGTAAAATGATCACCTTTTATGTAACTATGCACGTCCTCTATAAATTGTAGAAAAGCAACTAGAGACATTAGGCCCATTCCAATTGCTAATATGAAGTAAAATGGCCACATATAGAAAAACAAACTCTCAGTTCTTTCTCCTATTTGAATAGAGTACTCAATTGTTGAATAAGCCGTGTAAGTTAAAGATCCGGTAAAAACTGAGACAAACATGGAGATAAAAATCTTACAAAAGCCAACAGTTCGATGGAACCCTTTAGCATTTAATAATTGTAGAACAGCAGTCATAACTAAATGGCTCCTGTTGATTTGGGTAACGCATATATAAAATGCAACCGAAGAAACCATCATATAAATCACAGCATCTTGGCCCCATTCAAAAACAACACCAAAAATATATCTTCTAATAATTTCTGCTAATGCGAAAAGTGTGACAGCTATCATTAATATTGCAGAACATCTTCCCAAAATAGAAGTTATCAAATCCTGTATTTTATGAGAAATGTTATAAAAGCTGTCCATAATAAACATACAAATCAAGAAGGTCTGACTTTGTCAGACCTTCTTTGATATATTATTTTCTAGACTTTTTCTTAAACAGAGCTGTTCCCTTTGCAAATTTAGCAAAATCTGAAGCAAACGCTGTACAGTCAGTTTTTTCTAGATTACTTGAACCCATAGGATTAGCTGCAACTAATGCCTTAGCTTCAGCTGTAAACTGGTCAACCATTTTATCACCTGTAGCATCGACTTTAGTTTTAATCCATTCGTTAGTTGCACCACCTTCTTTTTTCTGTAATACGCCAGCTTCAGCAGGACTCATTACATAAATACCAGGGGCACTCTTGTCAGTAACCTTAAACTTGTCAACCAATCTCTTATCATTACAAAAGTTAATTGCCTTTTGATATGGTATGAAGTCATTCATAATGATATCAGTTAGAGCAGCTTGTTGCTTTTTATCAAGTGTAGACCACCATTTATTTGATGCGCCCATCCAGTAGTAGTCACCAACAATTCCATTGATACCTGCAACTGTGAAATATGGTGCTTGCTCTTTAGTGGCATTAAATCCGCCTAAGCTAGTTAACAATCCGTCAATAACTCCTGTCTGCAGAGCCGGTGGAACGTCACCGAAAGCCATTGTAGTTGGATTAGCACCTAATGCGCCTAATAAAGCATTTTCAGCAGGGCCCATACTTCTTACTTTCTTTCCAGCAAAATCGCCAGGAACTAGCATCCTACTTTTTACAGCACCAGCACCCATATACATACTAAGATGTCCAGAACCAAAAATTGTTATTCCATGCTTGTCATTAAAAACCTTTTTAAGTTGTGCAAAAGTTTTTGTACCATCTAGACCATTAATTGCACCAGGAGTAGTTAACTTTCCAGCGCCAACAATTGTGTTAGCATATGGCTCAACACTAGATGTTTTTCCAAACTGACCTGTCATCATCTCTAGGTTACCTTTGGTTAAGGCCTGTGTTCCCTTAGGAACATTATATAGAGACTTAGCCCAATAAATTTGAACTTTACTTCCAGGAATTTTTTTCTCAACCTGCTCAGCAAAAAACATCTCTGCAATCGCCGCTGGGTGTGGAGGACCAGAGTGGTCTGAGGCCCAACGCATTTTAATAGGTTTAACAGCATGTCCATCTGCAATAGCTAGGTTAGTGCCAGCTACAAATGTAAGAGCCACAGCACTAACTGCGCCCAAAAGTGATAGTTTAGTAAATTTCATTAAAATTTCCTCCAAATATTTAGAATCACAAACTATATCTTTATAGGAATGAGGTAAACCCCTAATTGCAATGAAATATAAGAAATTAATTAATATGTTATGTAATTTAAACTAAATTATTCCTTTATTTTTAAAATTACTTATTTGTTCTTTATTAAAACCAATTTCCTCAAGTACGTCATGAGTATCATCGCCAAGTTCCGGAGCAGTTTTATCACGAAAATTGCTATCTGATAAATGAACTGGGGTTTTCAATAAACTTATATCTTCACCACGTTTAGTTTTTAGATGTTGTATATTTTGTCTGTCTTGTAAAAATGGATTTTCAAGAGATTCTTTTAAATCTAAAATTGGCGCAGCTGGCACTATTCCACCAAATTCTTTCAACCAATCTGATGTGTTTTTTTTCATTAATTCATTATCTAGAATTTTAGTAATTTCGTCTCGGTTTTCTTGTCTACAAGCAAAGCTTTCAAATCTTTGGTCTTTACTTAAATCTTCTCTACCAATTTTTTTACACAATATTGGCCAAAAGCTCTCCTTATTACACATTAAATAAATCCAACCATCTTTTGTTTTATATAATTGACATGGAACTAAAATTGGATGAGCCGATCTATCTAATCTTTCACTTTTAAACTCTGTATTTAATGTCCAAGCAGCCATGTAGCTTTGATTAAACATAGCTGTGTCAAACAAGTTTACATCTACGTCTCTTCCCAAACCATGGGATCTTGCTGATAAAACAGCACTGACTAAACCAAAAGACATTGTAAGTCCTGACATATAATCTACAATTGAAAGTCCAAATCTTGCTGGTGGTCCACTCGGCTCACCTGTTAATGAAAAATAACCTGCCTCAGCCTGCATCAAATAATCATATCCAGGCCAGTTTTTTCTAGGACCTTCTCTTCCATATGCTGAACAATGAGCAGCAACTATAGCTTTATTAAATGGTTTAAGTTGTTCATAAGTTATTCCAAGTTTTTCTGGAACATCACCTCTTAAATTATTACAAACAGCATCAGCATTTTCCACTAATTTCTGGAGTATAATTTTACCTTCCTTGGTTAATATATCTAAGGTTATGCTTCTTTTGTTTCTGTTAAGTGCTTGAAAAAAGATACTGGATGCAGAATTCTTATTTTCTCCATCTATAAAATAAGGGCCAATATCTCTCAAATAATCTCCGCTAGTTCCTGCTGGCTCTACTTTAATAACGTCTGCACCCATATCCGCTAAATATTGTGTTCCAAATGGACCTGCACCGTACTGTTCAAAGGCAATTACTTTAACGCCAGATAAAGGTAAACTCATTAATATTGCTCTCTAATTAGCAGTTTCTTCTATAATTTTGTCAACAACACTATGCCCTCGTTTAGCCACAAGGAAAGACCTAACCATATCCATAATGACAACTTTATCCTGATTTTTCCCGATATGTCTAACTTTAACAATACCTTGAGTTGGTCTGGATTTTGATTCTCTTTTGTCTAAGACTTCTGTTTCAGAATATAAAGTATCTCCTACAAATACAGGTGCTGGGATTTTAATTTCTTCCCATCCCAAATTAGCAATAGCTTTTTGACTTGTACCGCTAACACACATTCCAGTTACTAGAGCCAATGTGAAGGCAGAGTTTACTAAATATTTTCCAAATTCTGACTTAGATGCATAATTTGCATCAAAATGTATTGGGTGTGTATTCATTGTTAGGTTGGTAAACCATATGTTGTCAGCTTCACTTACTGTTCTACCTGGCCAATGTTCGTAAACATCACCAACTTGAAAATCTTCAAAATATCTCCCTGGATCTTCTCTATACCTTTGTGGCCCTATTTTTCTAATTCCGTATGTCTTGTCATCCATCTAATCCTCCCTTGATATAATCTGTCTAGCTACTGCTAATACTGGTGCGTCAACCATTTTGCCTTGATATTTGAAGGCTCCGGTACCTGCAGTTTTAGCTTCTTCTAAAACACCCTTTGCCCATTCTAATTCTTGACTTGTCGGTCTGTAAGCATCATGAATCGGTTTAATTTGATCTGGATGAATTGCAAACCTCCCTTTAAATCCCATAGTTTTGACATATTGTGTTTCTTCCCTACAACCATCAGGATCTCTAAAATCTAACCATACACCATCAAGGGCATCGGCATTGTATAAAGCAGCAGCGTTAATAATTTTACCTCTACCGTAAGCTAAACTAGCTTTACCCATGTCTCCACCTGTAGATGCGCAATAATCTGCTGAACCAAATCCTATTCCAGAAAATTCTATATTTGAACAATTCCAACTCTCAACTGTTGCGATACCCCGTGGAGTTTCTATTTGTGGTAATATCAAAATATTAGTTCCAAGGTCTTTTAAAAAAGTTCTACACTCATCGGCAGATTCTATTTTGGGGATGGCTATAGAATAAGGAAGAGTTGATAGAGATTTTAACATCTTTATATCATCTTGATATTCGTCAGTGTCCAAGGCGTTAATTCGTAATAAAAACTTGTCCGGTTGACCATCAAAGTTTCTATTTGCTAAATCAGCAAAATTAGATCTACCAAGGGCTTTTTTATCATGAGCCAGACCATCTTCTAAGTCAAAAATTACTTTGTCCGCTCCAGATCCTAGAGCTTTAGGTAATCTCTCAATTTTGTCTGTTGGTAAAAATAAAATGCTTCTCAAAGTAAACTCCTATTTATTATAATTTTATATAGAACTAAATTCAGTTCTAATCATTTTCCCATGCTCATCTAATTCAGGCATTTTGTTTACATCTGGTATAAAATTATCATGTATAGCACCAGGGCCTAAAGCTTTTACCTTTCCATTTTTTGTATCAATTTCTAGAAAGTTATTTTGTGGATGGTTTTTTAATTGTTCTATATCAGAAATTCTTCCATAAGCAACACTAGCTTCTTCAAGTTTTCTAATTAATTCTTCTCGTTCAAATTTCATAAATTTATCTTGAATGATTTTCTCTGTTAGCTCTCTATTAGCCACTCGATCGGAATTAGTTTTAAAACGATTATCATTTGCCATAAATTGATCATCCAACACTATTTTACACAAATTGGCCCATTCTCGGTCATTTTGAATTGCTATCAATAAAGTTAGCTTGTCCTTACAAGCGTACGCTCCATATGGGACAATTATTGGGTGTGTCATACCATTTCTTTTAGGAACTTTTTGATTATAAACATAACCTAAATAAAAAGGGTTCATCCAATCAGCGAGTGAATTAAACATTGATACTGAAATGTGTCTTCCTTTTCCAGTTACACTTCTTTTAATTATTGCTTGCAAAATTGCTTGATATGCGGTCATACCTGCAGAAATATCACAAACTGATGGACCAACTTTTGCTCTTCCATCAAATCCTTCTTTATCTGGTAAACCAGTAATATCAATAACTCCAGTTTCAGCTTGTATTAACATGTCATAGGCTTTTTGATTTTTATAAGGGCCTTCATCTCCAAAACCAGAAATAGAACATGTAATTAAAGAAGGATATTTTAATCTTAATTCTTTTAAGTCTAAACCAAGACGTTCAAATGCACCTGGGGCTAAGTTTTGAATTAAAATATCTGATTTAGAAATAATATTTTCAAAAACCGCCATATCCTCTTTTTTTTTAAGATCTAAGGCAATTGATTCTTTGCCCCTATTTAACCAAACAAAATAGGCACTATTGCCAAGAGCGTTACTATCATAATTCCTGGCAAAATCTCCCTCTGGTCTTTCAACTTTAATTACTCTAGCACCTGCGTCAGCTAGTCTACATGATGTGTACGGAGCAGCGACGGCTTGTTCAACTGTTACTACTAACAAACCCTCTAAATCTTTAGATGAATTTTGTGCAATCATTAGCTAACCAAACAATTAACTAGAGCATCTACTTTATTTTCATTAGGGGCGTTTAATATTTTAGAAATTTGATTTGATTTGGTCTCTGAAAGTAAAGAAACTGACTTATTCACAATTTTAGTTTCTAGAATACTATTCTCAATTTTATCTGACAAGTCATGTTTGTTTTTGACATTACTAGAACCATCCTTAATTGAAATTAAAGATTGAGTGTTGCTTAAATTATCATTGGGTATCACTCTTACTTTATCTCTAATATTATTTAAATTATCATCAAAACAAATTTCATCGCTATATGTATCTAAGTCAGACGTGTCTTTGCCATAAATAGACATCGCTGCAGTTAATTTATAAGAAAATTTTGATTCTAAGCCTGTTTTTGGTTCTTCAATATTACAAACTTTCAACCATGAAGGGTTAGTCTCAATTGCGATTTCCTCTATTGTTTCAGGGTTAAAATTATTTTCTAACTTCATCTCATCTAGCGCCTCTAAGAAAGAGTGTAGGCCGTGACAACATGCATGGAACTTGTATTTAATTTCAGGAAATAAAAAATCTGTGCCTAAATTTTCTATAGCTCTAGGAGGAATTTTTTTATCCCAACCGTGTGTTAAGAAAAAACCCTGCTCACATTCAATACCATCTTCTTTTGATACAAATCCAAGCTTTGACAATTTAGCAGCTTCAATACCATTTGAAGCAGCCATTCCGGCATGAAATGGTTTACCCATAGTTCCAAATTGAGATTTGATTCCTGAAGCTCTGGTGGATACTAATCCAAGAGCATTTATTGTTTGATCTTCATTCAGATTTAATAGTTTTGAAGCAACAATTGTTGAACCAAACGAACCACTGGTAGCGGTTTGGTGAAAACCCGCATTATAATGAGAGTATCCTAAAATATGTCCTATTCTCGTTGAAACCTCAACTCCCGCCATATAGGCAAGTAATATATCTTCAATCGAAGAATCTAATTCTTCACCTAATGCCAAAGCAGCTGGTAATGCACTGGAAGTTGGATGGCCAACAAAAAGAAAATGCGTGTCATCATAATCTAATGCATGTCCTGTTGCTCCATTAGCTAGGGCTGCTCCTCTGGAGGAAACTGAATGACCAGTAGAAATTACCCTTGCTTGGTTAACACCATTTTCTTCTTTAACCATTTCAGAAACGATTTTAGAAACCGATTCTTTTTTTGCAGCATACGCAACACCACACCAATCTAAAATAGACATTTTAGCAAAAAATTTCATTTCATCGTTAAAGCTGTCTAATTTACAATTAGATCCATAACTACCAAACAATTTTGTTATTGATACCATATTTTCCTCCTATAATTTTTATTCAAAATGTGCTTCAGCTTGCATAGTCATGCCTGAACCTTCAACTGCACCCCAACAAGTAACACTTCCATCTGTATTTTTTTTAGCGCCGATTATATAGTCGCTATTAGCAAAAACAGGAGCCATGACTTTGTGATTAAAAGAAGTTACGGGTTTACCCTTAAGTTTTTCTGCAGCCCTAAGTAACAATGTTGCTTGTAGGGGACCATGCACTATTAAATCAGGATAATTTTCTTCATTTTTAGAATATGGATAATCATAATGAATTCTGTGCCCAACAAAACCAATTGCCGAATAACGAAATAAAATAGTAGGATGCATAAAAATTGTTTCAGTGAAATCTGCATCTTTTGGTATAACATCTGATACTCCAGACCCTCCCCCAGCCTTAGTTACATCACGATAAACAATATTATGTAATTCATGTAAACGAACGTCGTCATCAACTAAATATTCATATTCTGCAGTTACAAAACATAACTTACCTGTTCGACCTTCTTTTAATTTGATGTCAGCTACTTTAGATTTTTTTATTACCTTATCACCTACTCTTAGAGGGGCCTTTACTTTAATTTGGCTTCCTGCCCACATTCTTCTTGGCAGTGGGACTGGCGGAAGAAAGTCGCCACGTGCGGGATGAGAATCAACACCAAGTTCATCATTTTTTTTTAAATTCCAACCTAACATCCAATGTAACCCGGTAGTCGCAGCGTCACCAATTGCAGGATCACCTGGATCAATGTTTAGAGTGGCCCTATACCTTTGTTCAACAATTGGTGTAAGATAA
>CABYBQ010000030.1 GCA_902517275.1 uncultured SAR116 cluster alpha proteobacterium
TGCTACTAAATATCTAGGAATGCAATCCATTAATCATGGTACTAAGTCTTTATGTTTTAGAATGGATGATCAAAAACAAAGATTTGCTGTATCAGGAGAGCCTGGTGATAAACTTGCATTTCTTGGTTGGGAAGTTGAGAAAAAATCTGACCTACAAATGTACGCAAAACGATTAGACGTTATTGGTGTTTCTGTTCAATTGGGAAACAAAAATCTTACGGATATGAGGTTTGTAGAAGAATTATTATACTTTGATGATCCAGCGGGTAATCGAATAGAACTTGTTTATAAACCGCATCTTGATAAAGACTCTTTCGTTTCAGGCAGGCCAATCTCAGGTTTTAAAACAGATATATGTGGACTTGGGCATGCTGTATTACATGTATCTAATGTTAATGATTTAATTCCTTTTTACAGAGATACTCTTGATTTTAAAATAAGTGATTACAGTCACGACCCTATTTCATTATGCTTTTTTCATGTAAATGGAAGGCATCACAGTTTTGCTTTGATAGGTACTGGTCAACAAGGATTTCATCATTTTATGGTTGAATATCAAAATTTAGATGATGTTGGTCAAGGATATGACTTGCTTCAATATAAAGAAGGCTCAATTGCTTATACTTTAGGAAGACATACCAACGATTATATGACTTCATTTTATGCTCACACACCATCAGGATTTTTTATTGAAAATGGTTGGGGAGGCAGAATAATTGATCCAAACACATGGATACCTCACGAAACAAATATGGGACCAAGTTTTTGGGGGCATGAAAGACTGTACTTACCTGATAATGAAAGATTAAAATTTAGAGAAAAACGTATGGAAACTGCTCGGGAAGGTAAGCAATCGCCAATGATTATTGATTGTCCTTGGCTTTATCAAAACATTAAGAACAAATAAGGATAAAATATAGTGCAAATGGATTTTGATGTTGTAATAGTTGGACTAGGACCTACCGGAGGAACATTAGCAAATTTATTAGCTATAAATAATTTATCTATTCTTATTTTAGAAAAAGAAGCAAGCCTATATGATTTGCCACGAGCAGTCCACTTTGATGATGAAGTCATGAGAGTATTTCAAACTATAGGAATTTCTGACAGTTTATCAAAAAAATTAATTATCAACAAAGGTACAAAATTTTTAGATGAAAATGGTAAACTCCTTTTAGACTGGCCAAGGCCAAAAATAATTACTGAAAACGGGTGGTATCCGAGTTATCGTTTTCATCAACCCGACCTAGAACGCAGTCTTCGTTATAAATTAAAAAAGTTTGATAAGGTTGTTTCTCTACAAAACTGTGAAGTTTTTAAAACTGTGAATAAAAAAAATTTTACTGAAGTTCATTATAAAAATACAAAAATTAATAAGATAAATTCAGTTAAGTCAAAATACATTATTGGTTGTGATGGTGCGAATTCATTCATTAGAAATGAAATGAAAACAGAATTAGAAAACTTGGGTTTTGAGCAGCGTTGGGCTGTCATTGACTTAATATTAAAAACAAAAAATGTAAATTTGCCTGATCGAACCATTCAATATTGTAACGCAAAAAGGCCTGCAACTTATTGCAGAAATGTTGGTAGGAGAAGAAGATGGGAAATAGCTTTAAAAGATAATGAGAGTTCTATAACATTTTTTGATGAAAAAAGGCTTTGGAAATTCTTAAGTAAATGGGTATCTCCTAATGAAGTAGAAATTGAAAGAAAAACTGTATATACATTTCAATCGGCTATTGCAAAAAGTTGGAGAGAAGGCCGCATGTTTTTAGTAGGCGATGCTGCTCATTTAACACCACCCTTCATGGGACAAGGTATGTGTGCTGGAATAAGGGACGCATCTAATCTAGCTTGGAAAATAAGCATATGTTGTAAAAAGGGTCATAGTGAAAATCTTTTAAATAGCTATCAATCAGAGAGGTCCTCAAATGTTAGAGATTATATAAACACTGCAATGAAAATGGGAGAATTACTTAATTCGATAGGTGGATCAAAAGTATCAGATACAGTTTTTGTTCAACCAGACGGCACTATTAAAATGAATACAATTAAACCCCAACTTGGAAAAGGTTTAGGTGAATGTGAAGACATAAATAGGGGGAAAATATTCCCATCCTTCAAATCTGATTTTGGTAGAGATATTGATAATATATTCGCATGTGACCCAATATTAATTACCAATAAAAAAATAAATAAAAAGGAACTTAGAATTAAATCTTATGATTGTTCTGATATACCTGGAATGGAGGTTATATTAAAAAAATTTAAAACAAACACTTTAATTATTCGTCCTGACAGATTTATTCTGGCTAGCACTCAAAAAAATGATTTATTAAAATTTACCAATACCTGTCTTAACGAAATTTATAGCTTATAAGGTTCTAGATGTCAGGTTTTACAAGATATAATAAAATCTTAAATCTTTTTTCAGAACAGAGAAGTTCTTGGACAGTTTTAGAAATTTCGGACGAATTGAAAACCCCTTCAAGTACTATTTACAGAATTGTTCGTGAATTAGTTCTGGCAGAATTTCTTGAAAGTGCGGCAGGGGCCTATTTTAGGCTAGGTCCTGCCTTTATCAAATTTAATAGAATTATTAATTTGTCAGATCCCCTAGTTAGAGCAGGACAACCATTTTTAAAAAAACTAGCAAATGAAAATCCTATTGAAAGTGTAAACGTTTTAGCTAGGCTTTATGGAAACAAAGTAATGTGTGTGGCAGATTATAAAACTCCTTTTTTTAAAAATAATACTAGTTATCAAAAAGGAAAATTAATGCCTTTAATTTATGGTGCAACGTCAAGGGCAATAATTATGAAGATTGTAGGAAAAAGTTTAGAAGATCTTCTAAAGCAAGAAACATTTTATGATGATAATGATAAAGATACTTTTTTTAAAAATTTAAAAAAAGATAATAAAAAAGGATATTGTAAAACCGAAGGCCAAGTTGACAAAGGTCTTATAGGTTTTGCAGTACCTATCAACAACAAAAAATTAGGTATAGAGGCATCATTGAGTTCGATATTTAATTCGATTGATTTTCTTCCTGAACATGAACCTATAATTTATGCTAATTTAACAAGCTATTCTCTATTTATAGAAAGGTACATAAATCAAATTTTTGATGATATTCAAAATTATCATCAGATATCTAGTTAAATAAGGAGAGTAAATGTCATTAACGGCAGTACAAGCGGACTTCTCTTTGCATCATCTTGAAATACAGAGTAGTAATCCAGAAAGTTTGGCCAATTTTTATTCCAAAATTATGGATATGAAAATAAATAAACTTTCACCAGAGAAGTTCTTATGTGACGGGCCAGCTCGCAAAATAATAATAACTTTAGGTGAAAATAAAACGCTAAGTAACGCAGGAATGGTTTGCAGAAGTGAAAATAACTTAAATAGATTTAAAGAGTTCTTAGATCAAAAAGAACTCAAACTAAAGGAGCATAACTCAGAATTTTACAAAGCAGGATCTTTTTCAGTTCAAGATCCTGACAACAATGTAATATGTTTTGGAGTTTTAAAAGACATTAGTCCTTCTTATTTAAGGGGAATTCATGCTCCATTGCAACATTTAACATTTGCTTCAGAAGATGTTGTTTCATTTCAAAATTTTTATCAAAACAAACTTGGTTTTCAAGTTACAGATAGAGTTATAAAAAATAATGGAGAGCTTGCAACTTGCTTCACTACTTCTAACCATGAGCACCACACTATAGCTTGTTTTAAATCATCTAAATCTGGAATAGATCATCACTCCTATGAAGCGGGTGATTGGAACTTTGTAAAAAATTGGTGTGATCATTTTGCATCACAAAATATTCAATTGATGTGGGGGCCTGGTAGACATGGGCCAGGAAATAATTTATTTGTATTTATTGAAGACACTGATGGAAATTGGATTGAAATTTCTGCAGAATTAGAAACGGTTCATGGTCGACCGGTAAGAAACTGGCCTCAAGAAGAAAGAACCCTGAATTTGTGGGGTAATGCAATAATGAGATCTTAAAAAAGGATATAAAATGAAATTATTAAGCTTTATTAGGTTGGGTAAAACTGGATTTGGTGCAGTAGTTGACAATGGAATAATAGATTTGACAGGAAAGATTGATCCAGATGTTAATACTATAAAAGAATTAATATCTCTCAATATGGAAGATCAGGCTGAGGAGTATATTGAGGGAAAAACAAAAGATTTATCTTTTTCAGACATCAGTTTCTTACCCGTTATTCCTGATCCAGAAAAAATAATGTGTATAGGTCTAAACTACTTGGAACATAAAAAAGAGACAGGCAGACCCGATGTAGACAATCCAACAATATTTACAAGATTCGCTGACTCTCAAGTAGCTCATTTACAACCAATGATTAAACCAGATAATTCTGATCGTTTTGATTATGAAGCTGAAATGGCAATCATAATTGGTAAAGGTGGTAGGTTTATCTCTGAAGACAAAGCACTTAATCATATAGCTGGTTATGCTTGTTATAATGACGGTAGCATCCGAAATTATCAAAGACACACTTCTCAATTTACCCCAGGTAAAACATTTCCAGGCACTGGTGGTTTTGGTCCATATATGGTTACCCCTAGTGAAGTAGGTGACTATACAAAATTACCAATTGAATTAAGACTGAATGGAAACGTTATGCAAAAAGCTACATTAGCAGACCTTATTTTTCCAATTCCGAGGTTAATAAGTTACATATCAGAATTTACTCCATTGTCTACAGGTGATGTGATTGTGACAGGGACTCCAGGTGGTGTTGGAGACAAAAGAAATCCCCCAGTTTATATGGTGCCTGGAGATGTTGTAGAAGTAGACATTGGATTATTGGGTATATTAAAAAATCCTATAGTTGCGGCTCCAAAATTATAAGTTTTATTCTTAGGTCTAGAATGATGATAAATAAATCTTTAATTACAAATTTAGTATCTATTTTTATAATATTTATTGGTTATTTTTATAAAGATGAACATTCATTCATTTTTATGACAGGAGTTTTTGCCCTATCTGGTAGCGTTACCAATTGGATTGCCGTACATATGTTGTTCGAAAAAATCCCGTTTTTATATGGTTCTGGCGTTATTCAAGATAGATTTGAAGATATTAAGATGGGAATAAAAAACTTAATATTAAAAGAGCTATTTTCAGTTACTCAAATAAATAAATTTTTATTAGATAATAAAGAAGTAGCGTCAGAAAAGATTATAGAAAAGATTGATTTCGATAAAGTTTTTCTGGGTCTTGTTGAAGCTATAGAAGGTTCACAGTTAGGTGGAATGCTTTCAATGGTAGGAGGAAGAAAAGCACTTGAGCCACTTAAAGAACCATTTAATAAAAAATTAAAAATAATTATCGAAGATTTTATAAAGAGAAATAATTCTGATGATGACGGAAAAACTACATCAGAGGCATTGTTAGTTAAAATTGAAAATATATTAGATGCAAGATTAGCTGATTTATCTCCTGAAGATATAAAAATTATTATTCAAAAAATGATAAAAGAGCACTTAGGTTGGCTCGTAGTTTGGGGAGGTTTTTTTGGTGGGTTATTAGGACTATTATTAAGTCCCATTGGCCTGAACGTACTTTAAGAAGCTAAGAAGAGTACGCAATATACTCTTCTTTGTAGTTCCTAAGATATTATGCAACCACCATCTACATCTATTGTAGTACCAGTTATAAACTCGTTCTCGATTGCAAAAATTATTCCTTTGGCAACTTCGTCTGGAGTGCCGGCCCTTGGAATTAGGTTATCACTAGTGGCTTTTTTATAATACTCCTCTCTAGCAGTGCCTTCAAGAGGGCTCATTGGAGTATCAATGATACCAGGAGAAACAATGTTGATCCTTTTAGGTAGAATTTCAGGTGCAATACCTCTCGCAAAAGCTTCTACTGCACCACCAACGGAAGAAATTGCAATTTGTCCTGGACGACATTTTCTTGCAGGAGTCCCGCTTACTAAAACTATATTTCCATTATCTTTTAAAAATTTGGTACCTAATCTTACTACGTTAGTGTATCCCCAAAGTTTATCAAATGATGCTTTATAGCCATCTAAATCCATAGAAAGAAAAGGACCAACAGCTCTTTTTCCGCCAGTAGCAGCATTAACTAAAATATCAAATTCACCTTCATCCTGAAAAAATTTTTCAACAGCATCTCTATCAAGAACGTTTATTTTCTTTGTTGTAACGTTTTTTGGAAGTTGAGTTAATTTCTCGGGATTACGACTTATTGCAATAACATGAGCTCCTTTTTCAGATAACATTTGAGTTGCAGATAGACCAATTCCAGAAGTTCCGCCAAATACGATAGCTTTTTTGCCATTAATATTCATGTTTATTTTACCTTTTAAAATTTAATAAGAATTTATTAATTACTTATAACATTTTGGATATATATTTGTTAAAAAAGTTTTAGGTATTTTATAGGTGTTAAATATGACTGTTGAGCTATTTAGAAATAATTCTTATTTGAAAGAACATAAAACGATTATATCTGAAGTTTTACCTGAAGGATTAGTTCTAAATGAAACTATTTTTTATCCAGAAGGCGGGGGGCAACCAGGAGATGAAGGTTCAATTACATTTAAAAATAACCGTATAAAAATAGTCGGAACCAAATATATAAATAATAAGTTAGTTCATTTAACTGAAACTACTAATGACTGTAAACAAAATGAGGCAGTTACCATAATTCTAGATTGGTCAAAAAGATATAGTTACATGCAAGTGCATACCTGTCTTCATCTCTTGTGTTCAATAATACCTTACCCTGTTACAGGTGGTTCTATAGGAGATGGTAGAGGAAGACTTGATTTTGATCTTGAAACAAAGCCAGACAAAGAAGATGTTTTGTATAAATTAAATGAATTAATTCATAAAGATTATTCAGTTCAAATATCAAGTATAACAGATCAAGAATTAGACGAAAATCCAGATTTAGTAAGGACAATGTCCGTTAAACCCCCTAGAGGATCAGGTAAGATAAGAATGATAAGGATAGGGGATGATGTTGATTTTCAACCTTGTGGAGGGACACATGTAAGTAAAACTTTAGAAATTAAGTTAGTCAAATCAGTTAAAATTGAAAACAAGGGTAAAATGAATAAAAGAATAATTTTAAATTTTTAAACAACAGTTATTTCTTACAAACTATCTCAAATGGCAATGTTCTATTTTCTTTAATAGATTGCATTGAGTTAGTAGATCTTTCATTCATACTTTCTCCACCAATTACATGAATACCTAAAATAGGTTTTTTATTTGCAGACTTTAACCCAATAAGTTTTTCATAACCTGAAATATATTTATCAGCTGTCTCAATTATTTTTATATCAGAAAAACCTATATCTTTTAGTATAGATATAGTTGTTTCAGGGGGTAATAAAAAGCTCATTTCTGAAGAATCAGCCCATGGCAGAGGAAAAATTGGATTACCCTCAGGGCCTAACCCATGTTCGGTAAAAGCAAAAAAACTATCTTTTTTCAAAACTCTAAAAGCTTCAGAAAAAAATTTTTTTCTATTTAATATATTCATTGTTACGTGTTGTGAATAGGCACCATCAAAAGTTTCATTCTTAAAATCTAATATTTCTCCATTTCCAACTAAAAGCTGAATATTATCAGACATAGATGTTAGTTTATTGAATTCATTACCTATTTCAATAAAGCTTGGTGTTATGTCTATTCCAGTAATAAAGCACTTAAATTCTTTAGCGTAATATCTTGCTGGTCCACCTAGACCACAACCAATATCTATAATTTTTTGATTTTTTGATATTGGCATTCTTTTACCAAGGTCAACAGTAGCAGCAATCCCCCTTGCGTGATATTGATCAATAGGAAATAAATCTTCAATATTTAATTCTTTATTGATTAAACCTGCTTCCGACATTGCATGGTTTACTCGTGAAAAAATATCACCTCTTGTCCAAAATTTTTCAATATTTTTTGAGTTGATCATTTATTGAGATTTTAGTTGTTAAGAATAAAATCAGCACATCTTTCACCAATCATCATGCAAGCAGCGTTTGTGTTTCCTGAAATCAGAGTAGGCATTATAGATGCATCTGCTATGCGGAGACCTTGAATTCCATGAACTTTTAGATTTTTGTCAACAACTGCGTTTTCATCAAAACCCATTTTACAAGTTCCAACCGGATGATAGACTGTTTCGGCTTTATCTCTAATGAAATTCAAAATATCTTTATCGCTTGAATAATCCAACCCGGGCTGAATTTCTAAATCACAAAATTCTTTCATTGGAGCCGATTGCATTAGTTTTCTTATTAACTTTACTCCATCAACGAGTGTGTCCTTATCTAGTTGATTAGACATGAAGTTAAACTTTATACTTGGGAATACTTTTGGATCGTTAGACTTAATGTGGATACTCCCTTTACTTTCGGGTCTGTTTTGATTGACCGTGCAAGTTATGCCTGGTTCCTTTCCTAATGATCTTTTACCATCTTTTAAAACTACTCTATATGGTATAAAGTGTACCTGAATATCGGGTGAAGCTAGCTCTTTTCTCGTTTTAAAAAATCCAACAACTGGTGCAGACGGAAGTGCTAAAAAACCGTCTCTTTTAAATATATATTTAAAAACTTGCTTTATTAGATTAATACCACCAGCTTTGTCGTTATAGGAAATTCCTTCCTTTTTAACCCTATAAATTATCCGCGGAGCAATATGATCACGTAGATTTTCTCCAACCCCAACTAAATGATGAATTGGCTCAATTCCATTTTTTTTAAGTATCGTGCTGTTTCCAATACCAGACAATTCCAAAATCTGAGGAGAATTAATTGCTCCACCTGATAGAATAACTTCTTTTGACGTCATAAATGTTGATAATTTATTTTTATTTTTTACCTCAACCCCAATACATTTTTTTTTCTCAAAGAGTAATTTTGTAACCAACGAGTTAGTTATAATTGTAAGATTTTTTCTTGATTTTATTGGCCGTAGATAAGCAACTTCTGCACTCATCCTTTCACCTTTATAAATTGTAGTCTGAGTATAGCCTAAACCTTCTTGATCTTCGCCATTATAGTCTTTATTAAAAGGAATCTTATTGACTTCTCCAGATTTAAAGATCGCATCATAAATGGGATTTCTGTCACTTACTTCAGAAATTTTAAGTGGACCTTCTTCACCTCGTAATTCAGAGGTTTTACCTTGATAATTTTCCATTTTTTTAAAGAAAGGAAGTACATCATCGTATGACCAACCTGTATTTCCCATTTGAGCCCATGTATCATAATCTAATTTGTTTCCTCTTACAAAAACTAAACCATTAATAGAACTGGAACCGCCTAGTAATTTTCCTCTAGGTATTGGGATTTCTCTGTTTCCAGTATTTTCTTCTGGTTC
>CABYBQ010000031.1 GCA_902517275.1 uncultured SAR116 cluster alpha proteobacterium
CAAACTCTGAAGAAACATCCACAAGTCCTTTTTTATGTTGAGTAGGTATGAAAATTTTATGAAAATTAAATCCCCAAGATTTTAAAGAAATCAAGGCAATATCAACATTTTGTGCTTTAACTTTTATTATACATTGTTGAAAAACATTTTTATCTGGATTTTCCAAACTTCTTATTGGATAATCATCATTAATATCTTCATTAAAAGCACATTGTCTCCATTTATTTAACTGATCATTTGATGGCACAATAATAATTGTATTAAAAAATAATTTAGATTTAACTAAAACTTTTAACTTAATCTCAGAATTAAGCTTTTGTTCGTTTAAATTTTCAACTTCACCACTATTTTTCCTATTAATTCTATTTTTATGTAATTTGATTAATTTATTAATGTCTTTTCTTTGAGAAGATGAGGTTATATTATTATTTTCAAAAAGCTTTAAAAAATTTTTACTGCCCTTTTCTTTTCCAAAATATTTTAGATACTGATTATCTAAAGCACTTAGTTGATACAAAGAATCAAAAGACGTAGGAGCTAATTCTTTTACACTAATTAAACTGTTACTAGAACCAATTGACAACCATTTGGAGAATGTACCTTTAGACATTCCCAACTTATTAGCTAATTCTGTTTGCCTATTTTCGAATTGGGTGACTGCATTGGTGATAGCCTCCGCCATTTCAAATATGCTAATTTTGACATTGTTTTTAGCTGAATTAATTTTTGTAACGTGGTCATCGAGTGACATTATATTTGAAATTTGTAAGCTCATTTTTAACTTAGGTTTTTACGTTTATATTAAAAAATACTTGTTATTAAAATTTCTTACCACCTTTTTTTAGACGATTATTAATTTGGTGGTCTGCTCTTAATTTATTGTATTCCAACTTTTCGTAAATCGTTTCACCTAATTTAAAACCTCTGGATTCAGCTAAATCAAAAATTCTAATGATAGCATCCGCCAGTTCAACCTCCATCATGGACTTATGTTTCAAGTGGGTATCCATTAAACCTTTTCTTGCACCTTCCATTGCCTCACTTATCTCAGAATGAATTAGACATAATAACTCCCCCACATTCCTGTCTTTTTTAATACCTTTACCGTCATGCCACCAACCACCTTTAACAGCTGCTTCATGACAATCTTTTGCACATCCATTTATACCTATAATATTTTGATTCATCAATTACTCCTAAAAATTTAAATAATTATAAAATTAGACATGATTAAATAGCTTGCCATACCTATGGATATTGTTGCAAGAATGTTGTTTGTTATGAATGATACTACTATAGCTATTAAACCTGCATATAATTTATAATTTTCAATAAAAAAAAGGGTGTTATTTTGAATAATTGATAAATCATTGATAATTATTGGTGTAAGAACTGCTAATGGTATGTATTTAAAAGAATTTTTTGTAGAGGTGGATAACTGTTTTGAAATTATTCCTGACATTGGGATAAATCTTATTAAGAAAGTAATTACCCCACATATTATAATTCCAGCCCATATCATATTTTTTTATCCAATTTAGCTGAAAATATCCCAATCATTACTCCAATTATTCCAGAGATAATAACCCAAAAATTAATATCTAAGTTTTTTAAAATTAAACCCGAAAAAGCCGAAGCAATAACTACCAAAAAAGTAGAAATTGATCTTATCATTGGAACAATTATAGCAATAAAGGTTAGGGGAATAATAAATTGTAAATCTAAAAATTGTGGTAAATCTCCACCTAACAAAACACCTGTCAAAGTAGAAATTTGCCAAGACAAAAATAATGTTATTCCTGTGCCTAAAAGGTGAAAATGAATAAAAGATTTATTAGGCTCATTTATAAATCTTCTTATTGAAATAGCGTAAGCTTCATCAGTTAATAAATAAGCTAGTCCTATACGCCATTTTATAGATAAGTTTTTCAAAAACTCCATCATTGAAATACTATATAAAAAGTGTCTCGAATTTATAGCAACTACTGTCGTTACTATGACTCCAAATGGGGAGGCATTTGAAATTAATTGAACAAATGCTATCTGACTTGCTCCTCCAAATATAATTGATGACATAAGGAAAGCTTGCATGGGCGTTAAACCACTTTCAATAGCCATTATCCCGTAAATAATTCCAAAAGGGAAAACGCCTAGTTGTAAAGGTAACTCTTCAAGTACACCTTGTTTAAAAATTATAAATTTTTTCATTATTTCCATTATAAACTTTTTATGATTAATTAAAATATTATGTTTATAAACTCTAATATTTTTTTAATTTTATTTATTTGAGTTAATGCTTAAAAGTTGAAGGATATTAATTTGTTAAAATCTGAAAGAGCAAAATTTATAATGGATTTTTTGGAACGTACTTATCCAAAAACGCCCGTTCCCCTTACAAACGAAAATGTTTTTGAGTTATTAGTCGCCGTATTACTTAGCGCTCAATGCACAGATGAAAGAGTTAATAAAGTAACTCCATCCTTATTTAAAATGGCTAACAATCCATTTGACATGGAAAAAGTGCCTGTAGACAAAATTTACAATATTATAAGACCATGTGGATTGGCACCTCAAAAATCTAAAGCCATTTCAAATTTATCAAAAATTCTTGTTAACAAATTTAATGGTACAGTACCCAATGATATTACTGAACTGGAAAAATTACCAGGTGTAGGTCATAAGACAGCAAGTGTTGTTGTTTCACAAGGGTTTGGTATTCCAGCTTTCCCAGTTGATACTCATATACATCGACTTGCTCAAAGATGGGGTTTAACTAATGGGAAAAATGTGAAAACTACAGAAATCGACTTAAAAAAACTTTTCCCATCAGAAAAATGGAATAAATTACATCTGCAAATTATATTTTATGGACGAGAATTTTGTTCAGCTTGGGGATGCAATGGAACAGTCTGTAAAATTTGTAAAACATGCTATCCAAAAAGAACAAAGCCAATAATAACAAAAAAAACTTGAAGCAAATATTATATAAGCTCTAATTGGTCATCTGTTTTTTTCTTATTTTTTTTTCCTTTTTTACTACCTAGCTTGTTTAATACTATTTTAGATCTCTGCGTATAACCATCTCTATTTAAAATAAGTGCCAATTTTGATTTTGCTTGTCTAATCACGTCAGAATGAATAACAATTGGCTTAGGGTAGTTTTTCCCAATAAAACAATTAGATGTTTTTTGAGTATATAAATCCATTTTCCAAGGCTCATGTATCCAAATGTCAGGAACGTAGTTAAGCTCTGGAACCCACTTTTTTATAAATTTGCCTTTTGGATCGTGATCTATTGATTGTTTTATCGGGTTGTAAATTCTTAAAGTGTTAATTCCAGTTACCCCAGATTGCATTTGTAATTGGCTGTAATGAATACCTGGCTCATAATCTGTAAATGACTGAGCCAAGTGATATCCAATTTTTCTCCAATCAAGCCAAAGGTCATAACTTGCAAAGCTTACAAGCATAGCCCTCATTCTAAAATTTATCCAACCATTATAATTAAGACTTCTCATACAAGCATCAATAAATGGATAACCTGTAAGACCTTTTTTCCATGCATTATAATATCCAATATCAAAATTATTTTCTCTCAAACCATCGTAAAATGGATGCATACACTTAAATTCTATTGATGGTTGTGACTCTAATTTTTGTATAAAATGGCACCTCCAAGACAAACGTGAAATAACTGAGGACAAGTTTTTATTCCAGATTTTAATGTCATTTTCTAATAAGGATTCTTTTTTTGTTTTTATTAGTTTTAATATCTCTTTTGAAGAAATTGTCCCCCAAGTCAAATGAGGTGAAAGACGGGTACAAGTTTGTTCAGAAACTCCTGGTTTAGAAATGTTATAAATATAATTTTTACCTCTATAAGCTAAGAAACTATTCAATATTTTTATGGCTTCACTTCGCCCTCCTTTTTGAACAATCCCAGAATAATTATTTTTAAAAATAGGATCGTCCTTGCAGGGTATTTCTCCTTCTTTTATTTTTACAATAGGTGTTAAATAAGTAGGGGTAGAAAACAGCTCTTCTTTCATTCTTAAATTTCTTATTTTTGACCAACCTGTTCTATTTTTCAAACGTCTCACAACTCCGTTTGAAGGAAATTCATGGAATAATATATTTTTATTATGACACCAATTTTTTATTTCGTTGTCTCTGTCATAGGACCACTTATTACCTGTTTCTTCGTGGGATAATATTGATTGGATGTTATACTGAACTGATAAATCTTCAAATATATCCTTAATAGAACCGATCCTAACAACTAAAGTTTGACCTATTTTTTTTAAATCTTTTCTCAATTCTTTAAGACTATCATGGATGAAGCACCAATGTCTTTTACTTGAAAATGGTTTTTCCCAGTAATCCGTTTCAACTATGTAAATGGGTAATGTTGGAATTGAAGTGAGTGAAGCTTGAAATAAGGGTCTATGGTCAGTTATTCTTAAATCCCTTTTAAACCATACTATCTGAATATTATTTTTTAGCATGTTTAGCTTTTCGACCGTAAACTCTTTCTCTCCAGACCTTAAAGCTTGTTTTTTTTAAATTAGAACGCATTATTTTAATAACATCTTTTTCCGGAATACCTGTCTGAGCTTTTATTGAATCAAAGCTTGTCTTGTCGCACCAGGCCATCTCTATTATGTTATCGACGTTGTAATTTTGCTTAAATATCTTCAATTTTTTTTACCTTAAATTTTCTACATTTTTGACTGCAATATTTCACCTCATTCCAAACTTTCTCCCATTTTTTTCTCCACTTAAATGGTCTTTCACAAATAATACATACTTTAGAAGGAAGGTTATGCTTTTTAATCATTATCTAATTTTATTCATTTTTATTAATATCTGAAGTTTTAATTAAGACTGCCGTATGCAGTCCTGAGGCTGCTATCTTTCCCGAAGACGATATCAACCTACCCTCAACAGACACTATTTGCTTACCTATTTTGATTATTTTTGCTGTTCCCATAACTTTTCCTAATAACAAAGGCCTATGGAAAGAAATATGTATATCTGTTGAACTTGGTAAATATTCATCTTTAGTAAATATGTTAACACTTATTGATGTGATTTCATCTATTGCGCTAGCTATCATACCCCCTTGTACAGTCTTAAATGGATTTAAACATTCTCTAGAAAACTCCAGTTCATATTTATATATTTCACCTTCTAAACCTAAGAATTTTGTTTTTAAAAAATGATGTGTACCTCCAGAATGAGCGCGTTTCATTGATTTCTTGAGATTTTCATCCATTATTGATTATTCCTTTTTTATAGAATTCATATAAGAAATGTTTATCTTAATAAAAGTATGTATCCTAATTTTATGTTTTAAAAGGAGTTTTTATGCCTAGAGGTTATTTTTTAAGTGCTCATCGTTCACCAGCAAACCCTAAAAAAAGACAAGCTTACTTAGAATTAGCAGGTCCTGCAATGATTAAAGCTGGGGGTAAAATGCTTGCTAGTACAAGTTCAGTAGATGCTCATGAAAACGGAGTTGTAGATCAAACAGTTTTAGTTGAATTTGAAAGTTTTGAAAAAGCAAAAGCTGCTTATAGAAGTGATGATTATCAAGCCGCTTTAAAAGCGCTTGATGGAGGAGCAGACAGAGATATCAGAATTTTTGAAGGTAAATAAGATTATAATTGACCTAGTAATTATTTCTGGTTTGACATTCTATCGTATGTTTTAAACAGGGATTGATTTCCGTTTTTTCCTTCGTTATGCGCTTTCGCTTCTAGATATAACGCTAATACTAAAGACAACCCTGGAAGAGGAATCCCACCTTCAAATGCAGCTTCACTCGCCAATTTTAAATCTTTTAGTTGTAAATCTATTCTGAAACCTGCATGCACATTTTGATCTATAACATCATCACCTAAATTTTCTAGTATCCATGAATTAGCCGAACTTTCAATTAAAGTTTCCTTTAAGAGTTTCAAATCTCCTCCTTTTGATTTACATAAAGTAAATGCTTCACACATTGCCTGTATATGTGAACCAACCATTATTTGGTTGCAAATTTTAAAAACTTGTCCCATTCCAGCTCTTCCAGCATAGATAATATTTTCACCAATAGCATTTAAAATATCCAAGGATTTTTTGTAAGTTTCTTTCTTCCCTCCTACCATAATTGATAAATTTGCATTTAACGCTCCTTTAACACCTCCACTTACAGGGGCATCAAGAAACTCTATTTGTTGTTTTTGCAATGTTTTACCAATTTCTGAGGCTGATGTTGCAGAAATTGTACTCATGTCAATAACTATTGTACCGGGCTTTAAATAAGAATTAATTCCAGAGTCAGTACTAAATACATTTTTGACATCTTGAGTATCGGGTAAAATTGAAATTATGAACTTATTATTCGCGACAGCTCTTAAATTATTTACTGTTTTTATATTATCTTTATCTAACCTTTTAGTGATTTTTGCATTTATATCGTATACCTTTACCTGGAACCCCTTTTTGATAAGGTTTTTTAGCATTGGTAAACCCATATTTCCAGCGCCAATAAAGCCAATTGTTGGTTTTGGGTTCTTAAGTGCCATATTTGTTCCAGAGTATTAAAAATTTAAATTAATTTACCCTTTTAAAAAGAAAAATTAAAGCAAAACATTTGAGCAACTATATACTGAGGATATATGATATATTTACCCAGTAATTAATTGTGAATACGTTAATTGATTTTATTTGTAATATCTGCCTAAAATTGTATCATTATGATATTGGGGGATACAATATGAGAGAAACTAAACAGTCCTTATCAGAACTATGGTCTTTACTAAGAAATAAAGAAGAGCAATTTGGACTAAAAAAACTATCATTAACAGAACGAGATATACTTCAAACTATAATACATTTTCAAGGAAAAGATCAACATATAAGTCTAGAAGATATTTTAAAAAAATGTCCTCATCCTAGAGCAACTTTTTTTCGTTGTCTTAAAAAATTACGCAATAATAAATTTGTTAAAGTTATCAAAGACAATCAAGATGCAAGAAGATCGTTTATAAAAGTTTATCCAAAACTTACAAATTAGTGATATTTAAATTTAATAATAAAACGTAAAATTGATATACATGTTGTAAAAATATCACACGTGGTGGTAAAAGTATCAAATTGATAGTTTTTTAGCTTTATACATATCTACATATATAGTATCAAACTGATACCAATCTTATTTGCGTATCCCCGTAATTGTATTGGGAGGCACTTTACCTAACCAGTAAAGTGCCGAATTTTTAAATAACTAAACAATCTTTAAGGAGATTATAATGAGAAAACTACTTTTAGGTACAACTGCACTTGCTGCAGCTGCTACGCTTGCAGCAAACACTGCTGCTGCGGACGTTGCTATATCAGGTTCTTTCGAATGGACATATGAATCAAGAAGTTCAAATGTCACTGCAACTGATGGAACAAGATTTGGTACAGACTCAGATATGGTAATTAATTTTACTAATAAAACAGATTCTGGTCTAGATCTCACATATAGAGTTGACTTCCATACCGATGGTGCAGCTTTTGGAAATGACGAAAATTCATTAGCCATTGCAGGTGGTTTTGGTAAAATTGTCTTAGGTTATGATGACCAAGCAGCAGATGCTTACATCGTTGATGAGAGTGACTTAATTAAAGAAGATTCTGCTCCTGCAGTTGGTTCAGCGTCAATAAGTACAGGTACATCTGCGCCAGCCGACAATGATGGACTTAAAGTTGCTTACCATCTACCAGCAATGGGCGGCTTAACAGCTGGTATTTCACACACAGATGGTGGTTACGAAGGTGGTAATGATACAACATCAATAGGTGCAAAATACGCCATGGAAGCTGCTGGCGCGTCTATCACTTTAGGTATGACTTCTACTACTACAGAAAACTCAACTCAGGATATTGATCAGGAGAGCATGGGTTTAAAAATTGTATCTGGTGACATTTCAGTAATCTTAGCATCAGGTCAATATGAAGCTAATGATGAAGAAAGAGACAACGCTGGTGCTGCTATATCATACACTATGCCAAATGGTATGAGTATTGGTGCTTACACCGCTAAATCTGAAGATGATTTAGATGCTGGAGAAGAGTACACAAGATCAGGTGTTGAGGTTGTATACCCAATTGCTGCAGGATTAACAGCAATGATAAATGTTGATGACTACGAGTATAAGCTCGGTACTAACGCTGATACTTACACAGCAACAGTTAGTGATTCTGGTACACAATCTAAACTTACAATTCAAGCAACATTCTAATTGCTTTAATATAATATTTATAAAAAGGCGACTTATGTCGCCTTTTTTTATTTTAAAGTATAATATATTGTACAACTTTGTTAGTTTAAATTATGTCTAAAATTAAGAATTCTTCAGACGAAATTTATGCTCATCTTTTACTAGAGTACAGAAGGTGTGTGATGAAAATTGAAATGGAAATTTTTAAAGCCAGACAAACAAGAATGATAAATAAAACACAAAGATATTTCAATTCAACACCTTTACGAAATGCTTTTGCACGTTGGATGGTAAACGCATTTTATGAAAATCAATTTTACACAATTACAGATTTAGTAAATGAGATGCACACAAATAGGCAAACTATTTCTAATATGGTAAATGAATGTGAAAAAGAAGGTTATGTGACTGTTCTACGTGACGGAAAAACTGTTTCTTGCCAAGCAAATCAAGCATTAATAGAGAAAATGAATGACTATTGCGAGTGGAGAAAAGAAATTACTGAATTAACTGTAGGCAAAGCTTATAATGATTTAGTTCAATTTGAAAAATTGATGTCTAAAAAATTTAACATGTAAATACAATCTACATATTTTTATTCTTAATTACCTTTATTATTTAAATATGGGTATTAACA
>CABYBQ010000032.1 GCA_902517275.1 uncultured SAR116 cluster alpha proteobacterium
TTGACGATTTTGACACGGGTCCAAATGATGACTGGTTAGGAACAAACAGAATTGCAATTCAAACTGACGCAAAAGGAGCAAGCCCAATAATTGTCCATAAAGATTATAAAATTTACCAACAAAAGATGGATAATCTATTAAAATCATTAATAATATTTATGAAACCCAGAAACGTTTTGCTAGTGGGTAAAGATGCCTCAGAAATTTTTGGATATAATAAAAATTCAAGCTTGAACCTTATGAAATTTTCTAAGTTTCAAGTTTGTTCAGATACAAACAAAACAACCAACATTATTCCTATTCATCATTTTTCGAGAGGGTCTTTCTATCAGCCAGCAGCTGACAGAATTATAAAAGCAATTAAAGAGGGGTTCTGCGATTATTCATAATAATTTGACGAATTTAAACTTCACAAATTGAACCAATTATAGTATTAAAAAAATAAGGCATTTAATTACCAACTTGTACGCCTTGGCATCATGCCTAAAGTACTAAAGCGGAGGCTTCAATGAAAAAAATAATCTGGAAAGAACTTAAAGAAGATGACCCTGTCTTTAAGCAGGGCTTCATAATATCTACTCATAATAAAACTCGACAAGATTACATCAAGCATCGAGAAAAAACTGAAAATAAGAAAAATCTTTTTCTTGAACCAGTTGGAGATAGCAATTCATCGAGAGAGAAAATAGTTCAAAAACTTATTAAAGTTTTGATAAAAAATGGCTGGAAAATTACTGGAGACAAAAATGACAGTAATTAAACTTCCAAGAAATATTTGTATTCCTCTAAAATATGTAGATCCTTCACCTAGACAACGCGTTTTTTACCTAGGGGTAGTTTATACTGGTCCCCAACTTTGCCAGGATGTTACAGAACTCTATTTAAAACGTCACGGTATAAGCGGCGGGGTAAGAATGTGGTCGTTAATAACATATGATAAATATGATATTGATGATTCACGTCGCTACTCTATTGAGTTAGATAAATGTGTCGAAGATGATGTGCCTGATATGTTGTGCCAATATTTTATTGGGAAACATATAACCTTTAATGATCTAAGAAAATTTGGATGGAATGGAAATGTTATCAACAGTGCCAAAATAATAGATTTTAAGAAAGATTAACTGTTATCTTGGTATAATTTTTTAACTTCAGATCTAAATACGTCATTAACTGTAAAATAATGACCGTTTTCCTCATGAAGGGATGTGCCTGATGCATGGTATTCTATAATATGTTGATAAAAAGAAGAGATGTCTTTGATTATAAAATCATTACCGTTATTATCTTTTATTATATATGCACTCATCAGATGTCCTTTCATGAGAATTTTAATATATCAATAAATAGTTAATTCGCTGCCATACAATTTGTTACCACTCCATAAATTATAGAACAGTAATTAGCTTTTCCTGAAAACTTTATTGCATCTTCAAGTGATTTATTTTCTTTTATAAAGTGAAGTGCAGAAAAGATAACATTATATACATACCCATCTGGCTTTAACTTGGCATTTTGTAATTTTATCCAACTTTCTTTTAAGTCTTTGTTGTTAGAAATAAGATTTTCAGCATCGTCAAAACTTTTACCTTCCAGCAAGTATCTACAAAGCATAATTACAATAGCAGATCCATTTCCTGCATCATCATCAAAATGTGTAATTTTGGCTTCCAGTTTTGCTAAGGTTATAAGTTTATTGGTCGGTATAGCTAACATACCAGCTAAAGGTGTTGCCCTGTGAGCTGGACCACATCCAGCTGTATTAAAGCCAAACTCTTCATGTACTTTTTTTACAGCTAATTTAGGATCCATCCCTTTATCAATTTTGTTAAAAACACTTGCATATGTGGGGCCCGTATCAAATGCATCACTTTTCCACCAATTTAAATATCTTTGTCTTAAGTCATCTTCGTTAAATTGTTTGTTTGCAGTAAGGCTGTCAGTTAATATTTTAGCTAACTCAGACGGACCTCCAATTTGGTCACCTATCTGTATGCCTTCTATAATTAGATTTGTATAATCATTCATCATTTCATATGATTATATTCATAGACTTAGTAAATCAAAATACTTTAATGAAAACAGTTATTTAAACATTCATTTTATAGATGTTTAAGTTACTCAAGGAGATAGATTTATGAAAAATTATGATGAAGAAAGATCAGAAAAATTACTTAATTTATATTCTGGTGCCATTACTGATATAATGGATGCACTTAGTCCTGATTACAGGAACCAAACTCTGCCAAGTGATTTACGTCCTCTTACCCCAGATATGAAGATAGCAGGACCTGTATATACAGTTCGCGGTAACAAAAGATTCTATGATGACGGAGAAGATCCGAGGTATAAACAAATGGATATGTTGGACGGAATTTTTCCTGGAAGCATAATAGTAATGGATTCTGGAGATGAAAAATCTGCAGCGCATTGGGGCGAATTAATGAGTAAAACTTCAATGGAAAAAGGTGCTAAAGGCGCATTAATTCATGGAGGCATAAGAGATATTGACGAAATAATTAAACATAAATTTCCAGTTTTTGCTTGCTACCACTCTCCTCTAACTGCTGTGTATAGATATAATATAATAGATTTCAACAAACCTATTACAATTGGTGAGGTTAAAATTAATCCAGGAGATTATGTATTTGGAGACATTGATGGAGTTGTATGTGTTCCTAAAGAAATTATAGATGAAGTGATAAATGAAGCAGAGATAGTAAAGGGTAAAGAAGATATTGTAAGAGATGAACTTTCTGCAGGAAAAAATATTAGAGACTTGTTTGAAAAATATAAGGTGTTTTAAGTTTAAAAAGATGATTAACGACAATGAGTATAAAGAAGGCTTTAACGACTTCCTTGATGATGGATATGGCACATATATTCATTCTAATGGAGACAGATACGTTGGCGAATTTAAAAATTACAAAAAGAGTGGACATGGTATCTCTCGATATTTAAGTGGAGATCAATATGTAGGTTCATTTAAAAATGACACCAGACACGGACAAGGAACTTATACATGGGCAAACGGAGATCAATATACAGGTGAATACATAAATGGTGAAATGAGTGGGCAAGGTATTTTTACTTGGTCAGATGGAGATATTTACGAGGGTGAATTTAAGAATGATATTTTCAATGGCAAAGGTATTTACACGTTTACTTATGGTGATAAGTATGAGGGTGGATTTAAAGATGGTTTACGTTTTGGTGAAGGTACTTACACTTACTCAGATGGAAGTATAAAAAAAGGGTTCTGGATGGGTGATTTACGAATTGTTACCTAAATTCAGTTAAGAATTTTAAGTAATTTAAAATCTAAAGCTAAGTTGATTAGATGATCTAATTTTTCTCGATGAAAAATGTCTGTAGAAAATTCGAAAATAAAAAACTACTAGAATGTAGTCTGGGAAAGTTGAGTTGCTTTCAAGTTTGTTGAATAGAAACAACAAATATTTTGTTATATATTTAATTTCAGATCGTAGACCTGTCGGCCCGTATTTTTTATATACTCTGTCAACAAGTTTATAGATGTAACCATTGTAATAACCAAAGTAATGATCTGCTTCATATAAACTTAAATTCAGTTCACGATATAAATTCTGATTTAGTTCATTGATTAGTTGTTCTTTAATTTTATTTTGAAGATGATTTATCATATTCATTCCTAATCAAGATCATTCTATTTTAAATTATTCAGTTGCTTTGATTTGTCATCTGAAAGTTAAATTAATTATGTATAATTAATTGTATAATTTGTACTATATTTTTTCTAGCAACTTATTATCTTAATTTAAGGTTAACTATAATGAAAAAAGATGATGAAATTGAAAAACTTCTAAATGAAAATATTAACTCAATTATTGAATACACCAAGGGTTATAAAAATTTAGAGGAGGCAAAACAAAATCTGAGAAAATCAGGTTTTGATGATAAAGCAATAGAGACTGTTTTAAAAGATATTGAAAGAAAGAACATCATTGAATTTCCTAAGAAAAGGTAGTTTTTCTCAAACGATTTCACCTCTAATATATTCATGAACTTGCATAAATTTTCTAAAATATAATTCTAAAAAAGGTCACCAGAGATTACTTTTTTACTAATCTCCAAAAATTAAAATCAAAGAAAAGAATATCAAGCTCATAAAAGCAAAATCTAATATCATTCCAATTGTCATGAATATTAATAACATTTTGTACCAACCAAGTTTAGAGAAATTGGTGTTCATCATTTTTGATTTTCAATATTTTTTATACTATTATCAAAATTAAAATGACTTTATGAGTTAGACAACCCCAGAGGATGGTAAACTTTGAATTTTTTATCAAAAATAAATTTTAGATGGCAAAACTTTATCGAAGAAATGTTTGGTATGGGAAATTTTTCTTGTCCTTCGTACCAGAAAGAGCTTACAAAACACAAAAATAGTTACAAAAAGTTATAGGTAATTTTATTTTATGAGAAGCCTTTTTGAAAGTTTATTTACTACCAAAGACATAGTTAGAGCTAAGTATCCAAACGGTTGGGTAGGGTGGCTTAATGACAAAATGTCTGACGATGATGACGGCAGGCTTACTAGGTTCACCACAATGGATGGTAGGTATATGTATATTATTGTTGAGCAATTGATAGAGTATGGTTTCAGACCACCAGAGTTAGTCAATGACACAATTCATTTTCATGACTTTTATTTAAAGACTTATGAATATCAAGATTATTCTAAATTTGATTTCTCAAAGTATAACATAAAATTACCTGACTGGCTTAATATACAATTACAATCTAAAAAAAACATTCAAGGTATTGACGCATTTGAGTTAGATAATTCAAATTTTAGTGAATTTGATTATTCATTTAACTAATTGCTTAGAAAAATTGGGATTAACTTTCCTGTAGGTCTGGTGTTTTGTTACTTTTTATATTCATTTCCTCATTTTCCCTGGGGCCTATAACTTTAAACCCTTTTTCTTCCTCTTCTTTACCCCATGCGGGCTCTCTTAATTTAGAAGTTTCTAATTTCATAGGTCCTTCAAATTCAATCATTGCGGTTCCATAATTTTTTGCATGTTTGCTGGAATACTTCCCCAACAAGTGGTTTAAGTATCTTTCATATGGATGCAAACCTGTTCTACCTATATAAAAGTCATTATCCAATTTATATTTTTTTTGTTTTCTCAATCTAATCTTATAACAATAATTTCCTTGAGATTTCGGAACTTTAGCTTCTGAAAGAATTTGTTTTTTTAGAGTTTTAAATTCTTCACTATCTTTTTTTAATTTACTAAAAGATTTTTTTATCTTCCATTTATCCCAATGTACTGCTGTACATTGGGAACATTTGAATAGCAAACCATCAAAATAACCTTCAGAACTACACACACGGCAAACAATTTCAGTCATCCTTAATCTCTGTTTGAAGTGTTTCAATTAAGTTTGTATATCTTAAATCAGGTAATTTTTGTATTCCCTCATTTAACGAACTTTCTTCTCCAACTAAAAGGGCTTTATCTTTTGCCCTTGTAAGAGCTGTATAAATTAAATTTCTCCTAAGCATAAACTTATGTTCACTTGAACATGTAATTATTACCCCTTTGTAGTCAGATCCTTGGCTTAGGTGTATGGTAATTGCGTATGCAAGTTGTAAATCAAACGCGTCCTTAGTTGAAAAATCTATTTCTTTCGAATTAAATTCTGTAACTATTAGGTTACCACTTTTTCTTAATACTCTTCCTATGTCACCGTTAACTAAACCTAGTTCTTTAACTTTATTTTTTCTCATAATAACTTTGTCACCCGAATAAAAGTTCATCTCAAATTCACCACCTTTACCTTTTATTTTGTTGGTGAATACTGGGTTACGTCCAGCAGTTGTTCTTTGTTGGATTAACCTATTGAGGTTATAAAGACCAACTTCACCTTCTCTCTGAGGTGTTAGGATTTGGATGTCATCTTGCTTAATGCCAGATTTTGGTAACGTATCAAAATAGAGTTCCAATACTTTATCTGCCTGTCTTCCTCGTGGAACATCATTTAAAACAATGTCATTTCTAAAATCATTATCCAAAGTTGGAATTTTACCTCGTACGATTTCGCGTGCAGCTTTTGCTATACCACTCATCGATGCTTGTCTGTAGTTACCAGTTAACTTTGAAACTTTAA
Source organism: uncultured SAR116 cluster alpha proteobacterium (assembly GCA_902517275.1). Lineage (GTDB taxonomy): Bacteria > Pseudomonadota > Alphaproteobacteria > Puniceispirillales > Marisalimonadaceae > Marisalimonas. The sequence continues at coordinate 6,163 of CABYBQ010000032.1, forward strand.
TTTTATTGGATCTAATTAAATCTTTAAAAACTTGTCCTGGACCTACAGGAGGTAGTTGATCTGCGTCACCTATGAAAACGACTGACGCTTTGTCTGGTATTGAATTAAGGAGAGAACTCATCAAGTCTATGTCAATCATTGAAGATTCATCTACAATCATTATGTCAAATTTATCTTCAGACTTTGATTCATTTGCCCCAAGATATGAATGTATAGTCCCAGGGTTATATTTTTTCAGACCTTCTGTTGATATGCGTGTGGCTGCCTTGCCAGTTGGTGCGGTCAATTTTAATTTTAATTTTAAATCTGATACAGCACTCACCAAGGCTTTAACCATTGTAGTTTTTCCTGCGCCAGGGCCACCTGTAATAATAGAAATAGGGCTACTAACAGCGGTGTTGACAGCTTCTATTTGTTCATCAGACAAATCTATAGTTTTTTGTGTTTTTAATTCTGATTTGGTAAATGATTTTTTATTTTCTCCTCGTTCAAATTTACTTATTATTCTATTTATCTCTTGGGTTATTTTCTTGTCTCTAAGTTCCGAAGCTTCTGATTGGATGATCTCCTTGTCATTTTTTTTGGTGAACTTAAATTCCGAATTAGATTTTTTAATAACTTCTGAAACAAAATCTTTCTCAAATTCTTCAAGCTTGATCACCTCATCTAAGACACGGTCAAAAGGGTAACATGTGTGTCCGTTGGTTGTTTCTTTTTTCTTAATCACATGGTTGGTTGCAGCAATTATAATTTGTTCATCTGAAATTTTAAAATCTAATCTTTTACAAACTTTCTTTATTTCGTCCAACGACAAATAAGGAATTGTTCCAAGCAGAGAAATAGGGTTTGTAATAAGCTTGTGAAGAATAGACAGTCCATAATCTTCACGAAGATGTTTTTTTTGAACATTTGTGAAGCCAAGCTCGTTAAGTAAAATATCGTAGTGAGCTAAATCATTAGTCTTTGCCCAACCATTATTTATACTCTTAGCTTGGTCTTCAGTAATATCAAACTTTTCTTGTATATGTGATGATGACCCTTTGATAGTTCTCAGTGTATTCATATTGCCACGGTTAACTATTTTATCAGCTAAAACTTCGCCAACACCTCTAAAATGCCAACCTGAAAGAAATAGTTTAAGGCCTTTCAAGGGAGCATTTCCTAAATATAGAAGGTTAGCATCTTGCGTAACTACTTTTTTTATTACTTGCTTAGCGTCTACAGCATACCAACCACTCTTAAATTTTTTATTTTTAGGGAAATCTATTTTTCCATATAAAACACTTTGACCAAGATTCTTTTCTTTGTCGATTACGCCAACAAAATCTATTTTTAGATCAGGAACATCTTCTTTTTTTGAAGGTTTCTTGTAAAAATTAAATTTGGGATTATATTTTTTTTTCATAAATCTTATCCCCTAATTAGTTAAATTTTGTTTGTCTTCGTCATCTAAGTTTAGAAAAGCTAACGTAGACGGGTCAATGTTTTTATTAAATAGCTTAGTCCAGTAAGTTTTATTTTCTTTC
>CABYBQ010000033.1 GCA_902517275.1 uncultured SAR116 cluster alpha proteobacterium
GTAGAAAAAACAGAGACCCCAATTCCAATCCACCACACAAGAGTATAATCGCCTGTTGCGTCATAAAGCCTTCCACCCATCCAAACACCAAGAAAACTGCCTATTTGATGAGAAAAAAATACAAGTCCATAGAGTGTTCCCATATAGCGTAATCCATAAATATGTGCGATCAAACCACTAGTTAATGGTACTGTAGCTAACCACAGTGATCCCATAAAAAGTGAGAATAATATTACTGTTACGGGTGTAATTGGGAGTAATATAAAAATTAATCCAATTAATGCTCTTAGAGCGTATACGCTTGCTAATAAATACTTTTTTGGAAATTTCTGACCTAACCAGCCAGCATATATGGTTCCAAAAATATTGCTGAATGCTATCAAACCTATAGCTAACGCGCCTAAACTCGATGTTGTTGACACACCTATAAAATGTAATGCACTAGATGGGGATATTGCACTACACATTTCAGTAACCATTGCAGGAAAATGCGCGGTCAAAAAAGCTAGTTGATATCCACATGCAAAAAATCCAAAAAATATCATTGAGAAAGTTGGATCTTTAAATGCATTACTTAGTACTTTTGTTAGGCTTACCTCTACTTCTTTTTTTGTTGCTATAGGTGCGTCTTTAAGGAAGGGAACGACTGACATGACTAAAACTATAGTTAATGCAAAAATAATAAAAACTTGTTGCCAACTATAGAAGTTAAGAAGAGCTTGTGCAATTGGAGCTCCAAACATTTGACCAAAAGACCCAGCTGCGGTTACTATTCCTAGAGCCATGGATCTATTTTTTTCGCTTGAAGCCCTTCCTACTACTGCCAATATCATACCAAGGCCAGTACCAGCTATACCAAAGCCAATAATAAGTTCTAAAAATTGATGAGTTAATGGATTTTGTGCATATGTAGAAAGAACTAGACCAATAACGTAACAAAATGCACCAGTTACAATCATTTTTTTATCGCCAAATTTTTCGCCTAATGCACCAAATATTGGAGCACCAATTCCCCATCCAAGATTTTGAATAGCTATAGCTAAAGAAAATTCAACTCTTAACCATTGAAATTCATTTTCTATTGGTATTTGAAATACACCAAAACTACCTCTGATTCCAAAAGTGATTATAATGATTAGTGAGCCTGCTAATAAAACAGGCGTTATCAGAGAAGACTTATAATTACTCATAAGCTTACGTGTGAAGTATTTTGTTTAAAGTGTCAAACCTTTGTTTTTCAATATTTCAATTGACTTGTTCCATAATTGATCAGCCGAACTTGTATTCTCTGCATATTGAGAGGGTTGTTTAATTTTACTTTTATAATAGTATTTACCTGTTATACCCTTTACATCCTCACTATTGGCTAAATGAATAATTGTTTTTGCTCCTTCTTCAACTGTTATAGCAAAAAAATTCATCAAAAGTTTAATTGCTAAACTAATAACACCCTTATTATTTTTACCAAATTCAGTTTTGACAAACCCTGGATGAAGGCAATTTACCGTAATATTATTTTTAGAGGTCAAGTCACTTAATTTTTTTGTAAAAAGAATATTACATAACTTTGATTTTTTATAACATTTCCAACCATTGTAGTTGTTCGACATTTCAAGATCATTGAAGTCTATGTCTATTGCTCTATGAGCACCGCTTGCAACATTGATTATTCTACCGCCATTTTTTATAACTTTATATTTTAATAATAAGTTAGTCAGAGCAAAATATGATAAATGATTAAGAGCAAAAGTTTTTTCTATTTGATCTATACTTTCATCTCGTGAGTAAAATAGTGCACCTGCGTTATTTATTAAAACATCAATTTTTTCTTTGATTAAATCTTTAGCAAGTAATTTAATTTCGTTAATGGATGAGAGGTCAGCTTTTATAAATCTAAGATTTTTATTTTTAGTTTCGTAGATTAATCTTTCAACAGCTTGCTGACCTTTTTTATTGTTACTACCTATTAATATAATTTTATTTTTACTTTCATGAGCCAAGATATAAGCTGTTCTATAGCCAAGACCACCAGTTCCACCTGTAATTAAAATATTCAAAAGTCTAATCCTTATATATTTCGTTTTTTAGTAAAAGGAAATTTTGTAAATGATTTTCGTTATTTAATATATTCGAAATAACAGCTACTCCGGACACTCCTAAATCAAATAATTTACCAACTTTAGCAGTTGTGATACCCCCTATTGCAACTACTGGGATATTAGTGTTCAAAATTATATCCTTTAGACCATTTTCTCCTAGTGGTTTAGATGCATCATTTTTAGAGTTTGTTTTGTATATAGGTCCGACACCAATATATTTTACACAATCTGGAATATCATTTATTTGATGTTCATTTGTAATTGATAATCCTATTTCAATTTTATGATCAATAATACTTTTAGCTTTATCTGGGTGCATATCTGATTGTCCGAGATGGAGAATATCAATTAAATCGCCGACTTCAGATGCAACATTTACATTATCGTTAATACAGAGCTTTGTATTCGTATCATTTAAAGCATATTTAAGTTTCTTCAATAATGTAATAATTTTATTATTATCTAGATTTTTAGCCCTTAATTGAAAAACATTAAGTCCATTCATGGCTAGTTCTTTAACTATTCTGACTAAGGCCTGTTCTTTATTCTCATTACCTATTTGGTGGTTTGATAAAATATTTTGAGGTCCTGCAACAAAATAGGTACTGTAATCAGACATTTTTAATATTAGCGTTTTCTAAAACACGACTTGCTGATAAATTAGCCAAATTATCTAATAAATGCACTCGCAAACTACCTGGACCTTTTGCAACTTTAGCGGCCATTTCGCCTGCTAGTCCATAAATCGAAATAATAGAAGCTGTTGAAAGAAGTTTATCTTCGCCAACTGCAATGGCTGCCCCTATCAAACATGAAAGAGCACATCCAGTAGCAGTCACTTTAGTCATTATTTCATGACCACCTGTTATAGCATATGTTGTATTGCCATCTGTAACATAATCAGTTTTACCGGTTACAGCCACTATAATGTTATTTTCATTTGCAATGGATTTTGCTGCGTCAAGAGCTTCATTAGATGAAGAGGTTGAATCAACTCCTTTTCCTCCTCCAGCTATACCAGAAACAGCCATTATTTCCGAACCATTTCCTCTTAGAACAGTTGGTTTAAATTTCATTAATTCTTCTACATTTTTGTTTCTGAAACTGCTTGCTCCCGCACCTACAGGATCTAGAATCCAAGGAACACTATTTTTATTTGCTAAACTTGATGCCTCTAGTGCACATTCCTGCCAATACGGATCAAAGGTACCAATATTAATTGTCAATGCGCCATTAATTGCTTTACAAATTTGACTAAAATCATTTGCTTCTTCTTTTGCATGAGCCATAGCTGGTGATGCTCCAATGGCTAATAAAGCATTTGCAGCTATATCCATTGAAACAAAATTTGAAAAATTCCATATTAATGGAGCTTTTTTTCTAATATCTTCAAGTAAATTAGCTGTTTTAATAGATATTTCTTTATTCATTATTTGTCCTTTGGTTAAAAGATTTTTTCAAAACTCATTTAATTTTATGATATATCAAATTCTTTTCTAGAAACCTAAAATTGTATTTTTAAGATATTAATTGCTTAGATTTTCGGAATTCTTTTTATGCTTCTCCCTCCGCTGGTTTTAATCAGATCAGGTTATAAGGGTTTAATTCTCAGCAAGATAATCTTGCTCCCCTGGCATATACATATTAACATTACTAATTAAATTTTGCTAATATATTATTGTAATAGATAATAATTAAATAAAAAAATTAAGTGTTTTTATTAAGTAGGTACTAATATGGAAAGAAAATTATTAGCTATAGTCGCTGCTGATATGGTTGGCTTTTCTCGATTAGTAGAGAATAATGAAATTGAAATTTTAAAACGTCAAAAGAAACACTTCATAGAAATAATTAAACCGACTGTTGACAAATATACAGGCAGGATCATCAAAACAACTGGTGACGGTTTTTTAGCGACGTTTGAAAGCTCAATGAGCGCTGTTGAAAGTAGTTTAATAATACAAAGTAAAATTAACGAATTAGAAAGTATGTTTAATAATGACGAAAGGATATGGTATAGATTTGGAATTAACATAGGAGATGTTGTAATTGATGAAGACGATATTTTTGGCAACAGTGTAAATATTGCTAGTAGATTAGAGTCAATTGCAGACCCAGGTGGAATATCGATAACGCATGATATTTTTAAAAATATAAAAAATTTAGAAATAGATGAAATTGAGTACATAGGTGACCAGTACTTAAAAAATATTAGTCAAAAAATAGAAGTTTATAAAATTTTAGTTAATGGCAATAAAAAAAATCTCTCTTCTAACTCAGATGTCTTAACAGAGAGTGATCAAGAAATTAGATATTGTAGTTCGAAAGATAATACAATTATCGCCTACGCCAAAGTTGGCAATGGTCCTCCTTTGTTAAAAGCTCCTAATTTTATGAGTAGCCTTGAACATGATTGGCGAAGTCCAATTTGGAAACATATGTATAGATTTTTAGCGGAAAAACATACTTTAGTCAGGTTTGATCAAAGGGGGAATGGTTCTTCTGAACTAGATCCATCAGAAATATCTTTCGATAGCTTTGTTGATGATATGGAAGCAGTAGTTAATAATTCTAAAATTGAAAAGTTTCCAATTTTAGGTGTTTCACAAGGATGTGCAGTTTCTATAGCTTACGCTATTAAAAATCCAGATAAAGTTTCACATCTAATTTTGTTTGGAGGTTTTGCGAGGGGAAAAGGACAAAGAAATGACCCTGAATACGATTCAAAAAGTAAAATGGAACAGACAATGATTTTAAGTGGTTGGGAAGACGAAAATCCAGCATTTAGACAATTTTTTACTACATCTATGATACCAGAAGGTTCTAAAGAACAAATGGACTCATTCAACAAAATAATGAAAATTACAACATCTGCAAAAAATGCAGCAAAAATTACAAATGCAAATGATCAAATAAATGTAACTGAAATATTATCTAAATTAACAGTACCTACTATTATCTTTCATTGTACTGATGACGCGAGGGTTCCAATTTCAGAAGGTAAATTTCTTGCGGCTAATATTGAAAATAGTAAATTTGTTCCCATTAAAAGTAAAAATCATATTTTATTAGAAACAGAAGAAGGGTGGAACTTATTTAAAGAGGAAATGCGTAACTTTCTTGAGAAATAAAAGATTTTTTTTGATAAAAAGTAAATTTTCTCAAGTAAAAAATAGGAAGATTAATGGATTTTAATTTATCAGAAGAACAAATAACCTTTCAAAACTCAGTAAGAAGTCTTGCAGAAAGACATTTAAGCAAAGATAGCCTTCAAAGAGCTCATGATCCTTTGTTTCCAAAAGATGTAGCAAAATTATTTGCAAAAAATGGTTTGATGGGAATAACACTTCATGAGAAAGATGGAGGTCAGGGCGGTAAATTAATGGATGCAGTTCTTGCTATTGAACAAGTAGCATTAGTCTGTCCAAGAAGTGCAGATGTAATTCAGTCAGGAAGTTTTGGCCCCCTAAGAACCTTTGCAGAGTACGCAACCGAATTTCAAAAAGAAAAATATCTAAGCCAATTACTAAATGGAGAAATAGTGATTGGTTTAGGGATGACTGAGCCAAATGCTGGATCAGCTGTAACTGATCTAACAACAAAAGCCGTTAAGGATGGAGACGGATTTAGAGTTTCGGGAAGCAAAGTTTTTACAAGCAATTCACCGGATGCTGATATTTTCTTAATATATGTAAGATATCATGAAGGATTAAATGGAATAGGATCAGTTCTCATGGATACCTCAATGGAAGGTTTTTCAAAAGGCAAATCTTCAAAATATACAAATGGAGAAGAATGGTGTGCTCTTTACTTTGATAATATTTATGTTCCTAAAGAAAATGTACTATTGGGACCTGGTGGTTTTAAAAAACAGATTGCGGGGTTTAATGCTGAGAGAATAGGAAACACAGCTAGATCATTAGCTGTAGGCGAGTTTGCTTATAATGTCGCAAGAGAATACGCTCTTACAAGAGAGCAATTTGGAAGAAAATTATGTGAGTTTCAAGGCATTCAATGGAAGTTTTCAGATATGAAAATTAAAATAGAAGCTGGAAGGTTATTGTTATATAGAGCGGCAATTAATGCTGACACGGGGTTTCCATCATCTAAAGAAACATCAATTGCAAAAGCATTTTGTAATAAAGCAGGATTTGATATTTGTAATGAAGCAATGCAAGTAATGGGAGGAACCGGTTATTCACAAGAGTCGCTTGTTGAATATTGTTTTAGAAAATCTAGAGGATGGCAAATTGCGGGGGGATCAACTGAAATGATGAAGAATAGAATAGCTGAAGATATATTTGAACGTAGATTTTCTCAAAGACCAAATAAATAAATTTAATAATGATAGATATTCATTTAACTCAAGCTTTTTTAAAACCTAAATCTATTGCCATAATAGGAGCATCCGCAGATCCAAAAAAAACTGGATCGAGAATCCAAAGGTTTTTAGTTGCTCACGGTTACAGGGGTAAAATATTTCCAGTTAATCCAAATAGAGATAATATTTTTGGCTTAAAATGTTATCCAAATTTACAGAAAATTGAAGAAAAAGTTGATCATATTTTTATTGCAGTTGACGGAGATAAAATCATTGCTTCGATTAATGATGCTAGTTCAATAGGAGTGAAATGTGCAACGATTTTATCTGGAGGTTTTAGCGAAGCTGGTTTGGAAGGAGTAAACTTAGAAAATAAAATTTTAGATATTGCCCAAAAAGGAAATTTAAGAATTTTAGGTCCAAATAGTATTGGGATAATAAATATTTCAGATTCAGTCATTTTAAGTGCTAATGCTATGCTCGAACTACCGAAGCTTAAAAAGGGTAGTTTAGGTGTAATATCCCAGAGTGGTAGTTTGATAGGTGCACTTTTAGCTCATGGTTCCTCTCGTGGTGTTGGTTTTTCAAAATTAATTTCAGTTGGTAATGAAACTGACCTGTCTGTTGGTGAAATTGGTAAAATGTTAGTCGATGACGTCAATACTGATACTATAATTTTATTTTTAGAAACTTTGCGTAACAGTAACGAAATTGCTGAAATGGCACGTCTAGCTTACTCTTCAGGAAAAGCAGTTATAACTTATAAACTGGGTAAATCTGACCTGGGTAAAGAGCTTGCAAAATCTCATACTGGTGCCATTGCTGGTTCTGATGAAGCTTTTAATGCATTTATTAAATTTAATGGCATAACTAGAATTCACATGTTTGAAACCTTAATAGAAGTACCAAATTTATTTAAAAATAAAGTAATTGCGAAAGGCAAAAGAGTTGGAATTGCAACAACTACGGGTGGA
>CABYBQ010000034.1 GCA_902517275.1 uncultured SAR116 cluster alpha proteobacterium
TCTAAAAATTCTAAAGTTAATCCCTCTACATTATTATTTTCAGGACTTGATATTTTTAAGGAAATTATTCCTGATTTATTTTTCAAATCAGTGGTTAAAAATTCATTGTTAAAATCCAATTTTTTTTTAATTAAAATGGAGAAGGGTGAGCTATCGAGAGGAATATTATTTGTAGTTTTTGAATTTCTGTTTTGAATTGTTAACCAAAATCCCTTAGATGTTATTAGAAGATCATTTGGTTTTTCATAGTCAATTCGTAATTTTCCTGGTAAGTCCAAATATATTTTTCCATTACTTACGTTACCTGAGGGTCCTACTTGTATAAAGTCTGCTTTCAAACTTTTTAATGTTTTAAAAAATTTTTCTACCTTTAATTGTGATACATTAACTTCGTCTGTGGCTTTTGAAATTTGAAAATTAAAAAATATTAAAATTGCAACCCAGAGAGAAATCCAGATAATTTTGAAATAGTTTTCATTTTTTTTGTTAATTATCCTCAATTAAAACTTCTCTTTTCCCTGCTCTACCTGGTTTTGATACAACATTATTTTCTTCCATTTTTTCAATTATAGTAGCAGCCCTATTATAACCTATCTTAAAGTGTCTTTGAATAAATGAAGTACTTGCTCTTCTTTCTCTTGCAATTAGGGTTACCGCTTGGTCATATAATTCATCCTCTTGTTTATTATATTTTAATGTTAGATTGTTAACGTTTTCGTCATTTAAATTTTCTGGTTCTTCTGTAATAGTTTCATCATAATCTGGAATAGACTGATCAGAAAGAAATTTAGTAACCTTTTCAACTTCACTATCTTCAACAAATGGACCATGCACTCTAGTAACTTTACCACCTCCAGCCATGTATAACATGTCTCCTCGTCCAAGAAGTTGTTCGGCGCCTTGTTCACCTAGAATTGTCCTACTGTCAATTTTACTGGTTACTTGAAAAGATATTCTTGTTGGAAAATTGGCTTTAATTGTTCCAGTTATAACATCTACTGATGGTCTTTGGGTAGCCATTACAACATGAATGCCAGCCGCCCTTGCCATTTGGGCCAATCTTTGAACTGCTGCTTCAATATCTTTTCCAGCCACTAACATTAAATCTGCTACTTCGTCTATAACGACTACAATAAAAGGTAAAGGTGTTAGACTTATTTGTTGATCTTCAAAAATTGGCTGGCCAGTGTCAGGATCAAAACCAACCTGAATTTCTTTTGAGAGTATCTCTCCTTTTTTTCTTGCTTCAATCAGTCTTTCATTATAGCTATCAATATTTCTTACACCTAATTTACTCATGGACATATATCTAGTCTCCATTTCTCTAACAGCCCATTTCAATGCAACAATTGCTTTTTTTGGTTCAGTTACAACTGGTGTTAGTAAATGAGGGATACCATCGTAAACAGATAGCTCCAACATTTTAGGATCAATCATTATTAATCTACACGTTTCTGGTGTATGTTTGAATAATAGTGACAAAATCATTGCGTTTATACCAACTGATTTACCAGATCCAGTAGTTCCTGCAACTAATAGATGTGGCATTTTAGCTAAATCAACTACAACGGGATATCCTGCAATATTTTTTCCTAAGCAAACTGGTAAATTAAAAGTTGAACTTTGAAATTCTTCGTGTTCCAAAATATTTCTTAATATTACTGTCTCTCTAACTCTATTAGGCAATTCTATTCCAATAACGTTTTGACCCAGTACCATAGCAACTCTTACAGCTTCTACTGACATTGACCTCGCAATATCATCAGCTAAGGATATAACTCTTTGACTTCTTAAGCCTGGTGCAGGTTGTAAATCATACCTTGTAACTACAGGACCATATCTTACTGAGTCAATGTTTCCATTTATTGAAAAATCTGACAAAACACCTTCAAGTATTTTTGCGTTTAAATCTAAAGCCTCCTCACTAGGCGGTTTAATATCCTCAGTAAAATTTTTTAATAGTTTTAAAGACGGCAATATGAAACCACTTTCTGAACTTAAAGGTAAAGTGTCTTGAAAGAAATCTTTGTTATTTAATTTACTTTTTAAACTGTCATTCTTTTCAACACTTTTTATTAAAATTGGATTTTTTCTTGTTTTAGGTTTCTTTCTTGGTATAAGATTTCCATTTAGATTTAATAATTTATTTTTAAAATAATATAATAAATTAGGTTCAGTTTCAGCTTTGATTTCAACGTTTTCATTATTTTTTTGAATAACGAAAAATAAACTGTAAAACATACTTAAAACCCAAATAAGGGGCATAACTATTGGCCTAGTTATAATTTTCATAAATTTTATTTCTGCAGTATCAAGAGATAGTATCCAAATAAATAATATTATTGAAATAATGAACGAACTAGCACCTAGCATTAATTCACTCATACTTATATCAAGACCTAAAATCTTAGATATTCCACTTGAAAAATATAATAAAAACCATTCAGACAAGCCACTTTGATTTATAATTGAAAAATTAAGTTTAAAACTGTTAATCAGAATATTCTCTATATAAGTGCCACCTAGAGAACTTATAAAAATCATTATAAAAATCATTAATAATTTTATTTTAAGATTATTTATATCTGAACTATTAAATAATTTCAGAGACCAGGTAAATAAAATTAAAGATGATAATAATCCTGGAAAAATTCCAAACTCTTTAATTATAAAACCAGATACCCAAGCTCCTATTTCTTTATATAAGTTAGTAGGCACGTTCTCAGCAACAATTCCCCAACCGCTATCAAGAGGGTTAAAAGTGATTAAAATTGAAACTAGTGATATTGAGGAAAATAAAAGTAAAATTGCTAAACTTTTTTTTGTTATTGCAGATAAGATTGAGGTTTTAACTATTTCTTGGTCTTTTTTAACCATTAAGAAATTTCCGATTGTAAAAATAATTGAATTCTTTTCATTGCTTCTTCAATTACATCTTCTTTATCAACTAAAGAAATTCTTAAAAAACCTTTACCAGGATTAAACCCATTAACATCTATCCCCATAAAACTTCCTGGCATTACTCTCAATGAAAATTTATTCCATAAAATTTTTGCAGCCTGCTGATCATCTTTCACTTTTAACCATAAGAAAAAACCTGCATCTGGTAATATAAAATCTTTGTAAAAAGGTTTTAAGTATTTTTCTACAATAGAGAAATTTTTATCATAATGTATGCATGCTTTTGTATGGTGTTCATCGTCAGCATATAAAGATGCCGCTACTTTTTGTATTGGAATTGGGACTGGCGATGCACCATTAGATACTAACAATTTATAACTTTCTATTACGTTTTTGTCACCTGCTATAAAACCTGCTCTCATTCCACTAGCATTACTTCTCTTCGAAAGAGAATTAAAAATTATTAATTTGTCTAATCCCTTTCCTAAACTTGCAGCAGCTTCCAATGCGCCGGGTGGTTTAGGTCTGTTCATCCTAAATATATCGCAATAACATTCATCAACAGCTAAAATAAAGTTATATTTTCTTGCTAATAATATTGCTTCTTTTAAATAATCAAGACTTGCTACACTTCCATGTGGATTAGATGGTGAGCAAATATACATTATCACCGACGAATTTAGTATTTTTTCAGAAATGTTAGATATATTAGGAATATAGTTGTTATCTGGCAATGCATTTAACCAATATATATCAGACCCACTTGAAATGCTGCCAGCTCTCCAAGCATGGTAAAAAGGATTGGTAACAAGGGCGGTTGTTTTTCCAGCTTTCAAATTTTTTGCCAACAAACCAACTAAGTGTAATGGCTCTCTTGTTCCTGGAACAGGTAAAATATTATTATCTAGTGTTAAAAGATTTTTAGCACTTGGGTATCTTCGTTCTATATATCTTATTATACTATTGCCAAGGCTAGGGATTGCAATACTTGGAGGGTATTTACCCCAGTCATTGAAATTGTCTTCTAAAATATTTTTTGCAAAATTTGGAATATTTAATGTAGGTTCACCCAATGACATTTTTAAAATTGGATATTCAGGATTTGATGATATACTTTCCAAAAGCGATGTTAACTTACCAAACATCCAATCCTTTAGTATATTGTAATCAGGGTTAACCATTTGAGACCTTCAATATATTTATAATATTTATTTATTTTTTATATTATAATATTAAATAATAAAACTAAAACATGATAATTAGATTAGAAAGAAAACATGGGATTAGCAGAAACTACTAAAAATTCATCGCAAGAGTTTTTTCATAAAATTTGTGTTGTAGGTGGAGGTTTAACTGGAGCTATTATGAGCTTGCTGCTTAAAAACTCTAATTTGTTTAAGTCACATGAAATCGGATGGATTAAACCCAAAATTGCAGGTTCTAATGATATGCGGACTACTTTTTATAATAAAAAAAGTTTGGAATTACTTGAGAGTTTAGGGTTATTAAAAAATCTTAATAACAAAGATTATACATTTATAAATAAAATTCAGGTTTTTGGAATGAATAGCTTTTCTCCTTTAGAGTGGGATTATTCCGGTTCAAAATTAAATTTTGGAGCCGTTATTAAAAACAATATAATCTTAAAATCTGTTACTGAACAATTAAATGATATAAAACAATATGAGAGTTTAGTTACTAATACTCACCATGACGACTTTGAAAGAACTCTTTATTTAAATGACAAAGTCCTTATAAAAACTCACATGGTTTTATCGGCAGATGGTAAAAATTCTAACTTAAGAAAATTATTATCTATCAAAACAATGAAAAAAAAAGTTAATCACATAGCTGTTTCCGGATTTTTACAACAGTCAAAAAATCATAACTCTACTGCTATACAAGCTTTTACAAATCTAGGTCCAATAGGTCTTTTACCTTTCCAAGACAAGAATATTATTAATTTTGTTCAAAGTATTGAAGAAAATAAATATAAACAAATTCTATCAAAGACTAAGCCTGAAAATTATATATGTGATCATTTAAATAGTTTTTTTTCTAATGTTGATCTCAAATTTGAACCTTTAAAAAAAGTAAATCAATTTAATAATAAATTATCTAGTTGGAAACTAGATTTAAACTTTATAGTCAATCCAACTGCCTATAGGACAATATTAATTGGTGATGCTGCACATTCTATACATCCTCTAGCAGGACAAGGCCTCAACTTAGCTTTAAGAGATTGTATTTCTGTAATGAAATCATTAAAAACTAATTTAAAGTTTGGGCAAGATTTAGGAGACTATTCTATTTTAAGTTTTTATAAAAAAGATAGGTTACCTAAAACTATGGCAATGACTGCAGTAACAGATTTTCTTTTTTATGGATTTACATCAAATTCAAACAGGACACAGTCATTTTTGACAAAGGGCATGGAGACATTAAATAAAAGTAATCTAAAAAACATATTTAGAGATATTGCTTCCGCCTAATTGTAAAGAATTATAATAATCCGCTATATATATTTTTTTGATTTTTCCCAAAATTATATAATAAATCCCAACTAAAAATGCCTGAGCTGCGATCATCAGAAAAAATAATCCTTATCGCATAATTTCCAACTTCTTCAATTTTATTTTTTAATACATTATTTATATTTTTTACTATTATTTTAGGATCGCCATGACCTTGAACATCTGGAGAAGGACATATTCTACTCTAAGTAATTTAGCAGAAATTTTAAACTCAGATTTGTCATCAAATGATATATTTAAACTTTTTCCGTTATCTAATTTTTCAATTGAAACTGGCCAAACTTCCATACTAGATTTCCTTTTTAAAAACAATATATCTGGTTCTAATAAAATTATGTAATAAGAAATTAGATGTTAATTTACTTTCAATGGTTATGGCTGAAAGCCCTAACTTCAATGTTTAACCACTTGTGAAATATTTTCTTCACTGGCATAACTTTCTATAATTGATTTTAATAAATTACCTCTCTTAGAAATTGATATTGTTTCCAGCAACAATTGTTTTTCTTCAAATGCAAGTGGGCAAATCATTGTTATCTGATCAACAAAATTGTAGTCATTACATTTGTCAATTACTTCAAAGTTAACTCTAATATTTTTAATCTTAAAATACTCTTTCAAGGATACCTTTAAATTTGTAAATTTTTCCTGTATATCTATTTTTTTTAAGTCTTCGTTATATCTATCCCATTTAACTTGAGCTACTTTAAAATTTTTTCTGTTAGTTTTTTCAGATATTAACTCAAATCTACTTAGCCCTTTTAAGGTTATTAAATACCTTTTATCTGTGGTTTCCTCAAACTTT
The DNA here is from genome assembly GCA_902517275.1 of uncultured SAR116 cluster alpha proteobacterium. GTDB lineage: Bacteria > Pseudomonadota > Alphaproteobacteria > Puniceispirillales > Marisalimonadaceae > Marisalimonas. The sequence continues at coordinate 6,241 of CABYBQ010000034.1, forward strand.
ATAATTCTGCCTGCACAACCAACATCACAAAAATTGTTATCATTTGAATTATTTGGTTGTATCATTCCAACTACCCTACTTTTTGAAGAAATAGCTTTGTCTATCATTTCTAAATAACGTGGTTCAAAAATATTTAATGGGAGATATGTATCTGGAAACATTACCACACCTTTAAGAGGAAATATTGGTATGAGATCTGGAAAATTATTATTAGTATTGTTATTCATGTTCATTTATTACCTATACTTATTTTTATGAAAATAATAAAGTAGCAAGTTTTCTTCTTGCATTAATTGTTTCTTCAGCCTCAAAACCTGCTGATTTAAAAAATTCCAATAATTGTTTTCTGGCTGCTTGATCTTTCCATTCTCTATCTATCTTAATTGATTTTAATAGCATATCAAAAGAAGCTTCTATTTCATTATTACCAAACAAAGCTGTAGCCATATCTAATAAATTATCTAAGTTTTCTGGGTCTTTTTTCAAATTTTCTTTTAATATTTGTATGTTTTCTTTCGCTTTGAATGCCTTTTCTGAAGGTTCTAAAGATAATAAAGCATCTAAAACAGGTTTAGAGTTTTTTATCTCATCGCCTAATGCGTCAATTATTTCTTTCGCTTCGTTAAATTTGTTAAGACCAATCATTGATCTAATAAGGTTTCCGAAACCTATTTGGTTTTCAGGATCTATTTGTAAAATTTTTTGTGTAATCTCTGACGCCTCAGTCCAATTCCTCTCTTCAATTTTTTGTTGAGAGCTTGAAAGTAAGGCTTCAACTTCTTCACCGGGTCCTGACAAATTTGCTGATTTTTTTACAAACTCTAATATTTCACTATTTGTTTTAACGCCTTGAAACCCATCAGCTACTTTACCCTCAAAAAATGTGTAAACTGTAGGTATTGATTGAATTCTTAATTGAGCAGCAATGTCTTGATTTTGATCTATATCAATTTTAGCTAAGGTAAGTTTCTCTTTTTGATCTTTTACAGCATTTTCTAATAATGGGGTCAGCTGCTTACATGGTTCACACCAAGGGGCCCAAAAATCTACAATAATTGGTTTTTCCTTAGAAGCTTCAATTATATCTGTCATAAATGTGTCGGCATTAACATCAATAATATTTGTTTTTGGAATCA
>CABYBQ010000035.1 GCA_902517275.1 uncultured SAR116 cluster alpha proteobacterium
AATCGAGCCTATTCGTAGGCGCTGTTGCTATTGCTGCAACTAGTTTAGTAGCTATTTCAGCTCAAGCTGGTGATAAGTTACGTTGGAAAATGCAAAGTACTTGGGGTAGCCAGGTTGCCATTAACGGTGAGGCTGCTGTCTATTTTTCTAACAAAGTTAAAGAAATCTCAGGTGGTGACGTTCAGTTAAGGTTCCACGAGCCAAACGCACTTGTACCTTCATTAGAAGTTTGGGACGCTGTTAAGAACGGTTCAGTAGATGCAGGTTATACAACACCTGGATATCATGCTGGAAAAATTCCTGCAGTTTCTTACTTCACAGCTGTTCCTTTTGGCCCAGGTGCAAGTGAGTACCATGGTTGGATGGAATATGGCGGAGGTCAGCAGTTAAAAGACAGAATTTATGGTAAGTATGGCCTTAAAGCTCTTAACTGTCTAACACACGCTCCAGAGACTTCAGGTTGGTTTAGAAAGAAAATCAACAAAGTTGAAGAGTTAAAAGGAATGAAGATGCGTTTCTTTGGACTTGGTGCAATGGTCATGAGTAAAATTGGTGTTTCAACACAGCTGCTAGCTGGTGGAGATATTTATCCAGCACTAGAAAAAGGTGTTATTGATGCAACTGAATTTTCTATGCCTACACACGACTTAAGTTATGGTTTCTATCAGTTAGCTAAGTTTAACTACTTTCCAGGCTGGCATCAGCAGACTTCAATTGGTGAGTTATTAATGAGCCAAAAAGGTTGGGGTGGTTTAACAAAGACACAACAAGGTGTTATCAACACAGCATGTCGTGACACGATGTGGTGGGCACTTGTTAGATCTGATGCAAAGCAGGTTCCTGCAATGCGTGAGCTTGAGAAGAAGGGCGTAACATTTGTAACATGGCCTGATTCAGAGATTTCTAAGTTTAAGAGAGCTTGGGAAGAAGTTGTGAAAGAGAAGTCAGCAACAGATCCTTTATTTAAAGAAATCACTGCTAGCTATGACGCTTTCAGAAAAGACTATAGCATTTGGTCACAAAGAGCTTACTTAAAGTCTAAAACTTACTAATTAACATATATATTGAGTACACCTATTGTAAAATAGGTGTACTTTTTTTTCGGCTTGAGATAGATTTATTGAAAAATTGTATTTAATAAGTTAATTAAATAGTAGTTTGTATTGAATTACTGGGGGAAATAATGGCACTCACTGAACAAAATATGCAAGGTTTGGTTTCTATGAGCGAAAAATTACGAGAAATCGTTAATAGGGCTGGAAGAGCAAGTACATGGCTTTTGGTACCCTTAGTAATTATAACAATGTGGGATGTTGTAGCTAGAAAATTAGTTTGGATTCAAATATTTATGGTTGCTAATTTTGGTTCTTTCTTTGAGTCAACATTAATGCAAGAAATGGAATGGCATTTACATACCGTAGTATTTTGTATGGTATTGGGATATGGATATACTCATAATAGACATGTGAGAGTTGATTTTCTCAGAGAAAATTTTAAATTTACTTCTAAAGCTAAAGTTGAATTCTTTGGCAATATTCTTTTTATGTTACCTTTTACCTTAATTTGTGTTTATTTTTCGTGGATTTACATGGTTGATTCATATCAGATTGGAGAGGTATCCGCTTCTTTAGTTGGTTTAAGTAACAGATGGATTATTAAAACGTTTCTTCCAATAGGATACTTCTTTTTATTTCTAGGTGGATTGTCAGTCATGATACAGCTAATAGCTGTAATTTGGGGAGATAACAAAAAGCGACTTGATTTAATGGTTCTGGATTATGACGCAAAGAAATAAATTTATTCTATCAAGAATTGTGAGTTAAGTTATGTGGTTCTCTAAGATCCCAGGATATATTTTTGATAAGCAAAAGACACCTTACTTAACAGAAGCGAAAAAGCTTACTTTAGCTCAATCACAATATGAATTAGCTGCTTATGGAGTTTTTACTGGAAGTTTATACGGTATTATAGGTTTAGCAGCTATTTTAACATTTTTTGAAAATAATAACCCAATATATTTGGGATGGTTGATTTTGTCTGTTGTGGTGGTTTATTCAATTTTCTCTGTTATGAAAAAATATGAATTAATTGCTTCTTACATTATATCATTAGCACCTGCAATTGTAATTGTTTTTTGTATTTATGAGGGACTTAAAAACAGTTCATCTTTTTTAACTTTAACAATTTTTATTTGCCTTTTTCTTTTGTCTTTAAAATATGGATGGAGAGTATCAAGAATAGTTGCATGGCAAAGATTTAATGGTGATTTTGAAATAGATAATAATAAGAAGAAAGCATAGGAGCGATTATGGATTTTGTTGATATTATAATTGAGTACCTGCCAATATTTATGTTTCTGACTATGGGAGTACTTTTATTTATAGGTTACCCCGTTGGCTTCATACTTGGTGGTGTAGCAATTACCTATGGATTTATAGGGTATTTATTTGGTGTTTTTAAAATAGCTGAGTTTTTTAACTTTGTACCTCGAATGTGGGGATTTTCCGCTGAAAACCTTATTTTAGTTGCCATACCCAGTTTTGTTTTTATGGGAACTATGATGGAAAGAAGTGGTATTGCTAATGATCTATTGAGGACCACTCAAATTTTACTCAGGAAAGTACCTGGTGGATTAGCAATGTCAGTTACGGTGATGGGAACAGTTTTAGCCGCAATGACAGGTATTATCGGTGCTTCTGTGACTATGATGACTGCATTGGCTTTACCTACAATGCTGAAAAACAAATATAGTCATGCACTTTCAACAGGTGTTATTGCTGCGTCGGGTACTTTGGGAATTCTTATTCCGCCAAGTATTATGTTGATTATCATGGCTGATATTATGCAAGTCTCCGTTGGTAACTTATTTATGGGTGCTGTTATTCCTGGATTAACATTAGCATTGATGTATTTAATATTTATTTTTGTATGGTGTTCAATTGATAAAAATGTTGCCCCTGCTTTAAAAGAAGGTGACATGCAATATGAAAAAGGAAAATTACCTTCAATGGTGCTTAAAGCTTTTCTTCCACCAGTTGCATTAATCACATTAATTAAAGGTTCAATTCTTCTTGGTTGGGCTACGCCAAGTGAAGCAGGAGCGGTTGGTGCTTTTGGTGCAACCTTACTGGCCATTATAGGTAACAAGTTTACTTTCCCAATGTTAAGAAGTGTTCTTCATTCATCAGGACTTACCATTTCTATGGTATTCATGATCATATTAAGTGCAACTTGTTTTGCTTATGTGTTTAGATCTCTTGGAGGTGATTACATAGTTGAAGAATTAATTGAGAAAGCTGGTCTAGGATCTTGGGGACTACTATTTTTACTCATGGGTATGACATTCTTGCTTGGTTTTTTCCTAGATTGGGTTGAGATCACTCTTATAATTCTTCCTATTTTTGCACCATTAGTAGTTTTATTAGACTTTGGTGATCATGTAACACAAATGACTGGTCTCGATGGACGAAAAGAGACAATGGTATGGTTTTTAGTGTTAATGGCGATAAATCTTCAGACGTCATTTTTAACACCACCATTTGGATTTGCATTATTTTACTTAAAAGGTGTTGCCCCGCCTGAGGTTGCTACACTAAGTATTTATAAAGGTGTAATCCCATTCGTTATAATTCAGTTAATTGGTCTTGGTTTAGTTATAAGTCAACCTGAAATGGGATTGTGGCTGCCACGGCTAATCTAAATTAATTTTAAAAGCCGTATCAACTTGATGCGGCTTTTTTTGAGGCTTTAGAAATGAATAATATTGGTATTTGTGGTGCCGGTCTAATTGGAGCAAGTTGGGCAATTGGCTTTGCAAATGCAGGATTTAAGTGTCTTGTTTATGATGTAAATCAGGAAAGTATTAAAAACTTTGAAAAGACATCAGATCAATTACTCCTAGATTTAAATATACTAGACCCTAAAATTGACGTAAATCAAATCAAATCAAATATATCTCTTAATTGTACGATAAAAGAAATATGTAAAGATGCTCTGTTAATTCAAGAGAGCATTATTGAGGACTTAAATGCAAAACAGCAAATTTTTAAAGAATTAGACAAGCTATCTTCTAAAAATACTATTTTAGCATCTTCATCTTCTTACCTGTTAATTTCTAAAATATCAGAACTTGTTGAACATAAACATAGATGTATAAATGCTCATCCGGCTTTGCCACCTCATGTTGTCCCTTTTGTTGAAGTTGTTGGGAGCAATTACACTTCTAATGAAATAGTTCGAAAAGCAATTAACTTATACAAAAAAGCTAACTACGCAGCAATAGTAGTTAATAAAGAGACTGAGGGTTTTGTTTTAAATAGGTTACAAGGAGCATTACTAAACGAAGCTGTTCGTTTACATGAGGGAGGTTATGCTTCAATGGAAGATATAGACATATCCTTAAAACATGCACTAGGAATAAGATGGGCATTTATGGGCCCCTTTGAAATAATGGATTTGAACGCCCCAGAAGGCATTAAAGACTCTTTTTCTAGGTATAAGAGTGGTATACAAAATTTAGCAAGAGAACAAAATAGTGTACCTGAATACTCTGAAGAATATTTGAATAAATTAGAAAATGAGCAAAGAAAGAGATTATCTTATTCTGAAAGATCAAATAGAATAGAAAAAAGAAATAAGATGATTGCGTCAATTAGAAAGATAAAAATTGAACTAGGAGAGGACATTCACGATGGCTAAAAATAAAAAAGTAATTATAAGTTGTGCAGTGACTGGAGCAATACATACACCTTCAATGTCAGAGTATTTGCCAGTAACAGCTGAAGAAGTTATTGAGCATTCTTTGGCAGCACATGAAGCGGGAGCAGCTGTTCTTCATCTTCACGCGAGGGATGAGGTTGACGGACATCCAACCCAAGATCCTGAGGAGTTTCAAAAGTTTCTTCCAACTATACAAAGTTCGTGTGACGCTGTTATAAACATAACAACTGGTGGAGGCCCACAGATGACTGTGGAGGAAAGAATGAAACCGGCTATGCACTTTAAACCAGAGCTTGCTTCATTAAATATGGGATCTATGAATTTTGGTCTTTTCCCAATGTTGAAAAAACATAATCAATTAAAATTTCCTTGGGAAAAGGAAATGTTAGAAAGAAGTAAACACTCTCTTTTCAAAAATACGTTTGAAGATATTGAAAATATTATGACACTTGGTTACGAAAATGGGACTAGATTCGAGTTTGAATGTTATGATGTTGGACATTTGTATAATCTTCATTATTTCCATAGAGAAGGAATGCTGAAAGGGCCTTACTTCATTCAATTTGTAATGGGTATTATGGGAGGAATAGGAGCGGACGCGGATAATTTGCTTCATTTGAAAAAAACAGCAGATAAATTGTTCGGAGATGTAGGATATGAGTGGTCGGTTGTAGGTGCTGGAGCAACGCAAATGAAAATGAATGCAACAGGTGCAGCACTAGGCTCGCACGTCCGAGTTGGTCTTGAAGATTCTTTATGGGATGGTCCTGGTAATCTTGCCAAAACAAATGCAGATCAAGTAAAGAGAGTTAGAGATATCTTAGAAGGCCTTTCCTTGGAAGTGGCTACTTCAGACGAAGCTAGAGAAATGTTAGGACTTAAAGGTAGAGATAAAACTAACATCAATTAGAAAGTAAAAATATGAACTATGAAAGACTTCTTGAAGGCAAGAAGGCACTAATAACTGCAGGTGCTGACGGTATAGGGTATGCAATAGCTAAAAGATTTGAGAAGGCTGGTGCAAAAGTCTTTGTCTGCGATATCAATCAAGATGCAGTTAATAAAGTAAACGATATTCATAATAATATTAAAGCAATGCTATGTGACCTTAGGCAAACACAATTAATTGCATCTATGGTTGAGGCAGGTTTTGATTATTTAAAAGAAGTTGACATGATCGTTAACAATGCTGGTATAGCTGGTGAGACTGCCGGAGTTGGTGATCAAACTTTGGGTGGATGGCAAGAGTGTCTTCAGGTTAATATGACTAGTCACTTTGAGACTATGAGATTAACTGTTCCTCGTATGAATAATGAAGGGTCTATCCTTTCAGTTTCATCAGTTGCAGGAAGAGTTGGTTTTGCATACAGGTTGCCATATGCTGCAACAAAGTGGGCTGTGATAGGGATGGTTAAAAGCTTAGCTATTGAATTAGGCCCTAGGGGCATTAGGGCTAATGCTCTTTTGCCTGGGATTGTAGAGGGTGAAAGACAAAATCGAGTAATTGATGCTAAAGCCAAAGTTAAAAATATTTCATTTGGTGAAATGAAAAATGAAATTTTATCAGGTGCATCTCTTAATAGGTTTGTTACTCATGATGATTTAGCTGAACAGGCGCATTTTTTATGTAGTCCCCTAGGAAAGAACATATCTGGCCAGGCTGTTAGCGTTTGTGGAAATATTGAAAAGACTGGTTAGAATTTTAAAATTTCATCTAAAATTGGATGAATATAAGATTCAAATAATTTTGGGTTTTCAGACATAGGGAAATGTCCTATGCCAGGAATTATAGTCGCTTTAGCTCCTTTTATTCTGCTTGCTGTTGCTAAAGTTCTCTCAGGAGTACAAGAACAATCGTATTCACCAGATAATAAATATACAGGACATTTTGAGGTGTCTATCAAAGCTGAACGATCATCAAAATCTCCGTCATGCCAATAAAAGTAAAGATCTCCTTTAAAAATCCCTGGGCCTCCTTGCATATAATGCCATAATGTCTCATGTCTAAATTGATCAGGACTTTGTGGAGCTATTTGAGATGAAACAAATGCAGATTGAATTAATCCACCATGAATATCAGGCCTATATAACCAGTCCAAATCATAGTAGGGTTCTAGTTTATCTGAACCTTCAAGGGCAATGACAGCTTTAAAATAATTACTTTGTTCTAAGGCAAGATGTAAAACAACTCTTCCTCCCATGGAACAGCCCATAATAACAGGTTCATTTAATTGATAATTATCACAAAAAGACATTATAATTTGTTTATATAGACTTGTAGTTAATTTATAATCCTCTAATTCGTAACCTTCTGGAGGATTGGATTTTCCGTGCCAAGGAAGATCAAAAGCAATAACTCTAAAACTTTCGGTAATTTTTTTGTTATTTAAAATATGGCGAAACTGACGTCCGTCTGATCCTGCTGTATGAAGACATAGTAAAGGAATACCTTGGCCTGCTTCTTCAACATAAATTCTGTAATTTGTGTCATCTACGTTTATATTTAAGTACCTGCCAATTATATCTTCAAATTCTATATTAGTTTTTTTCATAGTTAACCTACTTAATAGACTGTCTATTTGATGCAATAAGATCTTTAAAA
>CABYBQ010000036.1 GCA_902517275.1 uncultured SAR116 cluster alpha proteobacterium
AAGTAAAAAGATTTTCTGATATGGAAGTTTTTGTTGAAGTGCAGGAAAATGTTAGAGGTGAAGATATGTTTATTATACAATCAACCTCTTATCCTGCAAATGATAATTTAATGGAATTGCTTGTATCATTAGATGCTCTTCGAAGAGCAAGTGCAAGAAGAATTACAGCAGTCATTCCTTATTATGGGTATGCAAGACAAGATAGGAAATCCGGCCCAAGAACCCCCATTTCAGCAAAATTAGTTGCAAACCTAATAACTAAAGCTGGTGCAGATAGAATTTTAACCATGGATTTACATGCGGGTCAGATACAGGGTTTTTTTGACATACCTACTGATAATTTGTTTGCAGCTCCAGTATTTGTAAAAGATATTGAAGGTAGATATAAAAACAAACCTGTAGTTATTGTATCCCCAGATGTAGGTGGTGTAGTAAGGGCTAGGGCTATCGCAAGAAGAATAAATGCTAATTTAGCAATAATTGATAAAAGAAGGGAAAAAGCAGGTTTATCAGAAGTCATGAATATCATTGGTGATGTTTCAAATCATCACTGTATAATAGTTGACGATATTATTGATTCTGGAGGAACAATATGTAATGCTGCTCAGGCTTTAATTGACGTAGGCGCATTAAGTGTTGATGCTTATGTTACTCATGGAGTGTTATCTGGATCTGCTGTAGGTAATATTAGTAACTCCCCTTTAACCTCGCTTGTAACTACTGATTCTATAAAAGCAACAGAAGCTGTACGCATATCTAGTAATATAAGACAAATTTCTATTGCACCTATTATTGGTGAAGCTATACGTCGAGTCCACACTGAACAATCCGTATCAAGCCTTTTTGAATAATTTTTATATTATTTACTTTATATTTTTTAATTAAAACGTTATGAATGCTTTATTCTTTTACACCCCTGGAGGTAAAAGACTTTTAGAAGGAGATAATTAATGGAAACTATTGATATTAAAGCTGTAGCTCGTAGTCAGGTTGGTAAGGGGTCTGCCAGAGCTGCAAGACGTGCAGGATTAGTTCCTGCAGTTATTTATGGAAACAAACAATCTGCTATACCGATTACTTTAGATGCCAATAATTGGCGACAATTAATGAATAAACCTGGTATTTTTAGTCAACTTATGAACATTGACGTTAATAATGAAAAACATTTTGTGTTACCACGTGATATTCAGCAACATCCTGTCTCAGAAGAGGCAGAACATGTTGACTTTTTGAGAGTTACCAAGAATGCAACTGTAGCTGTAGGCATTAATGTAGAATTCTTGAATGAAGATAAATGTACCGGATTAAAATTGGGTGGTGTTCTAAATATAGTTAGGGCACAAGTAGAACTTAATTGCCCTGCTATTTCAATACCTGAAAAAATAACTGTTGATTTAGAGGGTCTTAACGTTGGTCATACAATACACATAAGTTCAATAAGTTTACCAGAAGGTTGTACCCCTACAATTACAGACAGAGATTTCACTGTTGCAACTATAGCTGCACCTAGAGGTGGTTTAGGTGATACAGATGAAGATGAAGATATAGATAATGAGGAAACTGCTGAAGATACTGAAGAAAACAAGAGTGATAGTTAGAGATAACTGTCACACAGTAATGATTAGTAAACTTTAAAATGTTTCTCATAGTTGGCCTAGGGAACCCTGGAAAACCTTATGATAATAATAGACACAACATAGGTTTCAAGGTTATAGATGCAATAAAAGATATTTATAACTTTCCAAAATATATTAAAAAATTTCATTCTGAATTTTCAAAATCTGAAATTGATGGAAATATAATTTTCTTAATTAAACCAACAACCTTCATGAATAATTCTGGTATAGCAGTTAAAGAATTTAAAAATTTCTATAATTTTGATATTAATAAAATATATGTGATACATGACGAAATTGATCTGTGTCAAGGTCGCATAAAAACTAAACTTGGCGGAGGACATAACGGACATAACGGCCTTAAAAGCATAGATCACTTAGTTGGCAAGGATTACAATAGGATCAGAGTGGGTGTTTCACGACCATCAAAAATATTTGAAAATAAAACTAATGAAAACATTTCAAGTTGGGTGCTTTCTGATTTTTCGTCAGACGAAAAAATCAAATGGGTTGACGAGACAATTAATAAAATATCAAAAAATATATCTTTATTAATAAATAATAAAGATTGTTTTTAAAGCAAAAAATTTAGGGATAGCTCAATGGGATTTAAATGTGGAATTATTGGTTTGCCAAATGTCGGAAAATCAACTTTGTTTAATGCTCTCACGGAGACAGCATCAGCTGAAGCTGCAAATTATCCTTTTTGTACTATTGAACCTAATACAGGTATAGTAGCAGTTCCTGATAGTAGATTAAAATTACTATCTGAATTAGCTAAATCTCAAAAGGTAATTCCCGCACAAATGCAATTTGTAGATATAGCTGGACTTGTAAGTGGAGCTAGTAAGGGTGAAGGTTTAGGAAATAAATTTTTATCTCACATAAGAGAAGTTGATGCTTTAGTTCATGTATTAAGATGCTTTGAAGATGCAGATATTACACATGTTGCAAACAGTATAGATCCTCTTAGAGATGCTGAGATTATTGAAACAGAATTAATGTTAGCTGACTTAGAAAGTCTTGATCGCCAAATTCAAAATTTATCTAAGAAAGCTAAATCTAATGATATTAATGCAAAAAATGACCTGCTTCTGATGAAGGAATTATCATTTTTTTTATCAGATGGTAAACCAATAAGATTAACTGATTTAACTCTTGATAAAATAAAAAGAATTAAAAATTTTAATTTATTAACATCAAAACCAGTATTATATGCTTGCAATGTAAATGAAAATGATGCCGCCAAAGGAAATAGTTACACAAAAACTATTTTTGACAAAGCTGGCGTTGAAAATTGTGACGCAGTCATAATATCAGGATCAATAGAAGCTGAAATAGCTATGTTAGATGATAACGAGAAAAATGAATTTCTTAAAGATTTAAATTTAAAAGAATCTGGTCTGTCCAGACTTATTAAAACTGGTTTTAGATTACTAGATCTAATAACCTTTTTTACAATCGGTCCAAAGGAGTCTAGAGCCTGGACTTTAAAAAATAATTCCACCGCACCAGAGGCAGCCGGTATAATACATACAGATTTTCAAAAAGGATTTATTAGGGCTGAAACAATATCGTGTGACGATTATTTAAATTTAAAAAGTGAGCAAGCTGCAAAGGATGCAGGACGAATGAGGGTTGAAGGGGCAGATTATGTTGTAAAAGATGGAGATGTTTTTCATTTTAGATTTAATGTTTAATAGGAGTTAAACAATGGGCGAGTTTTTAGAACTTAAAGCAGAAGATAACAATATTTTTTCAGCATATATTTCTCAACCTTCAGAAAAACCAATAGCCGGAATTGTGATATTACAAGAAATATTTGGGGTTAATAAACATATTAAAGAAATAACTGATTTATACGCAAGTAAAGGTTATCTTTCAATAGCTCCTGCATTATTCGATAGAATAGAAAACAGTGTTGAACTTGAATATAATGAAAATGGTGTAAATAAGGGAAGAAAATTAAAAGAATTATGTGATAAAAATGCTCTCAAGGATATTGATGCTGCTATTTCAGTCGTGTCTTCGGCAGGTAAAGTTGGTATAATAGGTTATTGTTGGGGTGGATCTCTTTCATGGAGAATGGCTTGCCAATCAAATAATTTGTCAGCTTCTGTGTGCTACTATGGCGGTGATATTCCTAAACTTAAAAACCTTGAACCTAAATGCAAAGTTTTAACGCATTTTGGTGAATTAGATCATGGCATACCAATTGAAAGTGTTGAAGTTTTTAAATCAGTCAAACCAGGGGTTATTACATATACGTATCCAGCAGACCATGGATTTAATTGTGATCATAGGAAGCAGTATTGTCAAACTAGTACTAAAGTAGCTTTAGACAGAACTTTGAAATTTTTAAAGGTTAATTTATAATAATTTATCTGTTTTTTATAGGAGCCCAAATTTGCTTCATTGCTAAATACGATAAGAGGGTAAGCACTAGTAAAAATAAAATAACTGAAATGCCTAGTCTTTTCCTGTCTTCCATTTCAGGTTCTGCTGCCCATGCTAAAAAGGCTGTTACATCTTTAGCCATTTGATTTGGTGTCGCTTTAGTTCCGTCTGAATATTCAACGCCATCTTCGTATAAGGGTTGTGGCATACCTATAAGTTTTCCAGGATAATATTTATTATAATACATTCCATCTGGAATTTTTTGTTCAGCAGGAGCGTCTACGTAACCAGTTAATAAAGCGTGTAAGTAGTTAGCACCGTCAGACCTAGCCTTAACTATTAATGATAAGTCTGGTGGATAAGCTCCTCCGTTAGCTACACGTGCAGCTTGCTCATTGGGATATGGGGAAACAAATTTATCACTTGGTCTAGCTTCTCTTTCAACCACCTCTCCATCATCATTTAGAGTATTAACACTATTTTCAGAGGCAAAAGCCTTAATTTCATCATCATTGTAGCCAATTGCTTTTAAATTTCTGTAAGCTAAAAGTCTCATACCATGACAACCCGCACAAACTTCTTTATAAACTTGAAGTCCTCTTTGCTGAGACGCACGATCAAAAGTTCCTGTGATGCCTGAAAAAGACCAATCGAGCTTGGGGAAGGTAATTTTCTCTCCAGCAGCAAAACATATTTGAGAAGAAAAAAATAAGGATAAAATAGTACAAGATTGAATTATAAACCTTTTAATTTTAAACCAATAAGGTTTTGCGTTCATCTATTTCTTCTCCCTAAAAGCAAAAGCTGAAGCTGGAGACGAACCACTCAAAACTGGCTCGGATATTGATATCGGTAGAGGTTTTGTTTTTTCAATGTAAGGTAATAATGGAAATAAAATTAAAAAGTGAAAGAAATAATAAGCGGTAGCTATTCTAGATAATATAACATAAATACCTTCTGCTGGCATTGCCCCTAAATATCCTAGTAACACACAGTCGGCTAAAAGAATCCAAAAAAAGATCTTAAAAATTGGTCTAAATTGGGAAGACCTTACCGAAGATCTGTCTAGCCAGGGAATTACAAATAATACAGCGATAGAACCAAACATAAATAGAACACCTCCTAATTTATCAGGAATTGCTCTAAGGATTGCATAAAAAGGCAGAAAATACCATTCAGGTACAATGTGGGCAGGTGTCACCATCGGGTTAGCTTCAATGTAATTATCAGGGTGCCCCATAAAATTTGGAAAAAAGAAAACAGCCGCCGCAAATATCGTTAAAAACACACCTAGTCCAAATAAATCTTTAATAGTGTAATAAGGATTAAATGGCAGTGTATCTTGAGTACCTTTTACATCAATTCCTATAGGATTATTCGACCCAAATCTATGCAAAGCAACAAGATGGAGTATTACAACGCCAACAATTACAAAAGGTAAAACGAAGTGAAGCGAAAAGAAACGGTTAAGGGTTGAATTGTCAACTGAAAATCCTCCCCACAACCATGTTACTATACTTTCTCCAACTAATGGGATAGCTGAAAATAAATTAGTTATAACTGTAGCGCCCCAAAAGCTCATTTGTCCCCATGGTAAAACGTAACCCATAAAGGCTGTAGCCATCATTAGTAAAAGAATTAGCACACCCAAAATCCATAAAAGTTCTCTAGGCGCTTTGTAAGATCCGTAATAGAGCCCGCGAAAAATGTGTATATAAACAACTATAAAAAAGAAGCTTGCTCCATTCATATGTATATATCTAATAAGCCATCCATGATTAACATCTCTCATTATTCTTTCAACAGAATCAAAGGCATAATCCACGTGAGCTGTATAGTTCATAGATAAAACAATCCCAGTTATAATCATTGTTACCAATGCAATACCTGCCAAAGATCCAAAATTCCAAAAATAATTTAAATTTTTGGGAGTAGGATAATGATTTAACTCGTGATCCATAAAAGAAAATATAGGTAACCTATGGTCAATCCATTTAACTACTGGGTTTTTAAACTTAGCCTTCGACATTTATTACTCCTGATAACAAAAATATTAACCAATCTTAATTAAAGTATCTGATAAGAATTCATATGAAGGTACTGCCAAGTTTGTTGGAGCAGGACCTTTTCTAATTCTACCAGAATGGTCATAGTGCGAACCATGACAAGGACAAAACCAACCCCCATATTGACCTTTAACATCTCCTGATTTTTGACCTAGTGGAACACAACCTAAGTGAGTGCATACCCCAACTAGAACAATGTATTTCTCATTTGTAACTCGATCAGAGTCTTTTTCTGGATCTCTCATATCATCCATGGATGCTTCCCTAGCATCTTTAATTTCGCCTGGAGTTCTATGACGTACAAAAACTGGTTTTCCTCTCCATTTAACTGTAATAGCTTGCCCTTCTTCTAAAGAAGATAAATCTATTTCGGTTGATGCAAGAGCCAATGTGTCAGCAGCGGGGTTCATTTGATCTATTAAAGGCCATACGAATGAGGCGGCACCTATCCCAGCCATAGCATAAGTAGAAACAAGTAGAAAATCCCTTTTACTTTCATCATTTTTTTTATTTGGTTTTTTAGACATATATCTCCCTGTCATTATTGATATTTATATAAACATTCTTTTAAAAGATTTCTAGTGTTTTTCTTTATGAAAAATAATTTTTTTAACTAAATTTTCTCTGATGAAAAATTGGAACATTAATTATTTGTATATATCTAAGTCCAAGAGACTTTTGGAGGCAAACTCATTAAAACTGCTTCTGTGTTTCCGCCAGTTCTTAATCCAAAAATTGTACCTCTGTCATATAAAAGATTAAACTCTACATACCTACCTCTTTTTATTAATTGAGCATCCCTTTCTTTTTTACTAAATTTTTTTTCAAGTTTATTTTTTATTATTTTTGAATACGAAGATAGAAATGTTTTGCCAACATCTTTAACAAATGAAAAATCATTTTCCCAATTATCATTATAAAGATAATCAAAAAAAATACCCCCAACGCCCCTAGCCTCTTCTCTATGCGGTAAAAAGAAATACTCATCACACCAGTTTTTAAATTTTGGATAATATGAGTTATCATATCTGTCACAACTAATTTTTAAATCTTGATGGAATAATTTAGTAACTTCAAAATCTTCAAAGGTTGGAGTTAAATCTCCACCTCCACCAAACCAAATCTTTTTTTTAT
>CABYBQ010000037.1 GCA_902517275.1 uncultured SAR116 cluster alpha proteobacterium
AAAGATATTTTGCTTTGTTGAAAGTTGAAACTATAAATTTTGAATTACCAGAATCAGTAAGGCATCGTATTAATTTTGACAATTTGACCCCTCTTTATCCTCAACAAAAAATAAATTTTGAAACTGAATTTGATCCAAATAACAAGGACATAACAACCAGGGTTGTTGAGATGGTTGCTCCTATGGGAAAAGGTCAACGAGGTCTCATTGTTGCTCCTCCTAGAACCGGAAAAACAATGATGCTTCAGTCAGTAGCACAAGCAATATCAAAAAATCATCCAGAAATCTATTTAATTGTATTATTAATTGATGAAAGACCAGAAGAAGTTACAGATATGCAAAGATCAGTCAATGGTGAAGTTATCAGTTCAACATTTGACGAGCCAGCATCAAGACATGTTCAAGTAACAGACATGGTTATTGAAAAAGCTAAAAGATTAGTTGAACATAAACGTGATGTAGTGATTCTACTAGACTCAATCACAAGACTAGCTAGGGCTTATAATACAGTTATTCCTTCAAGTGGCAAAGTCTTAACAGGAGGCGTCGATGCGAACGCACTTCAAAGACCTAAACGATTTTTTGGTGCTGCTAGGAACATTGAAGATGGAGGCTCACTCACAATTATTGCGACAGCATTAGTTGAAACAGGCTCTAGAATGGACGAAGTTATTTTTGAAGAGTTTAAAGGAACAGGAAATAGTGAAGTTATTTTAGACAGAAAACTTTCAGACAAACGGACTTTCCCTGCAATTGATGTAACTAAGTCTGGTACAAGGAAAGAGGAACTACTTGTTCAAAAAGACACCTTGTCCAGAATGTGGGTATTAAGAAGAATATTAATGCAAATGGGACCTGTGGAAGCAATGGATTTTTTGTCTGATAAATTAAAGCAAAGCAAATCCAATGAAGATTTTTTTAGAGCAATGAATAAATAAATAGTATGTTTCACGTGAAACAATTTGAAATAAAGTTTAAATAAATTGGACACTATTTTTTCATCTGCCACTAATGCCCAAAAAAGTGCAGTTAAAATAATAAGAATTTCTGGAGAGGCATCCAAAAAGATACCAGAAATATTTTCATTTAAATCCCCAAAACCAAGGGTGGCGTCATTAAGAAGGCTATATGACTTAAATAAAAATATTATTGATGATGCGGTAGTAATTTTTTTCCCAGGTCCATCATCGGTTACGGGAGAGGATATTTTTGAAATACATACGCATGGGAGTATTATTGTTGAAAAAAAGATATATGACCGTTTATCAAATATAAGTAGGTTTAGGATTGCGGATAGAGGCGAGTTTACAAAGAGAGCTTTTTTAAACGGTAAGATTGATTTAACACAAGCAGAAGGAATAAATGATTTAATAAATGCTGAAACAGAGACCCAGTTTAAATTATCTATTTCATATTATGAGGGTGCTTTATGTGAAAAATTAAAACTGTGGAGAAATGAAGTCATACTTTTACTAGCTAAACTTGAAGCGCTGATTGATTTTTCAGATCAAGAACTTCCTCAAGAAACTGAAGTTATTTTCAAAAAGAAATTATCATATTTAGTCAAAGAAATGAAAGTTTCTATTAAGGCCAGCAATTATGGTGAAAGAATTAGAAATGGTTTTACAATTACTATCTTAGGCAAGCCCAACGTAGGTAAAAGTTCCTTAATCAATTATTTATCAAATAAAAAAATAGCTATAGTTACAGAAGAAGCGGGAACGACAAGAGACGTTTTAGAAGCGTCATTAGATTTTGAGGGTTTTCCGGTTATATTAAATGATACTGCAGGGTTAAGAAAAACAAACTCAAATGTTGAGAAAATTGGTATTAATAGAGCATTACAGAAAGCTGAGGCATCTGATATAATTTTAATTTTATCTGATTGTGGAGATTTTTCTATTCCGAAACTGAAATCTGGAGCAAAAAAAATATTAGTTCATACTAAATCAGATTTAAGAAAACATCTTAAAGATGATTGGCCCAAAATCTCTGTAAAAAAACATAAAGGAGTAAAAGAATTAATAAAGATAATTGTTGATTACTTAAAAACCTTAGCTCCCAAAGATAACGTATTATTAACTAGAAAAAGACATGTTCAAGGCGTAAAAAGAGCTGTTACTGCCCTTAAACAAATTTCAACTATAAACCTGACTCAAAATCCAGAACTAGCTGCAGAAGATTTAAGAATTGCTGCTACAGAAATTGGAAAAATAACTAATATTATTGACGTTGAAGAGATTTTAGACGATATATTCAATAATTTCTGTATAGGAAAGTGAATTTAGGAAAGATATGAAGTGTTTAGACGTTATAGTTATTGGGGGAGGTCATGCTGGCATAGAAGCTGCATCATCTTCATCTAGAATGGGTGCAAATACAGCTCTTATTACTATGGACACTAAAAAAATTGGAGAAATGTCGTGCAACCCAGCAATAGGGGGGCTAGGAAAAGGTCATTTAGTGCGCGAAATAGATGCTCTTGATGGGCTAATGGCAAAAGCGATAGATTTATCCGGTATTCAGTTTAGAATGTTAAATCGTTCGAGAGGCCCTGCCGTTCATGGCCCAAGATCACAGGCTGATAGAAAGCTCTATAAAGCCTCTGTAAAACAACTTTTAGAGTCTCAAGTGAATTTATCTATTATAGAAGGTACTATAAAAGATATTAAAGTTAATGACGGTCAAATTAATGGTGTCATATTGGAGGATAATACAGTCTATAAGGCCAAGTCTGTTGTTTTAACCACAGGAACTTTTTTAGGTGGAATAATTCACATAGGCAATGAAAGAATTGCTGCCGGTAGAATTGGTGACAGATCTTCTGATATTTTATCAAAAAAAATTAGGCAGTTAACACTACCTATTGGAAGATTGAAAACTGGTACTCCTCCTCGAATAAAAAAAGATACTATCAATTGGGAAAAAGTAGAAATGCAATCTGCAGACCCTGTTCCAACACCTTTCTCATACATGAATAATAAAATAAATGTTCAACAAATTGAATGTGGTATGACAAGAACTAATGACTCTACGCACGATATAATATCTAAAAACATTAACTTGTCCCCAGTTTTTTCAGGCTCAATTCAGGGTTCAGGCCCTAGATATTGTCCAAGTATTGAAGATAAAGTTCATAGATTTAATGAAAAAAATTCTCACCAAATTTTTCTTGAGCCAGAGGGCTTAGATAGTCCTTTAGTTTATCCAAATGGTATTTCAACAAGTCTACCAAAAAAAGTTCAAAGAGAATTTTTAAAAACGATAAACGGATTAGAAAATGCAGTTATCGAACAATATGGTTATGCAATTGAATATGATTACATGGATCCTAGAGCTTTAAAAAGCACATTGGAAGTAAAATCAATAAAAGGGTTATTTTTTGCTGGCCAGATAAATGGAACTACTGGCTATGAAGAAGCAGCGGCTCAAGGTTTAATAGCAGGAATAAATGCATCAATTAATTTGAGTGATAATCCTAAATGGTTTTTTTTAGATAGATCCGAAGCATATATCGGTGTAATGATCGACGATTTAATTACAAGGGGGGCGCCAGAACCATATAGAATGTTCACTTCTAGAGCTGAATATAGGTTGCTTCTACGCTCTGATAATGCAGATCAACGTCTAACAGATAAAGGAATTAAATTTGGGGTTGTTAACTTTGAAAGAGAAAAATTTTGGCTTAAAAAAAAGGAAGATCTTGATAAAGCAAATAAAATGATGGACAGTTTAGTTTCTAAGCCTAGTGAATTAAAAAAATATAACTTACCTTCTACTAGAACTGGCAAACCTAGATCACCCAAAGAAATTTTGTCCTCAGGGAATTTTTTGATAAAAGATTTATTTTATATATGGCCAAAGCTTAAAAAAATTCCAATAGAATTGCACGAACAGTTAGAAACAGATTCCAAATATAATGTTTATTTGAAAAGACAATTAGAAGATATTAAAGCATATAAAAAGGAAACAAAGATAAAAATCCCAACAAATTTTGATTTTAATCAAATCAAAGGGTTGTCCAACGAAACAAAAGATATTTTGAAGAATGTAAAACCGACCACTATTTCCCAAGTATCAAATTTACCAGGATTCACTCCTACTGCAACTTTATTACTTCTTAGGCATATAAAAAAAATAAACGCGTTAAAAACTGTTAATGAAGATTAATTCCTATAAAGAGTTTTGTTTTTTTCAAAATGTTTCACGTGAAACATACGAAAAATTTATTATTTTTCATAAAACATTAATCAAATGGCAAAACTCTATTAATCTAATTAGTAAAAACACTATAGAAAATATTTGGGAAAGACATTTTCTGGATTCGGCACAATTATATAACATCACAAAAGAGTTTAAAGGAAATGTAATTGATTTTGGATCGGGAGCAGGCTTTCCTGGTTTAATATTAGCGATGATGGGTCACAAAAAAATCCATCTAGTTGAGTCTGATTCAAAAAAATGTACTTTTTTACGTGAAGTTAGCATGCTCACCGAAACATATGTTACAGTTCATAACAGTAGAATTGAAAATCTAGAATACTTTGATGTTGAACTTATTACTGCTAGAGCTTTAGCCCCACTAAATAAGTTGATAGATTACGCAGAAGCTTTCATAAACAAATCTTCAACTAAAAACAAGTTTCCTAAGATGTTGTTTTTAAAAGGTAAATCATATAGGCAAGAAATTTCAAACTTAACTCAAAAGCAAGATTTTTCTATTGATGAATTTCAATCGATTACTGATAAATGTGGTAAAATTTTATACATTAATAAAGGAAATATGTTAAACACTTAGAATGAATAATAAGCTTAATCAAATTATTGCAGTTGCGAACCAAAAGGGTGGTGTAGGCAAAACAACCACTGTCGTCAATTTAGCTACTGCTATGGCAGCTTGTGATAAGAAAACATTAATCATTGATTCTGATCCACAAGGTAATGCTAGTACAGGGTTTGGTGTTAAATATAATGAAAGAGATAAGGATTTATACTCTATAATCTGTGGAAAAATAAATATTAATAGTGCAATTAAATCTACTATGATCCCTAAACTTGATATAATTCCTACATCGCCCAATTTGTCTGTTCTTGAACAAGAATTAGTTGATGTACAAGAAAGAGAGTATAAGGTTGAGAGTTTATTAAATGAGATAAAAAGTAGCTATGATTATATCTTTATAGACTGTCCGCCATCATTAGGGTTGCTTACATTAAATGCATTATGCGCTGCAAGAAGTCTTATAATTCCGTTACAAACAGAATATTATGCATTAGAAGGACTGTCGCAGCTTATCAAGACGTTAGAATTCGTTAAAGGTAATTTTAACAAAGATATCGAATTAAAGGGTATATTATTGACTATGTATGATAAAAGGAACAAGATTTGCGAAATGGTATCAAATGATGTTAAAAATCATTTTAATGACAAGGTTTTTAAAACTGTTATTCCAAGAAATGTTAGAGTTTCTGAAGCCCCAAGTTATGGTCAACCAGTTTTAATGTATGATATATCTTGTCCTGGATCACAAGCGTATGCATCTCTTGCGGGTGAAATTATAAATAAAGAAACTAATTACAATGAAAAAAAATAAAATTACTAAAACTATTGGATTAGGAAGTGGTCTCTCAAGTTTACTTGGAAGTGAATTTGAGAAAAAATCAATTTTATCTGAAAATATTTCTGAAGAATATAAAATGGTTCCTGTAGAGTTTATACAACCTGGGCCATGGCAACCAAGAAAAATATTTGACAAAAAAGAACTAGTATCTTTATCAAAATCAATTAAAGAACAAGGTGTCATTCAGCCTATAATTTTAAAAACTAGGGACGATCAAAGAAAGCATTATTATCTTATAGCTGGAGAAAGAAGATGGAGAGCTTGTCAGCTAGCCAAAATACATGAAATACCCTCAATTATAAGAGATGATATAGACAACGAAAGAATTGCCGAATTTTCTTTAGTAGAAAATATTCAAAGATCGGAGTTAAATCCAATAGAGGAGGCTGAAGGTTACCAATCTTTGATAGAAAAGTATAACTATACACAAGAAGGAATTTCCAAAGCGGTAGGTAAATCGCGTCCTTATATTGCGAATATTTTAAGGTTACAGGCGTTGTCAGATTTAGCAAAAGAATTTCTAATACAGGAAAAGTTAACTGTTGGTCAAATAAGACCTCTTATTGGACATAACAATACTGACAGCTTTCTTGAATTAATTTATAAAAATAATTTATCGTCACGACAGGTTGAGACACTGGTAAAGAAGCAAAATAAAAAATTACCTTTATCTAAAAATAACGATCTAGACATTTTAGAATTAGAAAAGGAGATTTTAGAAATTACTGGTATTAAAGTGAAGATTAATTTTGATAACATAAAAGAAAAAGGAAATATAAAATTAGAATGTAATAGCCTATCTGAATTCAATTACGTATTAAAAAAAATTAAGTCCTAGCTTTTTTTTTAGCTAACACAGAGACTGATAATATAAATTGAGATAGTAGAGTTTTTTCAGGATATAAACCTGTCTTTGTTTTTAATTCAAGATCGATTAGTCTTTTTTGAATTAAGCTAATATTTTTGTATGACCATAACTTGCATTGATAAAGAAAAAAGGACTTGTCTTTAAAAAAAATAGGCGGCTTTATATTGTCTATAGTATTTGAAAAGCTCTTTCCATTTTGACTTAATAAAAGAATCTTTTCAATAGTTTTGAAATGTTTACTAAACATCCTTATAAGTATAATATTACTATTTGATTTCTCATAAATTTTGTCCAGATAAAATAAGGAGGCTTTAGTCTCTCCATTTAAACATGCTTTTGCGATTTGATTTAAATTTATATCTTCACTACTTGTAATAAATTTAGTAAGTGAGTTTTCAGATACATTATTATTATTTGTTA
>CABYBQ010000038.1 GCA_902517275.1 uncultured SAR116 cluster alpha proteobacterium
TGAGTGTTGAATTTACCAAAAAAATATTCATCCATACAAACAATATTGTTGTTAATTAGAAAGTTATCAACATCAATTTTAGAACTGTTATTCAAAGCAGAATTCCAAATAATATTTGCTTTTTTTTGTAAAACTTTTGTAATTTCCATAGTAGCTTCTACATCACCCATAGCGTCATGTGCATTATGAATAATCTTGTTCAACTCAGTCAAATTATCTAGTTTGAATATTTGATTACCTTTTTCATTCATACCAACTTCTAAACATTCCGGATAATAATATTTAGATGATCTTGTTATTCCTAAAACATCTGCCCTTTTATTTCCATTAAATTGAGTTATATATGGTTCTAGAAGTAATTTAAAAAAAGTTTTTCTTAGAAACTCTTCATCAAAAGAAATAGTATTATATCCGATAAATATAGCTGGAGACCACTTTTTAAATTTATCCTGAAGCTTTTTTATCAAACCATAATGTGACAAATTAACATTGTTTAACATCTCTATTGATGTTTTATTAATTAATAAAGCACCAGGTTCGGGAACCAAACCTGATCTTAAACGACATCTATCTTCAAATCTTTCAAGCTCATTAAAATCCTTATCGACTAAGATTGCGGCAACTTGAATAATTTGATCCCAAGTAGAATTTCTTCCTGTAGTCTCCAAATCATAAAAAACAAAATTCATTCTCATTTAGTCATATCCAACTTTAAGGAAAGCTCTTTTATCCTATTAAACCAGTTTACAGATCCAAATAATGAAATTTTTCTTAATTCTGAAAATTGCATTTCATTGCCACCAATAAAAGAGATAGTAATTTTTAAGGGGTCCAAATTTTTAATTTCTAAATTAAATCTTGGCCATTCTAGCAAAATAATTTTTTTTTTAGATCTTCAAAGACACCGATTTCTTCAACTTCTTCAAAGTTATTAATTCTATAAAAATCACAATGCCATATTTCTATAACCTTATTCAAAGGATAAGTTTGAACGAGGTTAAATGTTGGACTTGGTACTTCTTTTATATTTGTAATACTGTTTATAATAGACTTACATAGAAAAGTTTTACCAACTCCCAAATCACCTTCAAAAGTAATTAGATCGTTAGCTTTTAATAATCTTGATATCAAACCACCAATATTTTTCATTTCATTTTCAGATTGGACAATAATTTCTGATAATGCCTTCATGCTCAATATCTATAATTATCAGATTTGAAAGGACCTTGAACTGGAACACCAATATAATCAGCTTGCTCATTTGATAATTTAGATAAAGTCGCCCCTACTTTTTCCAAATGTAATGTAGCGACTTTTTCATCTAGATGTCTTGGTAACGTATAGACCTTATTTTCATATTTTGTAGAATTTTGCCAAATTTCAATCTGTGCTAAGACTTGATTGGTAAATGAAGCACTCATTACAAAGCTAGGGTGCCCAGTTGCACAACCCAAATTAACTAATCTTCCTTTTGCTAATACAATTAGTCTTTTACCATCTTGAAACTCAACTTCATCCACTTGAGGTTTAACTTCTGACCACTTCATATTTTGCAATGATTCAACCTGTATCTCAGAATCAAAATGACCTATATTACAAACTATAGCTCTATCTTTCATATCTCTCATGTGATCAACTGTAATAACATCTTTATTACCAGTTGCAGTTACAAAAATATCTCCTCTAGGGCAAGCTTCTTCCATTGAACACACTTCATAACCTTCCATTGCAGCTTGTAATGCGCAAATTGGGTCAATCTCTGTTACAATTACTCTTGCTCCACCCTGACGAAGGGATGCCGCTGAACCTTTACCAACATCACCAAACCCAGCTACTACAGCTACTTTACCGGATAACATCACATCTGTAGCCCTTCTAATACCGTCAACTAAAGATTCTCTACATCCGTATAGATTGTCAAACTTAGATTTTGTTACAGAGTCATTTACGTTTATTGCTGGAAAGGGAAGATCATCCTTTTCAGCCATCTGATATAATCTTAAAACACCTGTCGTTGTTTCTTCAGTTACTCCTTTAATACTGTTTTTGACCTTAGTAAACCAACCTGGAGAAGATTTAAGTCTAGACATAATTTGGGCTTTAAGCGCCTCTTCTTCTTCATTAGCTGGAGACGCAAGCACCTTTTCTCCACTTTCAGCTTTAGCTCCCAAAATTATGTAAAGTGTGGCATCTCCACCGTCATCTAGAATCATATTAGCAAACGTATTTTCAGACCATGTAAATATTTTATCAACATATTCCCAATATTCCTTTAGAGTTTCACCTTTTTTAGCAAAAACTGGAATATTTTGTTCAGCAATAGCCGATGCAGCATGATCTTGTGTTGAAAATATATTACAACTAGCCCATCTAACAGTTGCTCCAAGGCTTACCAAAGTTTCAATAAGAACCGCTGTTTGTATAGTCATATGTAAACAGCCTGCTATTCTAGTTCCTTTTAATGGTTGTTCTTTTCCATATAATTCTCTACAAGCAGTCAATCCTGGCATCTCTGTCTCAGCAATTGATATTTCTTTTCTCCCCCATTTGGCAAGGCTAATATCTGATATTGAATAATCTTTCATAATAATCCTTATAAATTTTTATACTTCTATAACACTCTAACAATCTTTTGAAAACTGTGAATTTATTACTTTTTATTTTTTTATGCTTTTATATTTCTAGAAAACTGACTTTAACACTACCTCCAACACATTCATTCTTTTGGTTAAATCTATTTAAAGCTTCAATAGTCCCTCCATGCGCTAGGACTATTTGTTTTGAAATGGATAAACCCAAACCAGAATGATTTCCAAACTTTTCATTTTTAGGTCTATCTGTATAAAATCTATCGAAAACTTTATTTAGAGATCCATTTGAGAAACCTGGACCACTATCTTCAACTAGAATAATAACATGTTCTAAGCTTTTTTCTAAACGTATATTAATAATCTGTTTATCAGTTGAAAAAGAAACCGCATTTTGTATTAAATTATCAAAAACCTGCGCAATCTTATTTTCATTACCAAAAATATACATATCTTCGGAATATTTTAAAAAATTTATATTACAATTAACTGTAGATGATCTTACATCAACCAAAGTTTGAAGTAGATTCGAAATATCTATTTTTTTCATTTCTATTCTAGATAATTCTGAATCTAGCCTTGAAGCTGCAGAAATATCATTAATTAATCTATCAATTCTTTCAACATCATTTTGGATAACCTTTATTAATTTTTTCTGTTCACTTACGCTTCTTACTTTACTAATTGTTTCTGAAGCAGACCTAACAGATGTTATGGGATTTTTTAACTCATGTGCGACATCCGCGGCAAATTCTGCTATATGATCTATTCTTTTTTGTAATTCATTAGTCATTTTAAAAAATGATCGCGCTAGTTTACCTATTTCGTCCTTTCTAAATCTAAATTCACTTAGATTAAAAGTTTTCATCATTTTGTCTTCTGCTATTTTATCAGCCTCATTTGATAACTTTACTATAGGGTTAGTTATTGATCTTCCAAAATAAAGAGCAAGAGTAATGGTAGCTAATAAAATTAACCCAAATGCTTTAAAAAGTTCAGTTTCCAAGTCTACTAATTCTTTTTCTATTTTATTGCCCGAAACTGATAGAAGAACAGCGCCCCTAATCATACGAATATTTTTGATAGGAATTGCAACTGATAAAAATAAATTTCCATTTTTATCTTGCCTGAGCACTTTTCTATTTTCACCTCTCAGAGCCATGATAACTTCTGGAAAATCTTCAAACGAAAATTCTGTATTATCAACATAAAGTGGTAGATTTAGTGGTTTGGATATAATATTTGAAAATAAAAAGACAAAGTCAGTGAAATAAGTTTTTAAAGAAAAATCCTTATCTACGGATGGTAATGGGCTTACTTTAACAAATGGACTATATTTCATGCTTGCTTTTGTGTCGGCTATTAAATTACCGTATATATTGAAAAGTCTTGCTCTAATATTAGATCCATAATCAACTTTAGGAATAAGGCTTTGTAACGCAGGACTAGAGATTTGATTATTTTGAATTAGGCCATATTGATTTTCTGCCAACGCAAGTGCTTTTGTAAGAGTAAGACCTTGTCTTTCTATAGCTGCAAACTCAGATTTAATCAAAATTTCTTGATACTTGTTGAAGTAAATTATAATGATGGGATATAATAAAACTGGTAACAAAATTATAAATAATATTCTCATTTTAAGAGGAAAATATAATCTCTTTATAATTCTAAAAAACTTTCTCAATTTTTATACATCTCTATACCTATACCCAACACCGTATAGAGTTTCAATACAATCAAAATCTTTATCAAAAACTCTAAATTTTCTTCTCATTCTCTTTATATGACTATCAATAGTTCTGTCATCAACATATATAGTTTCTCCATATGCTGTGTCTATAAGTTGATCTCTATTTTTTACTAATCCTGGTCTAAGTGCTAATGTATAAAGTATTAAAAATTCTGTAACAGTCAGCCTTATCTCTTGTCCTTTCCACTTACAAAGATGCCTGTCTGGATCAAGGGACAAGTCATTTCTTTGGATCATTTTATCTGATGAATCTGAATTTTTAAATAAAGTCCTTCTAAGGACTGCTCTTATTCTTTCTATCAGTAGTTTTTGCGAAAATGGCTTAGTTATGTAGTCATCAGCACCCATTCTAAGACCAATTGCTTCGTCTATTTCATCATCTTTACTAGTTAAAAAAATAACTGGTACATCATTAGAAGCCCTTAGACGTTTTAAAAGTTCCATACCATCTATTTTTGGCATTTTAATGTCTAAAACAGCTATATCCGGAGAGTTTCTTTGTAATGCAACAAGTCCTTGTTCACTATCATTATAAGTTTCAACTGACCAACCCTCTGCCCTTAAGGCAAGGGAAACAGATGCTAAAATATTACTATCATCATCAACAAGTATTATTTTTTCACTCATTATTTCACCTATATTTAAAAAAATAATTATTTATTTAAGATTATTTGATGAGAAAATTTAGGTTTATTCAAGGCTAAATTAAGTTAATTTATGTTAAATAATATATTCAATGAGCTTCAGCCCAATTATTTCCAACACCTACATCTACTTTTAAGTTAACTTTCAAAGGTACCATTGGTAAGTTGGCAGTTTCCATTATGGGTAATATAACATTAGTAAATTCTTCAATATTTTTTTCTCTAATTTCAAATACTAACTCATCATGGACTTGCATAAGCATAGAAATTTCTTTTTTATTTAGTATTTGTTTATGAATTTTAATCATCGCCAATTTAATAATGTCCGCTGCAGTACCTTGAATAGGAGCATTAATAGCTTGCCTTTCTGCAAACCCTCTCAGCTTTTGATTTTTAGAATTACTATCATTAATATAAACACGTCTATTAAATAAAGTTTCTACATAGCCATCACTATCTAAATTAGACTTAATTTGTTCCATATAATCTCTAATTCTTGGGAATCTGTAGAAGTATGAACTAATAAAATCCTTTGCTTCATTTGCAGAACATTTCAATTGCTTTGCAAGACCATATGCTGAAATACCATAGATAATCCCAAAATTAATAGCCTTTGCCTTTCTTCTAAACTCTGAAGTCATTTCTTTTATTGGTATACCAAACACCTTAGAAGCAGTATCAGCATGAATATCTAAATTATCATTAAATGCATCCAACATCTTATTTTCATCTGCAATATGAGCAATCAACCTTAATTCAATTTGAGAATAATCCATTGAAACTAATTTGAAGCCCTGTTTTGGTTCAAAAGCTGTTCTAATTAATCTTCCTTCTTCAGTTCTAATTGGTATATTTTGTAAATTTGGATTTGAAGAAGACAGTCTGCCTGTACTCGCTCCAACCATAGAATAGTTAGTATGAACTCTATGAGTTTTAAAGTTTATTTGTTCAACTAATGCATCCGTGTAAGTGCTTTTAAGTTTAGAAAAATGTCTCCAACTCAAAATAAAGTCTCCAATTTCGTATCCCATATCAGAAATCTTTTCTAATATTTCAACACTTGTTTGCCAGGAGCCATTTTTTGAACGTTTGCCACCTTCAATTTTCATCTTATCAAATAAAATTTCTCCTAACTGTTTGGGAGAACCTATATTGAAATCAGTTTTACTTATTTTGAATATTCGCTCTTCCAATTTATCAATCTG
>CABYBQ010000039.1 GCA_902517275.1 uncultured SAR116 cluster alpha proteobacterium
TTATGAAGATTATATGCGTCAATCTAAGAAAAATAAATTTTTAATTTTTGATAAAAAGTCTGATGAGCATTCTTATTACAAGAATGCAATTGAAAAACGAAAAAAATTTAAAGGAGTTTTTACTACAGAAACACCTCCATTTTATGATGGATCAATCTGGCAATCAACTTCAACTAGGTTACCTGATGGAGGTGTGTTCTCAATTTTGTCAAATATAACTGATATTAAAAGTAGAGAAGCTTCTTTGAAACAGTTAAGTGATGCAATCGAAGTGACACCAAATGCAATTTTACTCTGGGATAAAGATCATAGATTAGTAGTAGGCAATAAAACTGCAAGAGATGTTCAAAAAGATCTTAATTTTGATTTAAAGCCAGGAATTTTAAGAAAAGATATGATTGATAATGTTGAGAAGATAGGCTTAGTTGATATTCCAGAGGGAATGTCGGCTGAACAATTTTACACTCAAAGAAGAGTAGCTACAAAATCATCCAAAAATCATATGTATGAACTAGCATTTACAAACGGCACTACTTGGCTAGTAAGTGATACGAAGTTACCTGATGGAGGTTTTTTACAGGTTTATTCTGATATTTCAGAAATGAAAGAAAAAGATCAAGAAATAAAACTTGCACAAGAACAAATTAGAGAAACCGAAAAAAGAATGACTGATGCATTAAATAGTATGCCTCATGGAATTTCTTTATGGAATAAGGATGACACATTGGCAATGAGAAATACATTGGCTTTTGATATTCATAAAGGAGCTGGGATAGATACTTATCAACCAGGTATTACCTATAAAGAACAAACAAAAGCATGGGAAAAGTATGATTTTTTTGATTTTGATAACCAAGAACAAAAAAAGGAGTTTTTTAAATCAATCAAAGATAGCCGAAAAGATTTGAAAGGATCAATGACAGTTGAAACTCCAAGATTTTACAATGGAACTTATTGGCAAGCTACTTATAGACGTTTAGATGATGGTGGAGTTTTTACAATATTTTCTGACATAACTGAACTCAAAAAACGTGAAGAAGAGTTAAATAAGACTATCACTGAATTAGATGTAGCAAGAGAAAAAGCAAACGCAGCAAATCAAACTAAAAGTCAATTTTTGGCAAATATGAGTCATGAACTAAGAACACCTTTAAATGCAATAATTGGTTTAACAGAAATGTTAAAAGAAGATGCAGCAGATGATGGGTTAGATGATTTTGAAGAACCATTAGACAGAGTTTTCAATGCAGGAAAACATCTTCTAACTCTAATTAATGATGTTTTAGATTTATCAAAAATTGAAGCTGGCAGGGTCGAGTTATTCAATGAAACATTTGAGTTAAGTCAAATATTAGATGATGTTATGAAAACATCTTCACCACTTGCACAAAAAAATGATAATGAATTGGTAATCGATTATAAAACAGATATAGATTTTGTTACTGCTGACCAAACTAGAGTTAAACAGGTAGTTTTAAACTTAATTTCTAATGCTTGTAAATTTACAGAAAAAGGAAAAATAACTGTTGGAGTTAATAAAATTACCCAAACTGGTGGTGATTTAATCTCAATTGACGTCAGTGATACAGGTATTGGAATGTCTGCTGAGCAAATGGCTAGATTATTTAACTCATTTGTTCAAGCTGACAGTTCAACTACTAGAAAATATGGTGGAACTGGATTAGGACTTACAATTTCAAAACAATTAGCAATTTTGATGGGTGGAGATGTTGTTGTTAACAGCAAATTAGGAAAAGGTACAACGTTTACTGCTACCTTTCTTGCCGATTTTATTGGAGCATCAGATTTAGTTAAAAATTTGAATCAGCAAACAGGCTCACTCATAGAAAACGTTGTTTCATTAGAAAATAGTTCGGGAAAAACTGTTTTAATCATAGATGATGATCCTACAGTAAGTGAGTTAATGAAAAGACAATTGCTCAAAGAAGGCTATAAAGTAGTAATTGCACCTAATGGAAAAGAGGGTATTCGTTTGGCAAGAGATCTTAATCCAGACGTAATAACACTAGACATTCTCATGCCAGAAATGGATGGCTGGTCAGTATTAAGAACTTTAAAAGCTGATCCTAAAGTAGCAAATATTCCAGTAATTATGGCATCAATTTTAGATGAAAAAAATAAAGGATTTTCTCTCGGAGCGGCAGACTTTTTGTCCAAACCTGTTCAAAAAGAATACTTGATGAAATCAATTAGAAACTTAATTGGTGACAGAGAAAATTTAAAAATTTGTCTTATTGAAGATGATGATAGTTTAAGATTTACGATTAGAGAAATTTTAGAAAAACAAAATGTAAAAATCATTGAAGCTGAGAATGGTCGTGTTGGAATGTCAGTGTTAGAAAAAGAAGAGATAAAGCCAGATTTAATCTTATTAGATTTAATGATGCCTATAATGAATGGTTTTGAGTTTTTAAAGGCAATTAGGGAAACTGAATTAAGCTCAATTCCTATTTTGGTTTTAACGGGAGCGGACTTAAGTGACGATGAAAGAAAATTTTTGTCAGGCGAAACGCAAAAAATTCTTGAAAAAAGTGATGATACATTATCATCAATAGTTAACGAAGTTGGCAATGTTTTAAAAGCTTCTTCAGATAATGGAGATAAAAAATGACCAAAATTTTGTATGTAGAAGATAATGAAGATAATGTTTACATGTTGTCAAGACGGCTAAAAAGAAAGGGTTTCGATATTGTTGTTGCTGTAGATGGTGAGCAAGGCGTTGAAATGGCGTCCTCCGAAAAACCAGATTTAATCTTAATGGATTTAAGTTTACCTAAAATGGATGGTTGGACTGCTACTAAGCATATAAAAGGCAATGATCAACTAAAATCTATTCCAATTATAGCTTTGTCAGCTCACGCGATGGAAGAACACAAAAAAAGAGCACTAGAAAGTGGGTGTAATGATTATGACACTAAACCTGTAGATATTGATAGATTATTATCAAAAATTTCTAAGCAGTTAGGAAATTGAGATGATTAATAAAGAAGAAGCAAATATTCTGATTGTTGATGATATTGAAGATAATAGATACACACTTGAAAGAAGATTAAAGAAAGATGGTTATAAAAATATATTTTCTGCAGAAGGAGGTAAAACTGCGCTCCAAATGGCAACTGAAAATAAATTTGATTTAATCCTTTTAGATTTAATGATGCCAGACATGAGTGGCCTTGAAGTTCTTAAATACTTAAAAGGTGACCCATTACAAAGGTCAATACCTGTAATAATGGTAACTGCATCAGATGAAGTTGAAACTGCAGCAGAATGTATAATAAATGGAGCTGATGATTTTATTACTAAACCCTTCAATGGGACGTTATTGAAGGCCAGAGTAGGAGCTAGTCTAGAGAAAAAAAGATTACGAGATACAGAAGAAAATTATTTAGACAGAGTTGAAACAGACAAAAAACGCTCTCAGCAAATATTAAAAACTGTAATGCCTACCTCTGTTGCTAATGAATTGCAATCATCAGGAAAAGTAAGGTCAAGAAGATATGATGATGTTGCAATTCTAATTTGTGACTTAGTTGGATTTACATCTTTTTGTGAGAAAAATAATCCTG
This sequence comes from uncultured SAR116 cluster alpha proteobacterium, assembly GCA_902517275.1. Classification (GTDB taxonomy): domain Bacteria; phylum Pseudomonadota; class Alphaproteobacteria; order Puniceispirillales; family Marisalimonadaceae; genus Marisalimonas. Next base: position 3,588 of record CABYBQ010000039.1, read on the forward strand.
AATTAGTTGTGGAGACTTTGCAAAGTCTTGTTGAGAGTTTTGAAAATGCTTTTCAAGAATTTGGATTAGAAAAAATTAAGACTGTTGGGGATGCTATAGTAGCAGTTGCTGGGCTTTCATCACATACAATTTCACCGGTCAAATCATGTGTTGATTGTTCTTATAAGTTAAGGGAAATTGCCAATTCAGCATCAATGCCTTGGGATTTACACCTAGGTGTTCACTCAGGCTCTCTAGTCGCAGGAACAGTTGGAACCAAAACTGTACAATTTGATATACTCGGCAAGACAGTGAATGTAGCTTTTAATATTTGTGACATGTCAGATGCAAATCAAATTCTAATTTCTAGTGATGCTTGGATGACAGCAAGAAATGAAATTAAAGTAAAGTCAATTGGTCTTAAAAGATTAAAGAGTGGTCAAGATATTGAAATGTTAGAATGTGTATGATTTACCATTGATTTTCAAATTCGTGAGAAAATGAAAACATTTTTAATGGTGTCGCTTCACCTCTAGGAATTTGAGCTGTAGGGTTCAACTTATATTCGTCAATACCTCTTGCAAGTTGCGTCTCAAAAAAAGGCCAAGTTTTTAAATCTCCTTTAACATTTGTAGGAGAAAATCTCATTGTAACTCCACACCTTCTTCTATTTGAATTGTTTGCCTCTGAACCATGGAGTAATGCATCATTATGAAGAGATATTTGACCCGCTTTTAAATTTAGAGATACAATTTTTGATTGATCTAATTGATCAAATGAGACTTCTTGATCTAATACTAGATTCTTTGCCTTATTTTTATTATGAACAAATCTTCCTACCTTATGACTTCCTGAGACTACTTTCATGGCAGCATTTTCTTCGTCTGTGTCAAATACGGCCAGCCATACTGTTACTGCATTAGATGGATTAAGAGGCCAGTATTGTGCATCTTGATGCCATGGAACAACAGATCCATCTTTTGGTTCTTTGCTAAAAAACTGTCCACCCCATTGGACAAAATTTGGTCCTAAAAGATCTTCAACATAATCTAGTATGGTTGATGTTCTACATAGATCATGAAATTTTTTACTAGCTTTATGCCACATATTGGTTTTATTTATATCAATATGATCGGGTAACTTTGAACTTAATTCATTATACCAATTGTGAAGATCCTTCACTGCACTCTCAGAAAAAACGGGTAATCCCGTGACGTAACCTTCGTTTAAATATTGGTTTTTTTCTGATTGAGAAAGCCTTCTGGCTTTTGAATCTATCTCAAACATATCTTATCCTTCCCATTTCTCATTTGCAGCTTTTTCCCATGCTTCTCTGAGTTTATTAATATTAAAATTGTCTTTTTTTGAGGCATCAATCAAATGCTTTTCTTTTTTTGTCATATGATTAATTCCATTTTTTATCATTGATATAGCTTCATCTGGAATTATCACAGCCCCATGTTGATCTGCATGAATTATTTCGCCATCGCTTATATTTAGACCATGAACATTTATAGATGAACCATATTCAAGAACATGTACATGAGCATGACTAGGCCCAATTCCATTAGCAAGAACTTGGTAGTTTTTGTCTATTGCATCTAAATCTCTTAGCAAACCACTTGTAATTGTTCCAGCTACACCCAGCCCTTTATGAAGAGAAACATTTACTTCACCCCAAAATGATCCTATTGGATTAGGCCAGTCTAAATCTTCAATAAGACAAACAGGTGATGCATCGGGATATTGTTCAGATTTCTTACTTATATATTCATAGTAACTAAGCCTTATTGATTTAACATTTTCAGGCGACAGAACTGGTAAAGTTGATGCTTTTATTTTTGCTGTTCTTGCAATTCCAACTATAGGCTCTAATCTTGGATTTGCTGATACGAATGGATACTTGGTATATCCATCAGCAGACCTTGAACCTCTATATATGTCTAAGGCGTTAGAAATGGTGGGTGTATCAAATTTTTTTAAAAATGATATTAGTTCTTTTGTTAACAAATTAATCTCCACATAATTGAAAATTTTAATTTTCTAATCAGATTTTAAAAACAAATACTACCCTTTGACAATTAATTTATCTATATAATGCGGATTATTAATTGCGTTTAGAGCTCCATATAATCCATTATTATTATCTTCAGTTAACCAGATAGGAACATTTTTTACATAATCATGTCTACGACCTTTATTTAACAGATTAATTTCAAAATCACTTATACTCAAAATTTCTCTTAATTTTGGAGTAATTCCACCAGATAAAATTACTCCACTTTGAGTACCATTTATCAAGATTACACTTGATACTATAGTTCCTAAAATACTAAATAGTAATTTCACGGTTTCTTTGGCTTGCAAATCTCCTTCTAACGCTTTTTCACCAATTTCTGGAGCTTTCAAAGTGCTTGGCTTCAATCCATTATTAACACGGATAAAATTAAATATTTCTTCAATACCTGATCCACTGACAAGTCTTTCATTAGATACGTGATTATATTTTTTTTTCATAAATTGAAGTAATTTAATTTCGATTTCTG
>CABYBQ010000040.1 GCA_902517275.1 uncultured SAR116 cluster alpha proteobacterium
GATGGAACCTTTATATACTTCTAGCAATTTTAAAATTATTAATGACAGTAAATCAACAAATGGCGAATCTACCGCTGCTGCATTAAAATCATATACTAACATATTTTGGATAGTGGGTGGAAAACCAAAAAATGATGGGATAGGTCAAGCCAAGAATTTTTTGGATAAAGTTATAGAGGTTTTTTTAATAGGAAATTCAACAAAGTATTTTTCAGAAGAAATTTTAAAATTTAATGAAAACATTCTGATAAACGAATGTATCACGTTAGAAAAGGCAACAATACTAGCCATTAAAAAAAGTAAAATGTCGAAATTAAAAAATTATGTAATTTTACTATCTCCATCAGCAGCAAGTTTTGATCAATTTAAAAACTTTGAAGATCGAGGTAATCAATTTAAAAAAATTATAAAACAGCAAATTGAACAAGGTGTAATCTAAATGAAAATAACACGTTCAGATAGATCTAACATGGCACTTTGGTGGTGGACAATAGACAGATATATGCTGACATGTTTTTTTACTTTAATAATTTTTGGTATATTTTTAGTTATGGCTTCAAGTCAACATTTAGCTGAAAGCCTTAATATATCGTCACATCATTTTACAATTAGACATTTATTATACGGATCACTAAGTATTCCAATTATAATATTTTTCTCAATTTTGAATGAAAAACAAATTAAGGTTTTTTGCATATTAGGGCTTCTTATTTGTATTAGTTTATTACTATTTATTTTGATTGAAGGAGAGAGGATAAAAGGTGCTCAAAGATGGTTTTATATTGGAGGTTTTAGCTTTCAACCAAGTGAAGTATGTAAACCATTTTTTGTAATATTTAATGCATGGATTTTAAGTCTATGGGTTGAAAAATCAATGTCTGCAGCTTGGATGTGGTCAATTACTTCAATAATAATCATATCAACTCTTTTATTACTACAGCCAGATTTAGGTATGACAATTATTATGATTTTTACTTGGGGTTTTCAACTGTTTATTACTGGAATACCTCTTATGATTATTTTACTTCTTATATTAGCTTTTCCAATATTTATGATATTTGCTTACCAAAATTTTACCCATGTTAAAATAAGAATTGATAACTTTATTGAAGGCAAAGCATATCAAGTTTCAAAATCACTACAGTCATTTGAATCAGGTGGTTTTTGGGGGAAAGGGCCAGGAGAAGGTTTTTACAAAAAGTCTTTGCCAGATGCACATTCTGACTTTGTTTTTGCAGTAGCTGCTGAAGAGTACGGTGTTTTAATATGTTGTGTAATTATAACAATATACTGTTTAATTATATTAAGATCATTTTTGTATACTCTAAAAATTAATAATTTGTTTTTTGTTCTTTCCATAAGTGGTCTTGCTTTTCAATTTGGCTTTCAATCATTAATACATTTGGCAAGTAACACAGATCTTATTCCCACTAAAGGTATGACCTTACCTTTTCTATCCTATGGTGGATCGTCAATTTTAGCATCAGCTATTACAGCTGGAATTCTTTTGTCTTTAACCAGAAAAAATATTTCATTTGAGACTTTAAATGAAAAACTTTACGAGAATAAAAATAATGAACAACAGAATTCATAAAAATACTATAATGATAGCTGCTGGTGGCACGGGTGGTCATATCTTCCCATCATTATCGATAATTAATCAAATTCACAATCATTTATTTATTATCATTACAGATGAAAGAGGTGAAGATTATTTTAAAAATTTTTTTGTTAATGAAGGGATAAGTTTTAAGATATTTACTCATAAATTATCAAGTCCAAGCAATAAGTTTATTATAAATAAATTAAAATCGTTGTTTCAAATTTTTATATCGATTTTAAAATCAATTTTGTTAATCATTCACTACAAACCCGATGCTATAATTGGTTTTGGGGGGTATCCATCATTTGCCCCAATAATAGCTTCTAAAATTTTTAGGGTTCCGTCAATAATTCATGAACAGAATACTGTTATAGGAAGAGCCAATAAGTTTCTTAGTAAGATAACTAATATTTTGGCTCTATCTTTTATAGATATTGATAATATTCAACAAAATAAGAGATTTATTTACACTGGTAATCCCGTTAGACAAGAATTTTACGAAATTGGAAAGATTAAATACTTACCACCTGCAAAAAAGAATTTTTTTTATATTTTAATATATGGTGGAAGTCTTGGATCAAAGTTTTTTTCGGAATATTTACCTTCAATTATTTGTTCTCTTCCTAAGAGTATTAAAGAAAAAATAAAAATAATTCAGCAAGTTAGAAAAGAAGATCTAAAGTTAGTACGTAAAAATTACAAACTTAATAAAATTGATGCAGAAATATCTATTTTCTTTAAAGATATCTCGGAAAAATTTAAAATTTCTCATTTGATTATCACTCGATCAGGTGGTTCAAGTGTTGCTGAAGTTTTAGCATCTAATAGGCCTGTAATATTCATTCCTTTACCGACCTCATTGGATAATCATCAATATGAAAATGCAAGATTTCTTGAAAGATATAAGGGTGGCTGGTTAATTGATCAAAATAATAAAACCATCGATGAATTAGAAAGGTTAATAAAGCAACTTTTACAAAACCCAAAAAACCTTGTTGAAGCGAGTAATCAGTTAAAAAAACTAGCATGTAGGCTTGAAAAATTAAGAAATAATAAAACACCTACAGAGTTTTTATCTGAATATATTTTAAAATTAATAAATGATAAAAAAAAGGTTGTTCCTACAATATGTTAAAAAGTCCCGAAAATTTAGGAGTTATTCACTTTATTGGTATTGGTGGAATTGGAATGAGTGGAATAGCTGAAATACTGTTTCAATCTGGATATAGTGTTCAAGGAAGTGATATAACTGACGGTAATAACACCAACAGACTGAAAAAGCTTGGAATTAAAGTTTTTATAGGACAAAAAAAATCGAATATTCTAAATGCAAAATTAGTTGTTGTTTCAACAGCAATCTCTCCAAAAAATTTAGAATATATAACAGCAAAAAAAATGTTCCTACCAGTAGTTCATAGATCTGAAATGCTGGGTGAATTAATGCGCCTTAAACAATCAATTGCGATAGCTGGCACTCATGGCAAAACCACTACTACTTCACTGATAGCCAAGATGATTGAAGAAAATGGAATGGATCCAACAATCATAAATGGAGGTGTTATTTCTTCACTGGATAGTAATGCAAAACTTGGAAACGGTGAATGGATGGTTGTAGAAGCTGATGAGAGTGATGGCAGTTTTGCAAAATTAAATCCTACAGTTGCAATAATTACAAACATTGACCTAGAGCACCTAGATTATCATAAATCGGAAGAAAATTTAGAAAGAGCGTTCTTGCATTTTGTATCATCGATACCATTTTATGGATTTGTTTGTCTTTGCATAGATAATCCACGAACACAAAAATTAATTTCAAAACTAGAAAATAAGAAAGTTGTCACATATGGCTTATCTGCTAATGCTGACATTAGAGCAACAAATATTTCGTATAAAGAAAACAAAATGTTTTTTTCATTAAATATCTCAAACCTAAAAGGTCATAATTATAAGAATCATGAAATAGAGTTTTCTATGATTGGATTACACAATATTCAAAATGCACTTGCAAGTATAGCAGTAGGAATTGAATTAGATGTTCCAATCACAAAAATTAAGAAAACATTGAAAAGCTTTACAGGTATTCAAAGACGATTTCAAAAAGTTGGAAATTTTAATGAAACATTTATAATAGATGATTATGGACATCATCCCGTTGAAATAAGTGCCGCACTTGCTGCAGCCAGGCTTATTACCCCCAAACACAAAATTATAAGTGTTTTTCAGCCTCATCGTTATAGTAGATTAAGGGATTTATTTAACGATTTCTGTAGTTGTTTTAATGATGCCGACCATGTTTTACTTCTTGATGTCTTTTCTGCTGGTGAAGAGCCAATTACTAATTTTAAAAGTACTAATTTAGAAGTTGGTCTATCCAACTATGGGCACAAGAATGTATTATACGTTAAAGATCACAAAACCCTTATGAAAACACTTTTAAAACTTGCTAAGCCAAATGATTTAATAATTTGTCTTGGTGCAGGATCAATAACTAAAATTGCGAATAAACTCGAAGATGATTTATATTATGAATGTAAAAGTATTTAAGAATAAATTTAACAAGTGTATTGAGTTAGACCATAAATTATCTAAATTTACTTGGTTTGGTGTAGGCGGTAATGCCGAGATATTTTTTATACCCGAAAATGAAAAAAAACTGGTATTTTTCTTAAAAAATAAACCTCCTGAATATAAAGTTTTAGCAATCGGAGCTGGATCAAACCTAATAATTCGAGATAAAGGAATAAATGGAATTGTATTACTTACAAAAAAATTAAAAAAAATTAGCATAGATAATAATGGCATTATTTCAGCTCAAGCAGGAGCTACAGACGCTGAAGTTGCAAGATTTGCAAGAGATTGTGAAAGAACTGGTCTAGAATTTTTACTTGGTATACCTGGAACAATTGGAGGTGGTATCAAAATGAATTCTGGAGCGTTTGGGTCAGAGTTTAAAGATATCTTAATAGACGTAACGGCAATCAATCTTTCTGGGGAATTCCGTGTTTTTTCTGTGAAAGAATTAGGAATGGAATATAGAAAAATTGGAATAAGTAATGAATGGATTTTTTGCACAGCTCGGTTCAAAAGTACAAGTGACAAAAAACAAAACATAGAGGCTAAAATGAAGGAAATCCTTCATTTAAGAAAAACAGCTCAACCTACTGGTGTCAAAACAGGCGGTAGCACATTTAAAAATCCTATTGGTCACAAAGCATGGAAGCTCATAGATCAGGCTGGTTGCAGAGGTTTAAAAGTTGGTGACGCAATGATTTCAGATAAACATTGTAATTTTATTATTAATTTAAAGAATTCTTCCGCTCAACAAATTGAAGAATTAGGAGAAAAAGTACAATCTAAGGTATTTCAAACTTCTGGAATTAGACTGAGTTGGGAAATACAAAGAGTTGGCATTAAATGAGAATTATAGATAAAATGCACGTTTTATTATTAAAAGGAGGCTATGGCTCAGAGAGAGAAGTGTCTCTTAAATCAGCTGAAGCTTGCTCTAAAGCTATAAAAGAAAATGGATTTAAAGTAACTGAAATTGATATCAGTGAGACTAATATAAACATCTTAATGAACATAAAAGCTGATGTTTGTTTTAATGCATTACATGGTAGCTCTGGTGAGAATGGTTCTATTCAAGGATTATTAAATTTATTAAAAATACCATACACACATTCAGGAGTAACAGCTTCAGCAATTGCAATGAACAAAATTTATTTAAAAAGAGTGATAATAAATGCTACAGAAAATTCAAGCGATCCAATAAATTTTCCTAAAACATTAGAAATCTTGCCTGATAGAAATATAGATTTCAAAAATCAATGCGGAGCCTTTGTTATCAAGCCCATAAATGGTGGTAGCTCAGTTGGTGTGCAAATAATTAAAGAAGGAGATCAAGTTCCAATAATAAATAGAGCCATTTCTTACAATCTAATGGCAGAAGAGTATGTTGGCTCTAAAGAACTCACAGTGACCGTTTTACAAGAACAACCATTATGTGTAACTGAAATTAAAGCGAGTCAAGATAAAGATTTTTACAACTATAAAGCTAAATATGAAAAAAATGGATCAATACACGATATACCAGCGAAAATTCCACAGAACACATATAACCAAGCTATGTCATGGGCACTAAGAGCACATCAAATTGTTGGTTGTAAGTGTATTTCGAGAAGTGATTTTAGGTACGATGATGAAAGTGATAAGTTGTATATGCTGGAAATCAACACACAACCAGGAATGACAGAAACTTCTTTATCCCCAGAACAAGCAATGTTCTGCAATATAACCCTAAAAAAAATGGTTAAGATTATTATTGAGGGAGCGTCTTACGAATGTTAAGATCAA
>CABYBQ010000041.1 GCA_902517275.1 uncultured SAR116 cluster alpha proteobacterium
TAAAGTGTTTGAAACACCTTCTTTCAGAACAAATTTATTTATAATGCCGTCACTATCACAAGTAATATCATTTAAAATAACTCTTCTATCAGGATATTCATGATGTTTTTGTATTGGTGCTATTGGATGAATTTGATCAATAGCCCAAACATCTGGAAGACTTTGGAATAATGAAAAGTTACCGTGATAAATATCTGCCATATTATCAATTGAATCTTGAAGTTCTTCGGTTATTTCTGTTGATGAAGAAAGAACTGTCTTAATTTTGTTTATAACATATAAATAGGTTTCTTCTGTCTTAGCCATATTAGGTAGATCGATTTGACCACTTCTGAAAAGGGCTCTTATCTCGTCTCTATAATAGTTTAGATCATTCAAACATTCTTGTGCTCTTTCTAAACCTAAATATTCAGGAATTTGGATCATATTTTTGAGTAAAGGATGGTCCTCTTCATTGATTGTTTGAGTTTTTTTACTATCAAAGTTAGTTGTTTCTAAAATATTGAAAATAAGCATTGAGCTAGACGCTATACAAGCTCTGCCAGATTCAGTTATTATTGTTGGGTGAGCTATTTTGGATTGGTCAAGTTCATACTTAACTGTCTCTACTATATTTGTACAATATTCATCCAGGGAATAATTTATAGAGTTAAAAGCAGATTTTTGTTCTCCAGTATAATCCACTCCTAAACCTCCACCAAGATCCAAATAGGTTAATGGCGCACCAAGTTTACTCATTTCAGAAAAAAATCTACAAGCTTCTTGAGTTGCTTTTCTTATCTCTATTATATCTGGTATCTGACTTCCGAGGTGTGAATGTTGTAAAATTAAGCAATCAAGGTAATCATATATCTTTAACTTATTTATGACTTCCATAACTTGTTCAACAGATAACCCAAATGCACTGCGATCGCCACTTGACTGTGACCAATTACCGCTAACTTTATTAGTTAATTTCACCCTAATTCCAAGTAATGGACGGACGTTTAGCTCTTTTGAAATTTTAATTATAAGATCAAGTTCTCTTGGGCTTTCTAAAACTAAAATAGTCTTAAAACCAATTTTTATCGATAAAATTGCAAGATGAATAAATTCTCTATCCTTTATTCCATTACAAATTATTGTAGAGTTGGCTGATAGATCATGTGCTAAGGCTATTAATAATTCTGGTTTGGAACCAACTTCTAAACCAAAATCAAATTCTTTACCGAACTCAACTATTCTGTCAATTACTTGAGCTTGTTGATTTACTTTTACAGGAAAAACACCTTTATATTCACCCTTGTATCTTATTTCTCTAATTGCTCTAAAAAAAGAGTTATTAATTTGTTTTATTCTAAATGCTAAGTAATCTGTAACTCTCAATAAAACTGGGCAACTTATTCCTCTTTCATTCAGACTTTTAATAATTTTGATCAAGTCCGCTGGAGAATTATCTGGATGAAATGGGTTTTTTAGCCCAATATTTCCATTCTCAAGTATTTCAAGAATGTCATTGCCCCATTTTTTTATTCCATAAACATCATCATTCATTATAAATTAACCTAAATTATTTTAATGGATTGATTATATTGCCATATAGAATTGGTCAAGTTATGGTTAAAATAAAATATGATATTTACAATATAAAAATTCTAAAAAGAGGGTCGTATGTTTTTTTCTAAATATAAAAATGACGTAATTGACAAGAGTAACGCGCTTGTAGGGAGAGATAATCCTATTATTGATAAATTATCTCATGAGATAAATGGACGTGACCTTATGCATGTTCCAAAAGGGTTCTGTGAAATTGTTTTTGGCATGGGTTGTTTTTGGGGCGCTGAAAAAATTTTTTGGAATCTTCAAGGAGTATATCACACATCAGTAGGTTATGCCGGTGGTCATACTAAAAATCCAACCTATGAAGAGGTATGCAGTGGTTTAACTGGTCATACCGAGGTAGTAAGAGTAGTATATGATCCAAATAAAATAAGCATAAAAAAAGTCTTAATTTATTTTTGGGAAGGACATGACCCAACTCAAGGAATGAGACAAGGTAATGATATAGGTACACAGTATAGATCTGCAATTTTTATCAAAAATAAAGAGGATTTGGTTGAAGTCAAAAATACAATGACAGAATTTCAAGATTTACTAAATGTAGAAGGTTTAAATAATATCACTACAGAAATTAAGAGTGATATAGAATATTATTTTGCTGAAAATTATCATCAACAATACTTACATAAGAATCCAAATGGGTATTGTGGCTTAGGTGGTTGTGGAATAACATTTAAATAAACTTCTTTGTTTTCTATAATACGCCTTGACCTAATTTGTTTCATAATATATCAAGATTTTATTATTATTTATGGTGCGAGTTATGAAAGTTGTAAGTTCTTTAAAAACATTAAAAATCAGAGATAGAAACTGTCAGATTGTTAAACGTAGAGGTCGTTTGTACGTAATAAATAAAAGAAACCCTAGATTTAAAGCTCGTCAAGGCTAATTCATCCATTATTTCTAATAAACTCAGATATCATATTTTTACATCTCTTCTACAATTAAATTCTTAATAAAGGATTAAATAATGAAGATTACTAAAATTATAGAAGAAACTAAATCAATTAGTTCTGACATAAAGAATGCATATATTGATTTTTCTAAAATGACAATAAGTCTAGTTGCTGTTTGTTCTGACATTAAAAGAAATGGTAAACCCTTAATAGGATATGGCTTTAATTCGAATGGAAGATATGGTCAAGGTCATCTTATCAGAGAGAGATTTGTTCCTCGACTATTAGAAGCCAATCCTAAAGAACTATTAAATGAGGAGGAAACTAACTTTGATCCTACAAAAATGTGGGATATTATGATGAGAAATGAAAAACCTGGTGGTCATGGAGAGCGTTCAGTTGCTGTTGGAACAATAGATATGGCAATTTGGGACCTTGTTTCTAAAATTGAAAAAAAACCATTATTTCAGATGCTTGCTGAAAAGTATGGAAATGGAACAGTTAATAGAAAAGTATTTGTTTATGCAGCTGGTGGATATTACTGGCCTGATCAGGGTATACAAGGTTTAACTGATGAGATAAAAAAATATCTAGATCTTGGTTACTCAGTCGTTAAAAAGAAAATTGGTGGTGCATCTATGTCTGCGGATTGTGCAAGGATAGAAGCAGTTTTAAAAATTTTAGGCCCCAATGACAAACTTGCAGTTGATGCTAATGGAAAATTTGATCTTAAAACGGCTATTAAGTATGGAAAAGAACTTTCTAACTATGACTTGTTTTGGTATGAGGAACCTGGAGATCCATTAGATTTTGAGCTTCATAAGCAGCTAGGAAATTTTTATTCGGGCTCATTGGCCACTGGTGAAAATCTATTTTCTGTCCATGATGCCAGAAACCTAATTCGATACGCTGGAATGAGAAAAGAAAAAGACTGGCTACAATTTGACTGTGCACTAAGTTATGGATTGGTTGAATACTTGAAAATAATTGAAATGCTTAAAGAATACAATTGGGACATTTCAAGATGCATTCCACATGGTGGTCATCAAATGTCCTTAGCAATTGCAGCTGGTTTAGGCTTGGGAGGAAATGAAAGTTACCCCGATCTTTTTCAACCCTATGGTGGTTTTCCTGATGGAGTAAAAGTTGAAAAAAGTATAGTCACTTTACCAGAAATTGAGGGGATTGGCTTTGAAGGAAAATCTGACCTTTTTGCAATAATGAAAAATATTACTTCATAAAATTATATATTTTAACTTTTAAAAAAATCATTTCCTTTATTATCCATAACTACAAATGCAGGAAAATCTTCAACTTCAATTTTCCACACGGCTTCCATACCTAATTCGGGATATTCTAATACTTCTATTTTCTTAATGCAATCAAGAGCAACTTTTGCCGCAGTTCCTCCAATAGTACCAAGATAAAACCCGCCATATTTATGACAAGCATCTCTTACCTGTGCAGATCTATTACCTTTTGCCAACATAACCATTGAACCACCATTTTTTTGAAAATCATCGACATATCCATCCATTCTTCCAGCAGTGGTTGGTCCAAAAGAGCCAGAGGCCATTCCCTCAGGTGTTTTTGCTGGGCCTGCATAATATACAGGATGGTCTTTAATATAATCAGGTAAAAAACCATCATTTTTAAGTCTTTCAAGTAACTTTGCGTGAGCTATGTCTCTTGCTACAATTAGTGGGCCAGTAAGATTAACTCTTTTTTTTACTTCACACTCATTTAATTGTTTCAAAATATTTTTCATAGGCTGCTTTAAATCAATGTTTGTAACCTTTTCAGAGACTTCACTAATATCAATATCAGGCATGAATTGACCTGGATTAGTCTCTAACTTTTCCAAGAAAATCCCATGCTTGTTAATTTTACCCAATATTTGTCTATCAGCTGAACAAGAAACTCCAATACCTATCGGAAGAGAGGCACCATGTCTTGGAAGTCTAATAACCCTTACATCATGACAAAAATATTTACCTCCAAACTGTGCTCCTATTCCCATCTCACGTGTTAAATCTAATATTATTTTTTCCCATTCAGGGTCTCTATATGCATGACCAGTTTCATAATCACCTTGATTTGGCAAATTATCTAAATATCGCATAGAACCAAGCTTGACTGTTTTTAAATTTAGCTCGGCTGAAGTTCCGCCAATAACAATAGACAAATGATACGGTGGGCAGGCTGCAGTTCCTAGAGACACAATTTTTTCGTAAAGAAATTTTTTTAAATTTTTATGATTTAAAGTGTCTGGTGTTGCTTGATATAAAAAGGTTTTATTTGCAGATCCACCTCCTTTTTGAACAAATGCAAAATTATACTCTGAGCCCTCAGTTGCAAATAAACTAATTTCGGCAGGTAGATTATTAGCGGTATTCTTTTCATCAAACATTGACAAGGATGATAATTGAGAAAAACGCAAATTATTTTCTTGATATGTATTATACACTCCCAATGATAAATATTTACCGTCGTCTGAATTGGTAAAAACTTTTTCACCTTTATAACCTAAAATAATAGCCGTCCCAGTATCCTGACACATAGGCAGTACACCTGACGAAGATATATTTGCATTCTTTAACATTGTCAGGGCAACAAAGTGATCATTTTTGGAGGCTTCTTTGTCATCAAGTATATCTCTTAGTTGTTGCAAATGAGATTTTCTTAATAAATGGGAGACATCGTGAAAAGCTTTTTGTGTCAAAAATGTAAGAGCTTTAGGATCTATTATTAAAATTTCAGTATCTTTAATTTTAGAACATTCCACATAAGCTTTTGTTATTCTCATATATTTAGTTTTATCTCTAGAAAGAGGAAACATCGGTGAGTAAATGAATTTGCTCAAAAAAATCTCCGATTTAATTAAAAAAGCCTAATTTAACGTATTATTAATAATTATTTTTTAGGTCCGATCATTTTTTTTGGATTTACAAATTTATCAAATTCTTCTTCTTTGACAAAACCTAAATTAATTGCTTCGACTTTCAAGGTAGTCCCATTTTTATGCGCAGTTTTAGCAACAATTGTTGCCTTATCATAACCAATATAAGGTGCAAGTGCTGTTACAAGCATCAAACTTTCTCGCATAAGTTTATCTATGTTAGAAATATTAGGCTTTATGTCCAACACACAATTTTCAGTAAAAGTTGACGTTACATCTCCAAGGAGTTGTATTGATTGAAGAACGTTATAAGCAATCATGGGCTTATATACATTTAATTCAAAATGACCTTGTGAGCCAGCAAAGCCAACTCCTGCGTCATTTCCAAGAACCTGAGCACATACTTGAGTAACAGCCTCTACTTGTGTTGGATTAACCTTACCTGGCATTATTGAACTACCTGGTTCATTTTCAGGTAATGTTAATTCACCTAAGCCAGATCTTGGCCCAGATCCAAGTAAACGAATAT
>CABYBQ010000042.1 GCA_902517275.1 uncultured SAR116 cluster alpha proteobacterium
AAATTATATAGTATGAAGTATGCCTCAAAAATTATCTAAAACAGAACTTTTGTATCAAAAAAGTAAGCCCATAGACCATTTAAGCATGTCTGATGGTATAACGCTAATGGTTAATGAACAAAAAAAAGCTGCAATAGAAGTTAGAAAAGTTTCCAAATTTATAGAGATTGCCATAAATAAAATTTATAGACATTTAATGATTAATACTAAAGGAAAATTAGTTTATGTAGGGGCCGGCACTTCTGGTAGAGTAGGAGTGCAAGACGGTGTTGAACTTTTTCCAACGTTTAACTGGCCAAAGGATAGACTGGATTATATTATAGCAGGAGGTAAAAAAGCTATTTTAAATGCCGTTGAAAATGCTGAGGACAATATTTTACAGGCTCAACAAGCTATATCAAAAAAACTTATAAACTCACAAGATGTTGTGATTGGTTTGGCAGCAAGTGGAAACACACCTTTTACATGCAAAGTTTTGGAAGAAGCGAATAAAAATGGGGCTCTTACGGTTGCAATTAGCAATAATCCGGATGGAAATATATTAAAGTTTGGTCAAGTCCAAATTATACTTGATACAGAAGAAGAAGTGATATCAGGTTCAACAAGATTAAAAGCAGCAACTGCTCAAAAAATTTGTCTTAATATAATTTCTTCTATGGTGATGATAAAAATGGGTAGAGTGAAAAACGGAACTATGAGTCATATGATACCAACAAATAATAAACTTAGACGTAGAAAACTAAGGATTAACAAACACGTATAACTTAAGCATTTAAAATATTATATTTTTTAACTAGTTTGTAATAATAGGAGTAATAAAGATTAGAAACATCGCCTTAATAACAGGTTCTTCTGGCTTTATAGGGTTTCATTTAGCAAGTTTTCTTTTGTCGTGTGGTTGGGAAATTATAGGACTTGACGCAATGACAGATCATTATGATGTGAACTTGAAGAAGGCTAGGCAAAAGCTTTTGTGTGAAAACTCTAATTTTTACAATTATGACGGTTTAATTCAAAATAGGGAATTATTAAATCAGATTTATTCATACCATAAACCAAATATAATTATACATTTAGCAGCGCAAGCTGGTGTAAGGTATTCTATTGAGAATCCAATTTCTTATGTTGAATCTAATTTGATAGGCACTTTTCATATTCTTGAATTAGCAAGAAAATATAAACCTGACCATTTACTTATGGCTTCAACTTCTTCTGTTTATGGAAGTAATAAAGATATGCCACTTCGTGAAACTCAAAAATGTGACACTTCAATGTCTTTTTATGCGGCAACCAAAAAATCTAATGAGGCAATGGCTCACTCTTATTCCCACTTATATGCCGTGCCTATTACTATGTTTAGGTTTTTTACTGTTTATGGTCCATGGGGAAGACCTGATATGGCTCTATTTAAATTTACTAAGAATATTTTATTGGGTAAACGCATAGATGTTTACAACAAAGGAAATATGTTCAGAGATTTCACTTATGTTGATGATTTGGTGAAAGCTATTTTTCTTTTGATATCCAAAATACCTATGAAAACTAATGAAAGAAAATCTACTATTAAAAATGATAGTATTTCTGATGTGGCTCCGTTTAGGATTGTTAATATTGGGAATTCTCAACCTATAAATCTTCTTGACTACATAAAAGTATTAGAAAAAATATTGGGTAAAGAGGCTAAGAAAAATTATTTAGGAATGCAAGATGGAGATGTTTACAAAACACACAGTAATATAGACTTACTTAAAACTCTTACAGGTTTTGAGCCAAAAACAACTATGCATGAGGGCATATCTCAATTTGTAAAATGGTATAAATCTTTTTATTGAAATAAATTCGCAGGAAAATCTTCAATTAAAATCCATCATTTTTATGATATTATGATCAGATCTGTCAATTATCTGACTTAGAGGCTCTGTTTTAGTCTGCATATGGAAAGCATTAGCGTGGATACAATTTAAGTTATCAATCATAATGCCTACATGACCACTCCAAAAAATCACGCACCCTCTTTTTAAATTATTAATATTTTCAATATTCTTTTTTTTTAATTTTATTTGTTGTGAAGTATTTCTAGGTATGTTTTTTCCATAAGCTTGGTAAGACAATTGTAATAATGCAGAACAATCTATACCAATACTGTCTCTTCCGCCCCACTTATAAGGAGTTCCTTCGAATAGTTGAGCTTTTGCCACCCAATCTTCAACAATATGATCAAGGCTTACAATGTGCTTACTTGGTACATAGCCAATTTTTATATCATTACTTTGCAACCTAACTTCTGCCCAATCGGATTCAATATTATTTATTATTAATTTAGCACCCATTGGAAGATAAAATAAACAGTTAGAGACTGGGTTTTTATCTAAATAAATAAACGATCTTTTGACAAAAACCCTATGTGTTGGCTTCTCTAATCTGCCTAAACCCTCCTTCTTCACCCAACCATGATAATTATCAGTATTTAATTTGCAATAAAACCAGTCTAGACACTCATCTAGGATTTCGACAGTTTCACCAAATAAACATTCAGTTTCAAGAAGGGATATTTCCTTAGGTTTTGATTTCATTAATAATGATGAATAAATTATATTCATATAAATTTATCTTTAGCCCAAGTATTTACGTCAAAATTAGGGCAAGTTTTATTAGTTTTTCCAGTATCTCGATGTCCAACTATTTTGGCTTCAGGATATAAACGCTTCCATTTTCTTAAAATTTTTTCCAATGAAATATACTGTTTTGCTGTAAACTTATTTCTTCCTATTAGACAAACGCCTAAGCTAATATTGTTTTTACCTTTAACATGAGCGCCAATCCAGTATTCAGGCCTTCCATTTTCTATTTTGCCAGAACGATTTATAATTTTATGATAACCTATGCCATCCCAACCAAAATTTAAATGCATTTTATGAATGTCTATGGCACTTAAAATTTCACTGTCTTCAGTATCAGAACAGTGAATTACAAGTAGTTTTATATTTTTATTAATCAACATAAAGATATATTTAAATGAAAGCCAATCAAAAAACAATTGAAATGAAAATCTAAATCTGATAGGTTTTACTATTTTTCACATAAATATATTAAGCTATTCGTTAGCTATTTACCATTATGTTTAATGATATTAATTTCTAAAATATGATTTTACTATAAGTTTTGAGATCAACTTTTTAGTTTATGTAAATCTAAAACAAAACCTTTGAATATAAGCTGTGAAGGTTTCTTTGTTATTCAAGTACAATAGATTGCAGTATATTATACTTTAAAAACAAGCTAAGATTAAGTTGTTACTTATTTAATATTTCTAAACTTTAATATATCTAGTTTAAAAGGTTTGATTGGTTTTTTCCTAGCAGATTGAGATTGCTGCATAAATAATATAAAAGCTTAAGTAGTGACTGGAACGTCTAGTTTAACTGTTTTTTTTGAATATTATTCTTAGCTAAGGAGGCATATTATAAACTTCTATTAACTCTAAGTCTGATATAATGGTTGTTTGTAGGTATATCGAGAGCTGACGAGTGATTGCTAAATAGCCTAATCAAAACAACATCTAGAATTTTATGATACAAACTGGTAACGGTGTTGTATGATTTTAAAAATACTTGGAATATTATTACTTTGTTGTTTTAAAAAGTGTTCTACAATAGAGAGAATGTATAACTTTATTTTATTGAAGCAATAAGATTAAAAATTGAAGGAACTAAAATGAAAATTGCAGATCGTAAGATTGGTTTTAATGTGCCCCCACTGGTAATAGCCGATATTGGTATCAATCATGAAGGTAGTCTAAAAACAGCCAAACATATGGTTCAACTGGCTGCAAAAGCTGGGTGTGAGTGCATAAAGCATCAGACGCATATTGTAGATGATGAGATGACGGAGGAAGCTAAATCTATTTTTCCTCCAAACTCAGATGAGTCGATATGGCACATTATGGAGAGATGTTCATTGTCGTTAGAGCAGGAAGAGGAATTGAAAATTTTTTCTGAGAAATTAGGATTAATTTGGATTTCTACGCCTTTCTCGCGTGCCGCTGTAGATTTTCTTGACGAAATAGGAGTACCTGCTTTTAAAATTGGATCTGGTGAGGCCGACAATATACCCTTGATTAGACACATTGCTGCAAAAGGAAAGCCAGTAATAATGTCTACGGGCATGCAAACAATAAAAAGTTTGGCTAAAAGCGTTGAAATTTTAGAGGAGGCCAAAATTGAATATGCCCTTCTTGAATGTACAAACCTTTATCCTTCGCCGCCAGATATAGTAAGTTTGAGTGGTGTTACG
Organism: uncultured SAR116 cluster alpha proteobacterium; assembly: GCA_902517275.1. Lineage (GTDB taxonomy): Bacteria > Pseudomonadota > Alphaproteobacteria > Puniceispirillales > Marisalimonadaceae > Marisalimonas. Next base: position 4,294 of record CABYBQ010000042.1, read on the forward strand.
GAATTAATTAGAGCATTTCCTAATGTTTCTGTGGGTTTTTCAGATCATTCGATTGGTTGCGAAATGGCATTGGCATCTGTTGCTTTAGGTGCTTGTATACTTGAACGTCACTTTACTGACACTCGCTACCGAAAGGGTCCAGACATTTCATGCTCCATGGATCCAAGTGAATTACGATTTTTAGTAGACCGTTCTAAAGAAATTTTTAAAGCGAAAAACAACCCAAAAACACGTAGTGATCCAGAAGAAGCTGTATATAAATTTGCTAGAGCTTCTTTGGTAGCAGATTCCAATCTTCAAAGAGGACATATAATTTCTTCTAAAGATATATGGGCTAGACGTCCGGGAACTGGTGAAATCCCGGGTTTTGAGTTTGACAAAGTTATTGGAAAAAAAATCAACCGCGACGTTAAACGAAATGAACAGCTGAAATGGAGCTATTTTAAATGAAGCTATGTTCAAAGTGTCTTTTTAAAAAGATCTTAGTGAACAGTTAACTCAAAGTATTTTAATTTGTCGTGTTGGAAGTATTTAGTTTTACAATTTTATCTCACCAAACCCTTTACGTAAAGAAGTTAGATGTTATGGCTAAATATATAAAATCAAAATTAATGCCATTAACCAATAGTCAAAATAAGATTAAAATACTTTTGATTCAGCCTGAAATACCTGAGTATAGAAGGTATTTTTTTTCGAAGTTAAATGAATGTTTTGATCTTTGTATTATACACTCTGGAAAAGAATGGACAGCCTCACCATCAGTGAAACAAAATATTGTGTCTTCATTTTCTATTTTGAATGTATTTAATTATCAACATTTTAATTTTCACTTAAATATTCGAAAGAATGATATCATCATAGTTAATGGTAATATTCGTTACATAAGTAATCTTATTATTGTAATAATTTCGAGGTTGCTTAGCAAAAAAGTGATTTGGTGGGGTCATTTGCGATCTGCTGGTTTCAACCCTCTATTTTCAAAATTTAGACATCATATAGCGAAGTTAGCTTCTTACAGACTGTTTTACACTCAATATGAAGCAGAGCTTTATTCAAAAATGTTTCCAAAGTACGATACAACTACTGCCGACATGTCAAATGGCCTAAATATTAAAAAAATATCTGCTCTTAGAAAAAAATATGATCCAAATTCTCGTAACATAGATATACTTTTTTGCGGTCGTCTTACCTTGAAATCAGAAGTAACAGCGCTTTTAAAAGCTGTAGCAATGATCAATAAATCAATATCTATTTCTATTTTAGGTAGTGGTCCAATAACGGATAGTGCAGAGTTTAAAACAGCTGCGAATTCAATTGACAATTTTAGTCTAATTGAAGAAACCTATGATGAAGAGTTAATTCAAAACTATTTTAATAAAGCGAAGTTGTTTGTTTATCCCGGAGCGGCAGGGTTAAGTATTATACACGCACAATCATATGGTGTGCCAGTACTAGTCCATGATAATTTTTCGAAGCATATGCCAGAAATTTCGTCAGTGAGAGATTGGAATGCTGGAACCACATTTTTAGACGGCGATATTTATTCTTTAAG
>CABYBQ010000043.1 GCA_902517275.1 uncultured SAR116 cluster alpha proteobacterium
ATCTCCAAAATTTACTACAATATCTTCAGGTTCAGGTATTACTAATTCCCACTTATTAAAAGGATTTTTTATTTCTAATCCAGGGTTATCGTCAGTTACTAATAATGTTAAACATCCATAATCCGTATGAGGGGCAACACCATAATCTTTGTTAGATAAATTGGATTTTCTTGGAGGGTAATAATTACATCTAAGGAGTGACATTGGATTTTCAAATTTATCTCTAAAAAAGTTATTTGAGATTTCAAGTGAAACTTCAATGAATGAAAGTAAGTTCATTGCTATTTCAGTACAAATTTCGAAGTATCCAGTAATTTCTTTTTTAAAATTAGGTAATTCCTCAGGCCATAAGTTTTTTGAATAATATGTTAGTTCACTAAATGATACATTTTGGTCTTTTTCGTTTCCACAGTCAAATATCTCTTTATAATCAGGATTATAATTTTTATTCACTTGTTCTACTAAAGGTGCACCCCAACCCCTATTGGATAATGTATTAGCCATATTCACTTTATTTTTATATGCATGAGGCAATTTAAAAAAATCTCTGTAAGTTTTAAAAATATTTTTTTTAATACCTCTGGTTATAGGGGTATTTTTTAATAATAAAAAACCATAGTTAGAAACAGCATATTTGAACTTACTTAATTCACTTTTATAAAGTTCATTTTTTCTATCTTGTATTATTTTATAATCTATTTTTGGTATTACTTGTATCATGCTTATAAAGTCATAAAAAATTAAAAAATTTCAAGTTATTTTTTTAAAAATTTATTTAAAAGAATTGATATAAGTATATATTCTATATTAAACAAGTAACTCAAACAAATAGGAATTTAAAATGATAATTATTGAACATCCCTCAGTAATTGAAAAATTTGTTGATAAACCTCTAACGCCAAGTGAATGGTATCATGTAACTCAGGAAAAAATTAATAACTTTGCTGAAGCAACTTCTGATCATCAATGGATACATGTTGATGAAGAAAGAGCAAAAAAAGAAATGCCCGATGGTAAAACTATTGCTCATGGTTACTTCATGGTATCTTTACTTCCAAAATTGGCTGCTCAAAATGCTCAAATTCAAAATTCATCTAAAACATTAAATTATGGTTCTGATAAAGTACGCTTTATCAACCCCGTAAAGGCTGGATCACATGTTAGACTCAATAGAACTATAATATCATGTAAAGAAACAAAGAATGGTGGATATAGAGTCGTAAACAAATGTGAATTAGAAATTAAAAATGAAAGTAAGCCAGCATATATTGCTGAAACAATATCTTTAGTATTTTCATAATTAATAAATTATAAAGGGCCTTAAATGAAAGCGATTGTTTGTAGTGATTTTGGACCAATCCAAAATATAGAATATAAAGATGTCAAAGAACCTATTATTCAAAGTGAAAGTGTAATCATAAATGTTAAGTCTGTAGGTGTAAATTTTCCAGATGGATTATTAGTTCAAGGCAAATATCAATTAAAACCAGAAACTCCTTTTATTCCTGGAATGGAAGTAGCTGGAGAAATTATAAGAGTTGGATCAAGTGTAAAAAACTTTAAAATAGGCGATAGAGTTACAGCTCTTTCTCAGCTTAGTGGATATGCTGAACAAGCTGTTGTCCAAGAAAAAAAAGTTTTTAAAATACCGCCTAAAATGTCCTTTGATGATTCATGCGCTCTTTTGTGTGCATATGGGACTTCTCATTACGCTCTAAAACAAAGAGCTAAATTACAAAAAAATGAATTACTAGTTGTTTTAGGAGCTTCAGGATCAACTGGAATAGCTGCCATACAGATAGGTAAAATAATGGGAGCAAAAGTAATCGCTGTGTCTTCAAATTATGAGAAGCAAAAAATAGCCAAAAATAATGGAGCAGATATTTCTATTGGATACGATAATCTTAAAGAAGAATTAAAAAGCATATCAAATGGCAAAGGTGTCGATGTTATTTTTGACCCTGTAGGAGGGGATATATTTGATACAGTGGCTAGAACAATGGCTAGATGTGGTAGATTATTAGTTATTGGATTTGCATCAGGTACTATACCAAAATTAGCAGTCAACTTAGCATTAGTAAAAGAATTTAGCGTAGTTGGTGTCTTCTGGGGAGCTTTTACCCGAGGAGAACCTGAAGAATATAAAAAGAATATGATTGAACTATTTGACTGGTATCAAAAAGATCTACTTAAACCTTTGATAGAAGAAAATTATCCATTGTCAGAAGCTGCAAAAGTGTTAGAAAAAATTCTTGCTAGAGGTGCTAAGGGTAAAATAATTTTAAAACCTTAGTTGATAAAAAATAATAAAATTTTTTATTCTTTTTTTAAAAACTTCCCAAAAAAATGGGAAATAAAAAATAAAACTGCACTTACAACAACAATTGAAGGTCCAGATGGAACATCTGTTTCAACAGACATAAAAATTCCTATTATAACTGAAAAAATACCAATTAGGGTTGAAGCTACTACCATAATTTCTGGTGAATTAACTAGTCTTCTAGCAGTTGCTGCAGGTATTATTAACATTGCTGTAATTAATAAAAGTCCAATAATTTGTAATGACAAAGCAACAACTATAGTTAAAACTGAGGTCAATAACAAATTCATGTATAGAGGATTTATTCCCTCTGCTTTTGCTAGATCTTCGTCTACGGTCACTAAAAGTAAAGATGACCAATTAAATAATATAAGGATTATAGCTAAAAAAACTCCTATGTACATTCCCCAAATATCATTTGAGCTTACTGTCAAAATGTCACCAAATAAAATGGCATGTAGATCTATTTTGATTTTATTGAATGAAATTACTATAATCCCAATAGCAAGTGCTACGTGGGCCAATACACCTAATAGGGTGTCAGATGAGAGAGCTTTACTTTGTTGTAACCATAAAAATAGAAATCCAAAGACCAAGCAGACAAAAATAACTCCTATATTTATGCCGACACCAAGTAATATTCCTACTCCCGCACCTAGTAAGGAACTATGTGCAATTGATTCACCATAATATGAAAGTCTTCTCCAAACGACGAAACAGCCTACTAGACCAGATATTAGAGCAACTGCAACACCTGCTAAAATACCTCTTATAATGAAAGGATCAGTTATTTTATTCTCCAGTAATAATATTATTGTGTTGAACTTTTTCAGTCTCGTTTGAATGTTGATAAACTGCCATTATATTTGCCATATCTTTACCAAACATAGATATAAATTCAGGATCTTTGGTAATTTGCTGAGGTTTACCGATGCAGCATATGTGATTAGAAAGACATAATACTTTTTTAGTAGAAGCCATAACTAAATGTAAATCGTGAGACACCATCAAAATACTTAAACCTCTTTTTAAATATATGGATTGCAAGAGATTATAAAAGTAGATTTGACCAGAAACGTCTAAGTTTTGAGCTGGTTCGTCAAGAATAAGTAATTCAGGATTATTCAGCAAACTTCTTGCAAGCAATACTCTTTGCATTTCACCACCAGACAAAATTGAAAGTTGCTTGTTAATTATTTTCTTAATCTGAGTTTCTGATACAACTTGTCTAAAAGAAATCTCGTCAAATTTTTTTCTTACGGTTATAAAATTTTGGACACTCATAGGCATTGTATTAATGATATTTATGGACTGAGGCATATATCCTATTTTTAAATTTGGTTTTTTAATAATTTGGCCACTATCAGGCTTGTAGAACTCCATTAAACATTTTAATAGCATAGTTTTACCAGCACCATTTGGTCCAATAATAGTAAGAAAATCGTTTTTTTTAATTTCTATATCGATATTTTTTAATATGGCTTTTTCATTTTTTACTACACTGATATTTTGTGCGGATATTAATGCATTTGTAGTTTTCATTTTTTGATGACAATCTTTTTTTGAATTTTGAATTTTAAATAATATTTTAAATCATAATTAATAAATTGTTTAACATTCAAACTTAACTAATTTTCTAAATATTCTTCATAAATTTTTATAATTTCTTATACATTATTAATCTTGACTTTTAAAGGTTATATACATACTTATGTTATGTTATAACATTACAAATATTTTTAAGGACAAATGATGAATAAAATACTTTCTATTATAATTTCGATATTATTTTCAAGCTCTACTATCTTTGCTGCTGAGACAAAAGGAATTGTAACAACAATTCAGCCTATCAATTCACTTGTCAGTGCAGTAATTGGTAATACTGGGAAAACTATTTCATTGATACCAGCGGAAATTTCTCCACATGAGTATAAATTAAAACCTTCTGATGCAAAGAAGATGCAAGAAGCGAATATTATTTTCTTCGTTTCAAATCATTTAGAAAGTGGCGTTACAAAAGTTTTCAAAAATTTGCCTAAAAATATTAAAATAATAGATCTATTAGAAGAGACTGGGATCGAACATCTTGCAATAAGGGATAATGAAGCTTGGGAACGTCACGACCATCATGGACATGAAGGCCATGACGACCACGAGAAGCATGGTAAAAAGCATGACGACCACGATGATCATGATAAGCATGGTAAAAAGCAAGACGACCACGATGATCATGATAAGCATGGTAAAAAGCATGACGACCACGATGATCATGATAAACATGTTAAGAAACATGACGATCACGACCATGATAAACATGCTAAAAAGCATGACGATCACGATGATCATCAAAGTAAAGACGATGTTCACATCTGGTTAAGCCCAGATAATGCAATCAAAATCGTTAAAAAAGTGAATGAAGAATTAAGTTTACTTTTCCCAGACAATGCTAGTCAATATAAAGAAAATTCAAATAATATTATTAATAAAATAAGTGATTTGAAAAGTGAGTTAACAAAAGATCTAGCTCCAATTAAAGACAAACCTTATGTGGTTTTTCATGATGCGTATCAATATTTCGAAAAAGCATTTGGGCTAAATGCCGTTGGTTCTGTTGCACTAGAAGGTGATATCGCATCATCACCAAAACAGATATCTTTTATTAAAGATAAAATAAAAAAATTAAATGCCTCATGTGTATTTCAAGAGCCACAATTTGACAGTAAATTAGTAAAAATAGTTGTTGAAGGAACGAATGCGCAAATTGGAACTCTAGATCCTTTAGGCGTGAACATTTCTGGAAAAGAAAATTTTTATATACAATTACTAAAAAATATGGCTAAAAGTTTAAAGGAATGTCTAGGATAAATGAGTTATGTTAATCTGTGAAAATCTTTCATTTTCAATTGATGGTTACAAATTATTCTCAAACATAGATTTTAAAATAAAAAAAGAAAAGGACCTGTTAATTACAGGTCCTTCTGGTATAGGAAAGACAACATTATTAAGTGTTTTATGTGGTCTTCAAATACCTACTGAAGGAAGCATTCGTTATAATGATATTTCCCTTTATAGTTTATCTGAAAACAAAATTGACGAATTTAGAGGAAAACAACTCGGAATAGTTTTTCAAAGTTTTAATTTAATTAATGCGTTTACAATTAAGCAAAATCTACAAATAGCAAATACTGCGGAAGGTTCCCAAGATACTGATCATCTTTACGACCTCCTTGAAAGAGTGGGATTAGCTGATAAATCTCATATTAAGGTTTCAAATTTAAGTATTGGTGAAAAACAAAGGGTTGCGGTAGCACGTGCATTTATAGGGCAACCGAAATGGATATTATGTGATGAGCCTACATCATCATTGGATGATAAGAATACAGATA
>CABYBQ010000044.1 GCA_902517275.1 uncultured SAR116 cluster alpha proteobacterium
GAAACTTCTAATCTTTGATTTTGGACTAAACTTAATGGATTACAATTTTTTTTGAATTCATATGTCTCCAGCAAGAAATAGCCTGTCAGATTATTAAAAACGTTTGTATCTATATATAATTTTTGGTCGTTTGTATAAGCAATGATGGAATCTTTACTATTTTTCAAAACTAAACTTATATTTTGTTCTTGGGCAATTAGACCCATAGAAGCTAACAAAAATTTTGGACTATGTAGATAACCTTTCCAAATTACTTTATTTGCCGAGACATATTCTACCAAAAGTAAACCCATAAGAGCAGATGTAAGAGGTTTTTTTAAATTATTATCTTTAATTGAAGTTGATAATTTATTTTCTTTATAAAGATCAGCCGTTTTCAGAACAGAACCAAGAAAATAATAATCATGATTGACCAACCATCTTGAGAGGTTTGCACAATCCTTAGCTAATCCCCATTCAATTCCGACACTTCTGAGGGCTTTATAAGTTTCAGAGTAAACTTCATTCAAAGATACTGTTAACATATTTATGCGTCAGATAAATAAGGGAAGAGCCAGTCACATGAATTCTCTTCTTGAAGTTGATGTGGAAGAGGAGCTCCCTGAAATAGTGTAATTCTAGTCCATAAATCAGATTTTGGGTCATATTTAGATGCACCAAAGAAACTTAATTTGCACCTTAATAAATCTATTGGTCTCATTTTTTTACCAACTAGATTATCCTGAATTTCGCTATATGGTGATGTTTTATTAATAATAATTCTTCTTATAATATTTCTAATTTCTGGGTGATTAATCATAGCTTCAGACGCAGTCATTTTTTTGGGCAATTTGATTAAAGTTTTAAGAGCTTTTTGTACTTGATGTGAAATGTCAAATGGTAATTGTTTTTCATATCCATCGTCCTTGTTAGTAACGCCTATTCGGGGCTCTAATTTTGCTTGAGATGTATACCAAAAAAAGTAGTTTTCATCAGCACTATTAACATCAATACTTAGAGCCCATTTATAGTTCTCTTTTATAATTTCTATAATTTCTTTTACATTATAACCTACAACAACTGACTTTTTTTCTACAGATCCCATTTGTTTTGTTAAGTCATCAATAATATGAGGAAATGGTTCGATGAATATTGAGTGAAGAATTTCTTCTGTTTCTATACAAATTTTATTTTTAAAATAATCATTAAGACTTTTTAGCGGATAATTTTTATTTAATAGATTGAGAACCGCATTACAGTTTATTATATTTTTTAAATCTAAGTTAAGATTTTTTATTCTATTAGCTTGGATTAGGTCATCCACATTCCATTGTGAAGTATATTTGTAGGCCTGTTCAATATAATTTAAAATTTGTTTCTGAGTATTTTTATTAATACTTTTTATAGATAACACTCTTGATATTGCTGCTTCCCTTGCATTAATCCACTTATGAATAAGTTCTTGATGATTTATCAGAAACGGAGCCATACCTAAACCAGTCGCATTTCCCACTCCAAGATGTCTTGAAATTTTGTCAGACAATTTCACAGACTTCTTTCCACCTTTTTTTTCTGCTAAAAAATTTATTAATTCTATTGAAAAATGTCTAATTAGATAGACTGTTAACATTTCGGCCTGAAAAGGTTTATTCAAAACATTTTGATTTGAATCAAATGAAAAATCACCTATTCCAAACTTCCCATTGCCGTAAACAGCAGTTGTTCTTACAAGATATCCAATATTGTTTATATTTAATTTACTAGGTTGTTTGCCATTTGATAAAGCATCTAATACTTTTCTAAAAATTCTAACTGACTTATTAGCTCTGCTAAGAGTTAACTGTTTGGATAGATGCCTTCCTAATTCTTGTATTTTTAAATTTTTAGACATTTTATCTAATTCAATATTAGATGGAACTCCTTTAAAAAGTGAAAAAGTCATGTCCCACTTTTCTGCTATAACCCTATCACTTCTTTCCTCATCATTTATAGAGTGGCAGAATACTACAAGTGAAAATATACTATTGTTAAAATATGTCTTTATAACAGCATTACCAAAACCTTTATTATCGATATCCCATGTTGATATTTCGAATTGAGTTTTGTTTGATTTCAATTCATTTATCAATTGTCTAGTAAAGGACAAACGAGTTTGATGAAAACTCCCTAATCTTTCTAATTTCATAACTTTGGATGGTTGTCTCATTGGATAGAGATTAATCTGTTGATTTTTTTTATAATTTTGTTTCATTGTTTTAAACTGAAGTGAATGACTTTTTGAAAAAATTAAACCAATTCTCACCCTTTATCTTATTTATTTCTTGTTCGCTAAATCCAATCGTTTTAAGTCCAGAAAGTATATTATGCCAATCTCTATTATCTCTAAACCAAGAGGGCATATCAGGGAAACCGGGGTTAGATGCTGATCCTTCACCAAAATCAGTTTCTTTAGTCCACTTGCCAACTCTCATCCATTCAACAACACTATCAGGCTGGTCTTGGCATAAATCTGAACCAAATCCGACATGGTCAATGCCCATTAATTCAACGGTTTTAGCTATCATTTTACAGAAATCTTCAATTGAGCAATTACTACTATTATTTAGATGGTGTGGGTAGAGTGAAAATCCTAGTATACCATTATTTTCAGCTAATCTTAATAAAATTTCATCTGATTTATTTCTTTTCGCAGGATGCCAAAATGATGGGTTTGCATGACTTATAACTATTGGTCTTTCAGATAGTTCAATGGCCTCAAATGTAGATCTTTCAGATGAATGTGACATATCAACAATCATTCCAACTCTATTCATTTCTTTTATAACTTCTTTACCCATTCTTGTAATACCAGGATCGTTTTCCTCGTAACAACCAGTTGCTAGTAAAGATTGATTATTATAAGAAAGCTGCATAAACCTTCCACCAAGCCGATAAAGTATCTCTACAAGGCCAATATCGTCTTCTATAGGTGAAGGGTTCTGAAATCCAAAAATTACAGCAGTTTTATTTTGTTTTTTGGCTTTTTCTACATCCTCTGCAAAATAAGCAGGCATAATCAAAGTGGAAAATTTTTCAAACCATATGTTCCATTGTTCAAAATTTGAAATAGTGTCTCTAAACTGTTCATGATAAGAAATTGTAACGTGGACAGCTGTCAGATCAGAAGATCGCCATTCCTGAAAGATTTTTTGTGACCAATTACAGTATTGTAAACCATCTATTAACATATAATTTATATAACATAATTATAAACAGAGATGAATACATAACTACCAAATTGTTTATTCTTCGATATTAGCTCTAAATTTTTCAGGAGGTCTAATCCTAATAATTAGACATGCTAATGCAACTAGTACTATTGCTCCTGCTTCGTATAATAAATCACTAGGTTCTTTTCCTTGAAGAATAATCAATCTAGCTAGAGCTGTCATAGCAATGAATAGGGGCAAAGTCACTGGTATTCTGTTGCTTCTATAAAAGGCGGCAACCATACCAAGAACCTCAGTATAGATAAATAGTAAAAGTAAGTCTGCTAAAAGAACTCTTTTATTCTCAACTAAAACAATAATTTCTTGCACTGTTGCAAAAACTGTAGCAAACGCAATGAATATCAATAGTGATCTTTCAGCATAGTGTATGTACTTGCTTATTTTTTTATCGTCCATAAATCTACCTTTTAAATTTAGCATAATGACAAAGGAATATAAATTTACAACAAAATAACATTAATCTGTTAATTGTTGAATTTTTCTTTTTATATCATTAAAATAAAATAATTCTTATGGCAATAGGGGGTTTCATGGTAGAATTTAAATTAAAACCTTTATCAAATTTCTACAGAACTTTTTTTATGTTGAATATAGAAAGAGTTATAAATTCTTTTTATTTGAGCTAACTATCGACTATACTTATTTGACTAAAAATGCCTAAAAAAATAGGATATAAAAGATAAATATTCCTTAAATTTGGAGAAAAAATGTTATCTAAGACCCAAATTGAGCAATATCAGAAAGATGGTTTTGTTGTTCCAGATTTTAAAATGCCAGAAAATATAATAAATAAAATTGAAGAAAGTCATGATAGATTATTAAGTAATCACCCAGAATTTAAAAATTACTGTCCAGCAATATTATCTTATGACGAGAGCTTTTTGGAATTCTGCTCAAACGAAATTATTTTAAATTATCTTGAGCAATTAATAGGACCAGACTTTGCATTATGGAATTCAAGTTTTTTTGCAAAGCCAGCTTTTGACGGTCACGCCACACCTTGGCATCAAGATGGACAGTATTGGCCAATTAGACCTTTGGCAACTTGTACTGTCTGGTTAGCTATAGATGATTCAAATGTAGAGAATGGTTGTTTGCGTTTTATTAAAGGTTCACACTTAGATAAAAAACTAAAGTCACACAATTTAAATGACAATAAAAACCTGACCCTTAATCAGGAGTTAGATAAAAAAGAATTTAATGAAACTGATGCAGTTAATTTAATTTTAAAGAGAGGACAAATTTCTCTTCATGATGTGTATTTAGTTCATGGATCTGAGTCAAACAAATCGGCTAAATCAAGAAGAGCAATAACAATGAGATTTATGCCTACATCAAGTATTTTTGACCATCAAATGGCTAAAAATAAAAACTTATTTTCAAAATTAAATGTGAATAAATACGCTGACAGAAAAATATATCATATGAGAGGCATAGATATTTCAGGTAAAAATAATCTGACATTTTTATAAAATTTTTTATTAAGAATTCTTTTAGCCACAAAAAACTTTCAGATTTTTCCATTTCGTAAGTAATTAAAATTACTAAAGGTAACGAAATGAAAAATCTAATAATGATATTTATTTTCCTAATTACAACAAATGCTACTTTTTCATTTGCTTCAAGTTTAAGAAACGACGATTGGGGAGTTGTAATAAAGGTAAAACCGGTTAGCCAAACTAGTACTTACAAAAAGCCTAGATATAAAAAAGTTTGTTATCAAAATAACAATTCAAGTCAAAGAACAGCCAATATGATTATAGGCGGGTTAATTGGCAGTGTAGTTGGAAATCAAATAAGCAATAAAGATGGTGCTGGGACTATTGGAGCTGTTTTTGGTTCATTAATTGGTGCTGAACAAACTAATTATCCTACAACGTCGAATTGTTACGAGGAAAAATTTTACACTACTGAAAGTTACAACACAATTTCACATTATAAAATAAAAGTTAGAACTAAAAATGGTTACAGGGTGATTCATTCACCTCACTCATACAATATTCACGATATAATACCGATAAATTAAAGGAGGGAAAAATGATTTATGCACGTTTACTAATCATAGTTTCACTAGGTATAAGTTTAACATCATGTAATATGGCTGAAACTATGCAGATGTCAAAAAGTAAAAATGCTGCAATTGAAAATAGAGTTGCATCTATCAATCAAGCAAACTTAACTAGAAATTATCAAAAATGTATTGACGATGGTAGAAAATTAGATGTTCTTGCATCAGAGGATGCAACAAATGGTAAAAGTCTGTATCATAAGAGTGCACAAATACTTACAAAATGTCACAGTATTATTAATAATAAAAGTCACTTTATTACTCAAGAAAATGAAATGAAAAATTTTGCTCTTGGCATACAAAACTTTGTCAAATCAGGAAACTTAATTAAAGCAAAAAATCATTTAAAGTTATTTAAAAATACCTTTGATAAGG
>CABYBQ010000045.1 GCA_902517275.1 uncultured SAR116 cluster alpha proteobacterium
ATCATTAGAAGATTGGCCCATATTACAGTCGTCATTGGGATGTACTGGCGTTTTTGATCCAATTGAACCTCCTAGTATTTCAATAGCTCTATTAGAAATAACTTCATTGGCGTTCATATTTGACTGAGTTCCTGAACCTGTTTGCCAAACTACTAATGGAAAATGGTCATCATATTTACCTTCAATGACTTCTGATGCTGCTTGAATAATTGCGTTAGCTTTTCTTACATCAAGTTTCTTATTTTCTTTATTAATTTTAGCACAAGCTTTTTTTATAATACCAAGTGCTTTTACAATTGACTTAGGTTGTTTTTCCCACCCAATAGGAAAGTTTAAAATAGATCTTTGAGTTTGCGCTCCCCAATATCTTGTTTTATCTACTTCAATTTCTCCAAAACTATCAGTTTCAATCCTAGTAATGTTATTCATCATATTTGTCATGCTCTTATGAATTTCTTATTTGTTAAAATTTATTTTTTATCTCTGAATTCGTTGAGAGAAATAATTTCTCCAGTTTCATTTTTGTTTGATTGTTTTGTTTGGTCTTTTTCATTTTCAACTACAATATTTTCATCTTTCTTTTCTTCATTAGTGATTATTTTTTTTTCTTCGACTTTAAATTGTAGACCAAATCCTACTGAAGGATCAGTAAAAGATGTTATTGCTTTATAGGGAACATAAATATTTTTCTTTTGGCCGTTAAAAGATAAAGTCACTTCAAAATGTTCGTCAGTCGCTTTTAAATCCCAAAACTGATGTTGAATAATTATCTTAATTTCAGAACTGTCAGTACTTTTTAATTCATCCGGAACAATAACTTCATTATCATTTCCGTTAAAAGAAATAAAAAAATGACTGTTACCTACAAGACCAGATTCAGCTGTAATTTTTAGTACTTTCTTAACTACATTTTTAAGGCTTTCTTCTACTAAATCATCATAATCAAAACCCGTAATGTTTAGTGAGCCATCATCATTATTATCCACTGAAATATATCCTAAAACTTTTTTTTGTATTCTACATTTCTAAAGATAACTTTTTCAAGATAAATTTGGAAATTACTCATATAAAATGGCGAGAAGTAAACTTCTCGCCATCCAAGTTTTTCTGTTGCCAGGTAAACTGAAACCCCGCCAATTCTAGCTATAGAATTGGACTAAGTTTCGGTTGCTTTGGCTGCTTACGCTGCTGCAGCTACCGGAGCATAGTTGTCATTTGCAACTATTAAAGTAGTCCGATAACGGTGGTACAATACCGAGTGAAAGTTTGATTTTTACTACATGCGTCGATCCTATTTCGCCCCCATATATTTTTGGTGGAGGCGCCGGGTACCGCCCCCGGGTCCGCTAAGCTTATTCTAAAAAATGTTTATCACTATAGTCATCAAAATGACTTTTTTAGTATACATTATTTATTTTTTTTATTAAAGACCACATTAATAAAGTTTTAAAGAATTATAGGTTGAGATATTTGAATGAAGCAATATTTAGATTTGTTAGACTACGTATTAAAACACGGAAATGTGAAGGAAGATAGAACTGGAACGGGTACCAAATCTGTTTTTGGTTGGCAAATGCGTTTTGATTTGAACAAAGGATTTCCTTTGCTGACTACAAAAAAACTGCATTTAAGGTCAATTATACATGAACTTTTATGGTTTATAAGAGGTGATACAAATATATCTTATTTAAAAGATAACAATGTATCGATATGGGATGAGTGGGCTGATGAAAATGGGGACCTTGGACCTGTATACGGTAAACAATGGAGAAGATGGATTACACCTGAAGGAAGAAAGCTTGACCAATTACATGATGTGATTAGTGAGATTAAGAATAATCCAAATTCAAGAAGAATGATTGTGTCGGCTTGGAACCCATCAGATGTGGGGTCTATGGCATTACCACCTTGTCATTGTCTTTTTCAATTTTATGTAGCTGACAATAAATTATCTTGTCAGTTATATCAGAGGAGTGCAGATATCTTTCTTGGTGTTCCATTTAATATAGCATCCTACGCAATTTTAACGCATATGATAGCAAATGTGTGTGATATATCAGTTGGTGATTTTGTGCATACTTTGGGGGATGCTCATTTATATAAAAATCATTTTGAACAAGCAAAAAAACAGTTATCAAGATCAATAAAAAATAAACCACAAATAAAACTTTTGAAAAAACATACTAATATTAATGATTTTGTTTTTGAAGATATTGAAATTATTAATTATGACCCTCATCCTCATATATCTGCTCCGGTAGCCGTTTAAATGATAAGAAAAAAAGATTTAAAAAATCCTATTGTTTGTATTGTTGCTATGAATCAAAATAGAGTTATTGGAGATGGTAATGATTTACTGTGGCATTTGCCTGGTGATTTAAAAAGATTAAAAAAAATCACAATGGGTACACCTTTGATAATGGGAAGAAAAACTTGGGATTCAATTGGTAGGCCTTTACCTGGAAGAGCAAGCATAGTTCTGACTAAATCTGTTTCTTGGAAGGCGGAAGGAGCAATTGTAGCAAATTCTTTCGAGAATGCTATCACAGAGGCCAATATTTGGATCGAAGCCAATAAAAAAATGGGAAATAAAGCCATACAAAATAAAATATTTTTATTTGGTGGAGCCCAAATATATGAGATTGGATTAGAGTATTGTGATACTATTGAAATGACAAAGGTAAACTTTTGGGCAGTATCAGGATCGAAGTTTCCAAGGTTGAAAAAAAATGATTGGAAAAAAACAAAACTTGAAGATTTTGAAGCAACTAGTGATTCACCTGAGTTTAGTTATTGGCATTATAGTAGGATTATTTAAAGATGATTATTAAATAATTCTTGGACTAGATCTCTCACTTAGTTCTATTGTTTTTATTATTTGAGATCCAATCTCCATATATTTTTGTGAAATAATGCTGTTTGGTTCTTTATGTACAATTGGATTTCCATCATCAGATGATTTTCTTAAGCTTATATCAAGAGGAATTTCATTTAAAAAAGGCACACCTAATTTGTGAGCTTCAGCTTTTGCTCCACCATTTCCAAAAATTTCATGTTTAGTTTCGCAGTTAGTACATTGGAAATAGCTCATATTTTCAATTATGCCTAAAATGGGAACATTCAATTTTTTAAACATGTTTAGACCTTTTCGGGCATCTATTAATGACAAATCTTGGGGAGTGGAAACAATTATTGCACCAGCCAATTTTACTCTTTGAGAAAGTGTTAATTGAGCATCACCAGTTCCTGGAGGCATATCTATTATTAAAATATCAAGATTTTGCCAATCTACATCTCTCATTAGTTGTTCAACAGCCTTCATTACCATAGGGCCTCGCCAAATTGTTGCAGCGTCTTCAGGTACTAAGTAGCCAATGGACATTGCTTGTAAACCAAATGCATTATGTGGAACTATTTTTTTTCCGTTACTTTTTGGCTTATTGGATATACCTGTTAATTTTGGAAGGCTTGGTCCATAAATATCAGCATCTAGAATACCTACATTATATTTTAATTTTAATAGTGATAAAGCAACATTAATTGCAGTAGTTGATTTTCCTACACCACCTTTACCACTTGCTACTGCAATAATATATTTTGCAGGTTTTAAAGGAGCATTTTGTGAACTTTTATTTTCTTTATTTGTATTATGAGCAGTCAATATGATTTCTACTTTATCAACTTGTTTGATTGACAATAATTTTTCTTGAATAAAGTTTTTAATTTGATGTGATTCCTTTAATTGTTCAGGCAGAAGTTCAAGGGCAAAATGAATCTTGTTTTTCTCAAAATTTAATCCAGTAACACACTTGCTATCAAATATATTATTTGATTGATTTTGAAGAACAACGGACCTCAGTATTGTGATGATTTCATCTAATTTTTTATTATCCATTTTATTTGTCCAGAAATAATTTTACGTAAAGGTTGTAATTTTATACTACAGTGCAAATATCAACCTTACAAATTCAAAGACGAGTTTTGTTAAACTTGTTAACCTGCTGTAAAGCTTCTGGAGTTATAATTATGATAATCAATAATATCAATGACAACGGTTCTGGCCCTTGGGGCAATGGTGGAAATCAAAATCCTTGGGGTAAAAAACCTAATTCTAATGGAACTCCTCCTGATGTTGATCAAATGCTTAAAGAAAGTAAAGATAAGTTAAAAAAAATGATGCCTACTGGCTTTGGAGGCGGTAAAGGAATTTCTATATTATTGTTTATTCTTTTGGGAATCTGGCTAATGACAGGAATATATAGAGTTAATCCTCAACAACAAGGCGTGGTTATGAGATTTGGTGAATGGGTAAGAACAACTCCTCCAGGTTTGCATTATCATTTACCAACTCCAATCGAAAAAGTTATGACGCCCGACGTTACTAGGGATAATAGAATAGAAGTAGGTTATAGATCATTTGGTGGAGCCGCCACAAGTAGAAGAGATGTTCCAGATGAATCTAAGATGATTACTGGTGATGAAAATAATATTGACATTGACTTTATTGTGTTTTGGAAAATTTCTGATGCTGGAGCTTACCTATTTAATATACAAGATCCTCCTGAAACTGTAAAAGTAGCAGCGCAGTCAGTAATGAGAGATATTATTGGTCAAACAAAAATACAAACTGCTCTAACGGGTGGTAGGCAAGATATTCAATTAAAAGCTAAAAACATGCTACAAGAATTACTAAATGAATATGAGGCTGGAGTTGAGATTAGAGATGTACAACTTTTGTCAGTTGATCCACCAGCTGAAGTTATTGATGCATTTAATGATGTTCAAAGAGCTAGGCAGGATAGGGATACTTTAATTAACGAAGCTGAAGCTTTTAGGAATGACATTGTGCCAAGGGCTCGAGGTGAAGCTGCACAGTTAATATCTGAAGCTGAAGCTTACGCAAGTGAGGTTGTTAATAGAGCTAAAGGTGATGCAGATAGATTCAACTCTATATATAAAAGTTATAAATTAAATCCTGAAGTTACTGAGTCTAGAATATATCTAGAAACTATGGAAAAAGTATTTTCAAGAGTTAAAAAAATTATAATGGATAAATCTGCAAGCTCATCAGGTGTTGTTCCTTACCTTCCATTAGATCAACTAAAACAAAAAGGTGATAAATAATGTCTACTTATAAAATAATAACTGGTACAAGCGTATTAATAGTTTTATTTGGTGTTTTAAGCTCTTTCTTCACTGTTGATCAAACACAGCAAGCGTTGGTTCTACAATTTGGTGAACCTAAAAGACTTGTCAATAAACCAGGATTAAATTTCAAAATACCATTTATACAAGAAGTTACATATTTCGAAAAGAGAGTCTTATCTTTGGTATCCAAAGATTCTGAAGAGGTCATTTTAGCTGATCAAAAGAGACTTGAGGTAGATACTTATTCAAGATTTAAAATCATTGACCCTCTTTTATTTTATCAAACAGTTAGAAATGAATTTGGAGCGCGTCAACGTTTAGAATCTATTATTGATTCATCGGTTAGGAGGGTTTTTGGTAAGTTTGAACTCACAGCTATTTTGTCCGACGCAAGAACAAAAATAGTTGAAGATATAAGTGGAGAAGTAAATTCTACAATAAAGAAATTAGGTATGGAAATTGTTGATGTTCGTATTAGGAGGGCGGA
>CABYBQ010000046.1 GCA_902517275.1 uncultured SAR116 cluster alpha proteobacterium
TAAGTTGTGGTATTAAAAAAAAACCTGATGTAATTGCTATTGATGGCGGTTCAACTGACAGTGGCCCTTTTTCCTTAGGATCTGGGACTTCAAAATATTCACGTGCCGCAGTAAAAGCAGAGTGGAAAATTCTTATGGAAGCCAGAGCAGAAGCAAAGGTTCCTCTAATTATTGGAAGTTCTGGAACTTGTGGAACTGACGGCATGGTTGACTGGATGGAAGAGATTACAATTGAGTTAGCAAAAGAGTTAGATCAAAATCTTAAGATTGCCAAATTATATTGCGAACAACAAAAAGATTACATTAAGATAAATTATAAAAATAATAAAATATCTTCGTTAAATCCCGCTCCTAATTTAAATATTAACTCAATTGATGATATGACCCATATTGTTGCACTTGCTGGTGCTGAACAAATTCAAAAATGTTTTAAAACAGGTGCAGATATTATCCTAGCTGGCCGTACTACTGATACAGCTATAATTTCAGCATTACCTCTAATGAAAGGCGAAGATCCAGGTGCATCTTGGCATGGTGCCAAAATTGCTGAATGTGGAGCCTTATGTTCCAGCAATCCAACATCAGGAGTGGTATTGGTGGAATTTGATAAGACTGGCTTTACAGTTGAAGCTATGTCTGAAAATGCGTTTTGTACCCCTGAAACAGTATCCGCTCATATGCTTTACGAAAATGCTGACCCTTTTGTTTTACTGGAGCCAGGAGGATACATGGATGTAACCAATGCAATCTATAGTCCCATCAATAGTAGAAAGGTAAGAGTAGAGGGGGCCAAGTGGAATTCGTCAAAAAAATATAATGTTAAGTTAGAAGGAGCCCGGATTTTTGGTTATCAGACTTCATTGCTAGTATTGTTAAGAGAAAATTCTTACGTTAAAAACTCTAGGGAGTGGACGGAAAAACTTTCAAATTTTTTAAAAAAAGAAATCAAACTGAGAATGAATTTAAATATTTCAGACTATTCACTTGATTTTAGGCATATTGGTATAAACGCAACTTTAGGTGAATTAGAAAAGAATGAAGGAGATCCTGTAGAAGTAGGTGTTTTATGTAATGTTACATCAAAAACAAATAAAATATCTACTGAAATTGCAAAATTAATAAATCCATTTTTATTACACTTTCCTCTAACTACTAATGAAGAATTGCCTACTTTTGCTTTTCCATACTCACCTGTTCATTCAGACAGAGGTTGTGTTTATGAATTTTCTTTAAATCATCTTTTAGAACTAAATAATCCGATGGATGTATTTCAAATAAAAGTATCAGAGGTATAATTGTCAATTCTTGGAGAAAAAGTTAAAAAAATAAGATCTAAAAATGCTGGCCCATTTTGGATTACGATTGATATTTTTTGTGGAAGTGAAGAAGTTTATAAAAATGTATGTCTAAATTTAAATAATTCAAAAATAGCGAATTTATTAATGATAAATATTAAGGATTTAAAAAGATTTGAAATAAAAAAATTAAATGTTGTAAAGTTTTCTTTTCCTAGAAATATAACTCAAGGACATATTCTTGATAGAGACATGCACGGTGCACAGTTTGCAGTGCTGCTCTCTGAAATGGATTTATAGATAAATCAACCAATCTTTTGGTCCAAATAAAGAATTATGAATTAAAAATAAACAATTATTTCCACCATCT
Source organism: uncultured SAR116 cluster alpha proteobacterium (assembly GCA_902517275.1). Classification (GTDB taxonomy): domain Bacteria; phylum Pseudomonadota; class Alphaproteobacteria; order Puniceispirillales; family Marisalimonadaceae; genus Marisalimonas. The sequence goes on from CABYBQ010000046.1 coordinate 1,666, forward strand.
TTTGGGACATATTTAATTTATCCAATATGACACCTGTAGGTTAGAATTAAGTTTGAAATTAACTCGAATAAACTAATAATTTATTTTTAATGTAACGGTTTAAATTTATTAAAATAATATTATATAAATTAAAAAAACCATAAGGAAAAAAAATGTTTATAACAAAACCAATATCAATAATCTTAGCAATTATAATTACATTATTTTCAAGTTATGCAATAGCAGAAAATCATACTGTGGAAATGCTAAACAAACTTGGAAAAGAGAGAATGGTTTACTCTGAAAAAGTTCTTTCAATTAAAGTTAATGATGAAATTACATGGAAATCAGTAGATAAAGGTCACAATGTTGAATTTATAGGTTTGCCTAAAGGTGCCTCTAAGTATAAATCCAAAATCAGTAAAGAAGCTAAATATTCATTCACACAGCCAGGAGTTTATCTGTATCAATGTACTCCTCACAAAGCAATGGGAATGATTGGTATTGTTGTAGTTGGTGAAAATAAAAATAATTTAGACAAAATAAAGAAAGTTAAAGTTTATGGTAAATCAAAGAAATTATTAAAAAAACTCCTCAAATCCCTATAGGATTTTGACAAAATTTTTATTTCACTATAACTTGGAATTATATTTAGGGTATTAATATGAAAATTAAGAATATTTGTATAGCCTCTTTATTAGCAATGCCACTAACATTTTTAGAAGTTAGTGCTGCTGGTAACGCATCTGACAAATTAAAAGACACAGTTATTGACAAAACTATTCAAGCTTTTGAAGATAGTTTTAATTCTTTATTTGAAAATACCGAATTAACCATTGAAGGCAGGACCGCTGCTGACCCAAATTTTACTCTACTTACTATCAATCCCATATCTGAAAATCTAGATGTAGGTGACTTAACGTTTTTTCAAGGCTCCATTATTAGGCAAAATAACCGAAATACAATTAATCTAGGTATAGGTTATAGACAACTTACTGATGATGAAAAATGGATTTACGGTGTAAATGCTTTCCATGATTATGAAAGTACTTACGAACATTCAAGGATGAGTGTTGGCGCAGAATTAAGAAGTTCTGCTTTTGAAGTTAATGCTAATAGATATTTTGCTATAAGTGGTGCTAAAACTGGTCGAGATGGTAATACAGAAAGAGCTTTAGATGGATATGAAATAGAGGTTGGTGGACAGGTGCCATATATACCATCAGCCAAAATATTTATAAAAAATTGGAAATGGGAAGGATATCAGATTGCAGATACAAATGGTAATACCTACAGTTTACAAATTAATGCACCGATAGCTCCTAATGTAACGTTAGAGGCAGGGACAAAAGATTTTGATACTGGAACAGATGTTGACTTTGTTAATCTAACCTACAAGTTTGGATTAGGCGGAGGCCCATCAGAGAAAGACGCAATCGTTCGAGATTTAATTGCTGATCAAGCATTTAATAACACATCAATGAAGGAAAAGATGCTTGATAAAGTAAGACGTAAAAATCAGATCGTAATTCAAACAGGATTTGTAGCTTCAGCTGGGGGTGTGTAAAATGATAAATTTATTTAAAATTATTTGTTTATCAATTATATCGATCTCTTTTTTTTCTTATAAAGTTTTTGCGGTTTCGGCTGAGGATAGTGGAGAATGCAGTACAGGTGCAAATGTTTTTGCTGGTTCAAATACCGCCTGTCGTTTTACACCACAACTTTATAAATCAAGTGTTTTTGAAATGGGTCTTTGTACAGTTAATCCTATGGCAGGCGCATCTCTAGACAGGTCTACATGTACAACTGTTTTTACAGCAACTGACCAAACAAATGGTTCAGAACATGATTTTGCTTTAGGGGATGTTAATCTTGTAGGAACTTCTACTTCACCTGCAATTGGAACATATCAATTTCCATATATTATTTTAAGTAATGAATTTAATATTAAAGGTCAATTTACTAAAACAGATAACACAACGTTTTATATAAATAATGACGGTGGATCTGGATCTTGTGGTACTGTTGATACAACTGGACCTGCTGAAGAATGTAAATCTACATTAAATCAGTTTGGCCAAACTAATGTTTGCGATGGTGAATATATTGGTGCTGTCGTGTCTGTTGGCACTCTTGATGGATATTTAATGCAAAATTCAACTTTAGACAAAAGAGATGGAGCCGGTGATACCAGTTCTAACGTTTGTTCTAATGTTGACAGATTAGTTGGTGTGATGAATCTGACTACACCTGTTGTTATTACCCCATCGACAATAGGATTTAAATTTACATTTAATGTTACTGGTTATGGTGCACAATTATTTTCAAGTACGGCTCCAAGTAATACAGCTGATGATGGTGGTGGAAGTGGGCCTTTTTCTGGATTTTTTACAATAACTGAAGCACCGCAACAATAAACTAAACCTAATCAGTTGATTTTTTAAAAAATAATTATATCATTAATATGTAATATAATCTTTATTTATATGAGGAAATTATGACTAATTGTTTTCATCTAGCAATACCAGCTGGTAATATTAGTAAGGCTTTAGGTTTTTATCGAGATATTTTAGGTTGTAAAACAGGTAATCAAGAAGAAGGTCGCTGGATAGACATAAATTTTTGGGGAAATGAACTTACTCTTCATGAGACAAAAACAAAACAAGTACGAGAAAGACACGACGTTGATATGGGTGATGTTTGTGTACCTCACTTTGGAGTTCACCTCGAAGCAAATGATTTTGAAGAAGTAAAAAAAAGAATAGAAGCTAGCAATATTGATTATTTTGACGATCCATATAGGAGATTCATTGGTTCAAAATTTGAGCAAGAGACATTTTTTGTAGAAGATCCAAATGGAAACGTTCTTGAAATTAAAACCATGTCTAATCCAGAAGTTTTATTTGATACAGCGTCTTGATACCTAACTAGAAAAAATCGAGTTTTCTAGTCTTAGTTTTACCGTAAAATTTATTATATAGATATATTGATATATGAAACTATAATATTCGATAGTATAGATTGGTCGCGTTTATGAAAAAATTAAAAAGTATCGTTCGATACCCTATCAAAGGACTATCAGGTGAAAATCTTCAAAAGATTACACTAGAAAAAAATCAAGTTCTACCTGGAGATCGTGAGTTTGCGTTTGCTAGGTCGTATGTTACATACGAAGAAAATAATCCGCTTTATCTAAGAAAAACAAATTTTCTAGCATTAGTAAAAGATGAAAAATTAGCTAAATTAGAGACTAAGTTTGATCCAAAAACTAGAGAATTGACTATAAATCTTGATAATAAAGTTGTTATAAATGAAATTCTTCTTAAAGAAGAAAACATTAAAAAAGTTGAAACTTTTTTTCAAAATTATTTAAATTTAGGAATTGATAATAAACCAAAGTTAGTAAAAGGAATAAAGGTTGAAAGGAATAATAACTTAACTCACTCATTTTCAGATATTCCAGATAAGGCTGTGTCCATAATTAATCTAAATACAATAAATGAATTAGAAAAAAAAATAGGTAAAAACATTAATCCTTCTAGATTTCGAGCAAATCTTTTAATAGATGAAGGAAATCCTTGGGAAGAATTTAATTGGATTGGTAAAAGAGTTTCTGTTGGGGAGTGCGTTTTAGAAGTTTTCAAAAAAACACAGAGGTGTGCAGCTACCAATGTAAACCCTGAAAATGCTATTAGAGACATTAATATACCAAATGAAATTAATACCCATTATGGACACTTAGATTTAGGAGTTTATGCGAGAGTTATAAATGGTGGTCTTGTTTCAGTTTCAGATAAGTTTTACATGAATTGAACAATAAATTGAATTTAGAACTAGGTTTAAATCTTTTTGGAGTAGTAAAATAAATTTAGTTAAAGAAAAAAACAGATTTAAAGAAATGGGTTTTATTAAATTTTGGATTTTTTCTACCTTATTTCTTTTAACTTTTCCTTTATCTTTAATTTTATCCTTGATCTTCTTAGGAAT
>CABYBQ010000047.1 GCA_902517275.1 uncultured SAR116 cluster alpha proteobacterium
CTATATCTGTAAAATTATCTTTTCTCTCATCAAATATTTTTCTAAACAAAGCCTGAGAACGAAATACATTGGCTTTATCAACGCAAGTAACTTTCCCCAACTTTCCCTTACTCTTTCTATGTCGTGCTAATTTAAATGCAAAGTCATGTAATTTCTCTGTTGTTTTTCTAGTGATACGCATAATATCTTGAACTTCGTCATTGTTATCTACAGGGCATCTGTTGTGAACAGCTGCTGTGTAGAACAAACCTTCAGTTGACTCTCTTAATATAACTAAATCAATATTACTTGCTAATTTATTACTTAACCTGTTCGTAATGTTTGGGTAAGCCTTAACTGGTCTAACTCCAGCATATAATCCAAACATTTCTCTAAATCTAAGGTGAGGGCATACTTCTGTCCCATCTTTATGTCGTATCTTAGGTAGCCCAATCGCCCCAAGGAAAATACTGTCAGCATTACTTATTCTATCTTCACCGCCTGGTTCTACATCACAACCTTCTTTTGCAAAATATTCTGCACCAGCATTAATATTTTCCCAGTTACATTTAAAACCACCAATAATTTCAGATGAAAGATCAACTATTGATTTCGCTGAGTTTACTATGTCTTTACCAATCCCATCTCCAGGAACAGTTGCAATTTGAAAGTGATCCATTTTTATCAATAAAACCTTATTCAGTTATATTTGAGATTAATATTGTAAACACAGTTTTACAATATTTAACTTCTATCGTGATAAGGAAAATGGTGATGTGGATGCACTAAGTCAATCTTGGGAGATATAGCTTGAGTTCATCCACATCAATTATTAATAATGATAATTGTTATCATTGTCAACCCCATCTTATTTTGATATTAATATTTGTTATCATTATTAAAAATAATTAATAAAAACAATGACTTATTTATTTATCTATGTTATTACGTAAATGTTTTTTTAAATATATATGGAGTATGTGATGAAAGGTGAAAAAGTTGTTATAGATCAACTAAATATCATTCTTAAGAACGAATTAACAGCTATCAATCAATATTTTCTACACGCTCGAATTCTAAAAGATTGGGGATTCTTAGGTCTTGCCAAAAAGATATATGATGAGTCAATGGGTGAAATGAAGCATGCTGACTGGATTATTGAAAGGGTATTAACACTAGAAGGTCTTCCTAATTTGCAAGATTTAGGTAAATTAAAAATTGGTGAAAATGTTCCTGAAATGTTTAGTGCAGATTTAGGTTTAGAGATGACAAATCAATCATGTTTAAAAGTTGCTATAAATGTTTGTGAAGATAAGAATGATTATGTAACTAGAGATATCTTTCTTAAAATATTAGATGATACAGAAGAACACATAGATTGGATTGAATCTCAGCAACATGTTATTGAACATGCTGGTCTCAAAAATTTCTTGCAAGAGCAAATTGCTGAATAATTTATTTTAAATTAGATTCAAAATTTGTCTGGGACTGATTTATTTCTTGTTTAATATACTCTGAACAACTTCCGCATTGTGGCTTAGCTCCGCAGCTTTTATAAACTAGTGAGGGCGTATTAGCACCGCTAGTTACTGCTGTGGTTATAGCCTTATCTGAAATTGCATTGCACACACAAATTATCATTTATATATTCCCCCGACAAAAATTATTAAACTAATTTTGAGAATGATTGTCAATACCATTTTCATTGTAATTATCAAATACAGGATTAATGATTTCAAAAGTTTTTTTAGATAAATCAGAAAGTTCAAGAGTTGGATTGGAAACTAGTAATAACTTCATTGCTTCATGGTAGGCGACACAGGTCGAAAAACCACAGTCGATTAATCTATGATAAAGTATCTTAACGTTATCCACTTCATGGGTTGGACGCTTGTTTGAGTTATTATTCTTAAAAGTATTGATATGTATAATATTAGACATAGAAAAGTATTAATAATGATAATTGTTATCATTATTATAAATATTTTTTTTACAGTCAATAAAAAACTTGAATTTTTAATAAAAGTATCTTATGTAATCTTACTAAGAGTCATTATCATTATGATAATGATTCGCATAATAACTTACACTTGGAGATTTAAATGAATAATATAAAGTTTAAAGGTACAACCTTGACAAAGCTATCTTTTGTTGGTGCTGTAACTTTTTCTTTCATGTGCTCATCCATTACTTCTGTTAATGCTGGACATCATGGAAATGTTTACGGTCCTTATCCAATAACTGAAAAAAGTTATAAAGGTACTAAAAAGAATTCTGTATCATATGGCGGCCAAATGGCCAGACAATTATTACATAACAGTTTAAAAAAATTAGCATCAACGGGTAGCCCAAGTGATCCAACGTTAGCTCCTGAAAAGAAGATGCTTGCTTATCTAAATACTAAAGATAAATCAAAATCTCTTCCAATAATGGATCCTAAAAATAGTTCTAAATTTCCAGTTAAACAAAAAATGATTGGTGAATTGTCTGGAGGGGCTAACCTATCAGGTAAGGCAGACAAAAGAATACAAACATCTTGGCCTGGAAATATGAGTGGCGTAGATGTTATTAAATTTATGATTAAAAAAGCGGGTAAAACAAAGGGTGGTGTTGATACTAGAAATGGTATGAATTATCCTCAACTGATTTCAAAATATACAATGGGAGCAGTTTTATATCATCAGGCTTGCGATAATTATCTTGATGAAAAAATGACAGCGAGTTCTAAACCTAATAACAAACCTTATAAAAAAGGAGCTTATTATACAGGTAAAGAACATAGTTGGGATGAGGCTTTTGGATATTGGGGAGCTGCTGCTCATACTATGAAGCTATCCGCTGCTCAAAGTTATGATGTTGCTAAAAAGAAAGACTTAAAAGCTGCAGACTATAATAAAGATGGAGTGGTTGATCTTCAAACTGAAATGACATATGCGCATGCTTACTATGCTTCTAGCTATGATAAAAAGGGTAAAACAAATTACCTTAAAACTGTAACAGGAGCCTTTATCGACGGAAGAAAGCTTATTACAGCAGCTGATGGAAATAAATTATCTGAAGCTGAACTAAATAAAATACAAGATTATGTTCAAATAATTTGTAGTAATTGGGAAGATGTAATAGCTGAGTCTGTCTTTAAATACGCTGGATCTGTATACAAAGATTTAAGTAAGATAGAAAAAGCCCTAGCTTCAGGTTCTGGAATGGACAAGGCAATGTCAAAGTATTTAAAGCATTGGGGTGAGTTAAAAGGATTTGCCATGGCTCTTCAAGCTGGTCCTGACAACAAAAGCGATACATTTAACAGGATGAATCGCATGATGGGATTTGGTCCTTTAATGCCTAATTTATCACAAGTTGTAGGAATTGACTCTTCTGGAAATTATATAAAAGACCAGGGTTCTTCAATAGGATATTACAAGCTTCATATGCTTAAAATACAAAATCTTATGGCTGACAAATATGCTCTTAAAGCTAAAATAAATGATGCAACAGGTGGTATGGCAGCACTACTTGAAGAAGTAGGCACCAAAAAATCTGCTGAAAACGACTAATATAAAATAAGAAGCTGACCAGTTATACAACTGGTCAGTAATTTGAAAATGGAAATATTTTATCAATACTTAGAAACTATAAGTGAAAACTTTTTTGATCCCAAAAAAAGAGTGTTTTTGGGGTATTTATTTTCTGCATTCTTGATTTCATTTATGTGGCTAACCTTTGTTAAAAAAGAAAAAATTAAACAAGCAGTCTACAAAATTTTTGACAAAAAAATTTTTATGTCAAAATCTGCAAAAGCAGACTACATTTTGTTTTTGTTAAATATAATAATTTTGATGTTTTTATCTCCATTATTAATTTCACAATTGGCAATTGCACATTTTGTCTTTGAATACCTTCATTCACAAACATTTTTAACACCATTGGGTATTGATATAAATTATATGTGGATGATACCAATTTTTTTCACATTTTGTTATTTTGTACTTGATGATTTTACTAAGTACGTAACTCATGCACTAATGCATAAAGTACCATTATTATGGGAAATTCATAAAACTCATCATTCTGCAAGAACTCTTACACCGCTTACTATATTTAGAACTCACCCAATTGAAGGTGTTATTTTCGTAGTAAGAAGTGCTTTAACACAAGGTATAGTTATAGCTACATTTTACTATGTATATGGTGGTAATATTACTTTTGTGACTATATTAGGTGCAAATTTATTTTCATTTTGGTTTCATTTGTTTGGATCCAATTTAAGACACTCTCATATAAGGATTAATTATTGGAGTTGGTTAGAAAAAATTTTTATTTCTCCTGCTCAACATCAAATTCATCATTCAATAAAAAAAGAGCATCATAATAAAAATTTTGGAGTTGCATTTGCCTTCTGGGATTACATGTTTGGGTCTTTATATATCTCAAAAAGTGATGAAGACGTAAAATTTGGAATTTCTGAAACAGAACATAAATATGAAAATAATATTATATATTTATATTTAAGCCCCCTCATAGGCATTTATAAATTAATTGCAAATTACGTCTCCTCCAAAAATCTAAAAGTTAAAAAACAAAAATTTATATTTAATAAACAAACTAGGTAATAAAAAATATGAAAATCAGTATATTATTAGTGCTTGCAACAATATTTATTTCAAATGTAGTAAATGCAAAAAGTTTAAATATTTACTCTCATAGACAGCCTTATCTCCTTAAACCTTTTATAGATGCATATACTAAGAAAACAGGAGTTGAACTAAACGTAGTTTATTCGTCAAAGGGGCTTGCACAGAGGCTTGCAGCTGAAGGAGCTAATAGTCCAGCAGATTTAATTCTAACTGTAGATATTGCTCGATTGTACAGATACAAAGATTTAGATTTATTGGCTAAAATAGACTCTAAAATATTAATTGAAAATATTCCTCCTTATCTTAGAAGTAAAAATAATACTTGGTTTGGACTGTCTAAGAGAACGAGGGTAATAGCAGTTTCAAAGGATAGAATGAATTCTGGAGATGTTTTAAGATATGAAGATTTAGCTGATCCAAAGCTTAAAGGTAAAATTTGCAGTCGACCTGGTAGTCATGTTTATAACAGGGCCCTTATGGCATCAATGATAGCAGCACAAGGAGCAGATGATGCAGAAAAATGGGCAAAGGGTTTAGTTTCAAATCTTGCAAAAAGACCTCAGGGTAATGACAGGTCCCAATTAAAATCAATTTATTCTGGTGAATGTGATGTAGCTATTATTAATCATTATTATTATGGTAAATTAACATACTCTAAAAATCCTGATCATCGTAAATGGGCAAAGGCGTCAATAATAGTCTTTCCAAATCAAGGACCTAGTGATAGGGGGGCTCATGTAAATATTTCTGGTGGAGGTGTTGTAAAGTTTTCAAAAAATAAGGAATTAGCAACAAAGTTCTTAGAATTTCTAGTTACCGAGGAAGCGCAAGTCTTATATGGAGACGTTAATTTTGAGTATCCAATAAATAATAAATCAAAATTACCAAAAAGATTAAAAGCTCTTGGCACTTTTAAAGAAGATAGTTTGTTGATTGAGGATATTGCAAA
>CABYBQ010000048.1 GCA_902517275.1 uncultured SAR116 cluster alpha proteobacterium
ACAACTGATGGTGTCTTAATGGTTGAATCAGAAGCATCTGAGCTATCTGAAGAAATAATGTTAGGAGCAGTCGATTATGGTCATAGTGAAATAGAACATGTAATAAAAGCTATAATAGACTTAGCCGAAGTTGCTGCCAAAGAACCAAGACCTTTACCAGACGAGCCAAAAGAAAAAGACGACTATTTAAAAATGATCAAACCATTCAGAAAAAAGTTTGAGAAAGCCTATAAGGAAATTGATAAATCAAATAGATCTAAAATGTTATCTCATATAAGGAATGAGATAGTTTTAGAATTCGGTGAGTCGCCTAATTCCACACTTTTGTCATCTCTTACAAAAGAAATAGAGGCTGATATTGTTAGAGGTAATATTTTAAAAACCAAAAAAAGAATTGATGGTAGAGATACCAAAACGGTTCGATCAATAGTTGCTGAGGTTGGAACTTTACCAAGATCACATGGTTCAGCACTATTTACTAGAGGAGAAACACAAGCTTTAGTTGTAGCTACTTTAGGAACTGGTCAAGACGAACAAATAATTGATGCTTTAGAAGGTGAATATAGGTCAAAGTTTATGTTGCACTATAATTTTCCTCCATATTCTGTTGGTGAAGCAGGCAGAGTAGGATCTCCTGGTAGAAGAGAAGTAGGGCACGGAAAGTTAGCATGGAGAGCAGTTAACCCTTTATTACCTTCAGGTGACGATTTTCCTTATACAGTAAGAATTGTTTCTGAAGTGACTGAATCGAACGGTTCCTCATCAATGGCTACCGTATGCGGTACCTCACTTGCTTTAATGGATGCTGGTGTTCCTATAAAAAAACCTGTTGCAGGAATAGCTATGGGATTGATTAAAGAAAAAAAAGAATTTTCAGTTTTATCAGATATTCTAGGTGACGAAGATCATTTAGGCGATATGGATTTTAAAGTTGCTGGAACTGTAGATGGTATTACAAGTCTCCAAATGGATATTAAAATTACATCTATCACTAAAGAAATAATGGAAATTGCCTTAGAGCAAGCTAAAGAAGGTAGAATTCACATATTAAATGAAATGAGTAAAGCTATAGGATCTTCTAGAGAAGTTTTAGCTGATTCTGCTCCAAAAATTACCACTATGAAAGTGAAATTAGAAAAAATTCGCGATATTATTGGACCTGGCGGTAAAATGATTAGAGAAATATGTGAAACTACGGGAGCTAAGGTAGATATTGAAGATGATGGCACAATTAAGATTGCCGCTTCAGACACAGTATCCTCCGAAGCCGCACAAAAGAGAATTAGCGACATAGTTGCCGAAGCAGAGTTAGGTGTTATATATACTGGAAAAGTTGTAAAAACAGTAGACTTTGGAGCGTTTGTAAATTTTCTTGGAACAAAAGATGGATTAGTTCACATATCTGAATTGCAAAATGCGCGAACTGAGAAAACCACTGATATTTGTAAAGAAGGTGACGAAGTTAAAGTCAAGGTAATAGGTTTTGATGATAGGGGTAAAGTCAAATTATCTATGAAACGAGTTGACCAAGATACTGGTGAAGATATAGAAAATAAAAAAGAAGATTAATCAGATATTTTAGGAGTTGTTTATGAACAGTGTAGTTCCAAAAAATGAGTTTATCAAATCTTGGTCAGAAAATGGAATAGGATGGGTTCAATTAAACCATGAAAATAAACTCAATCCCCTATCAGCAGGTTTTATATTAGCAATAAAGGAAGCTGCTGAAAAATTTGATAATGATTTATCTGTAGGTTGCATTGTTTTGATTGGCTCTGAAAAAGCATTTGCAGCGGGTGCTGATTTAAAAGAAATGGTCAAGCATAATTATGCATCAGTTTCAGAAACAAGATATATAGAAAATGGTTGGCTTGACATCCCTAAAATTCAAACTCCAATCATAGCAGGTGTTAAAGGTTATGCTTTAGGCGGTGGTTGTGAGTTGGCTATGATGTGTGATTTCATAATTGCCGCTGAAAATGCACGGTTTGGTCAGCCCGAAATAAATATTGGCGCTATACCTGGTGCAGGAGGAACACAAAGATTGACTAGATCTATTGGCAAGTCGAAAGCTATGTTAGCAATTTTGACTGGAGACATGATGTCTGCTGATGAAGCAGAAAAATCAGGATTAGTAGCCAAAGTAATTAGTAATGACAAATTTGATATTTCTTTAAAAGAGATAGCTCAAAAAATTGCTAATCAATCAAAACCTTTAGCCAAACTAGCGAAACAAGCCGTTAATGTTGCATATGAAACAACTCTTGAAGAGGGTATCCGTTCTGAAAGATCTTTGTTCTATTCAACTTTTGCACTTGAAGACCATGTTGAGGGTATGGAAGCTTTTTCAGAAAAAAGAAAACCTATTTGGAATAATAAATAGTTTTAAACTACTCTAAATCATTAGACTTAGGTATAGCTACACTATGTAACCCTCCATCAACATGGTGAATATTCCCTGTTACACCAGATGATAAGTCTGAGATAAGGTATAAAGCAGAATTACCGATTTCATTTAGCTCAGGATTAAAATTTAATGGCGCAACACTCTCTGAGTATCTATATACATGGCGAGCGCCAGAAATAGCCGCGCCAGCAAGTGTTTTTACTGGACCAGCTGATAAGCCATTAACTCTGATATTATTCTTACCCAGATCCATTGCTAAATATTTAACCGAAGCTTCCAATGCTGACTTTGCTACCCCCATTACATTGTAGTTAGGAGTGGTTCTTTCTGCTCCAAGATAAGATAAAGTTAACAAACTTCCACCTTTAGAAGACATAAGAGGAAAAGCTGATTTAGCAGTTCTTGTAAAACTAAAAGCTGATATATCAAGTGAATTTAGAAAGTTTTCTCGACTACAGTTAACGTATTTTCCTTTTAATTCTTCTTTATCTGAATATGCGAGGGCGTGTACAACAAAATCAATTTCATCCCAAGTTTCTAAAATTTCATTAAACATATTTTCTATAGAGCTTGTCTCATTAATATCTTTTGACACATCACATTCATAAAATTTATTCGCTTTTATAGAATCCATTAAGGGAATTAATCTTTTTTTAAATCCTTCATTTTGATAGGAAAAAGCTAATTCAGCACCATGATCAGCTAAGGCTTTAGCAATACCCCAGGCTATCGAACGTTCATTAGCAACGCCCATTATAAGTCCTTTTTTACTTTTCATTATAGACATAATACACTTTCTTAATTAAATTTAGATAATGCAATACAGGCATTTGTTCCTCCAAACCCAAAAGAATTTGAAAGAGCTAAATTAATATCTATATTTTTGATGGTTTTTCTAGGTATGTCGATAGAACCTATTTCTGGATCATCATTACTAATATTAGCAGATCCAGAAATAAAATTATTGTTCATCATTAGTAAAGTATAGATAGCCTCTTGTACACCTGTGGCTCCCAAAGAGTGGCCTGTTAAGGACTTAGTGCTGGTAAGTCTTGGAAGATAACCTTTATCTTTAAAAACTTCTCTTACAGCATTAAGTTCCTGCATATCTCCAACAGGAGTACTTGTTCCGTGAGCATTTATATAATCAACCTTTTGATTAGTTTTTTCTAGAGCTTGTTGCATACATCTAATCGCGCCTTCCCCACTTGGCGCAACCATATCATGGCCGTCAGAATTTGCACAATGGCCAACTATTTCCCCATAAATTTTAGCACCTCTCGCTTTTGCATGCTCAAGTTCTTCCAAAACCAGCATTCCGCCACCTCCTGCAATTACAAATCCATCTCTGTCTAAATCGTAAGGTCTTGAAGCTAACTCAGGTGTTTCATTATATTTGCTTGACATTGCGCCCATTGCGTCAAATAGCACAGAGAGTGTCCAGTCAAGCTCTTCACCGCCTCCTGCAAAAACTATGTTTTGATTACCATACTTAATTTGATCTGCCCCAATACCAATACAATGTGCTGATGTCGAACAGGCAGAAGTAATTGAAAAGTTAACACCCTTAATTTTAAAAAAAGTAGCAATGCATGCAGATACTGATGAGCTCATACATCGCGGAACCATAAAAGGACCTACCTTCTTAGGACCTTTTTCCCTAGCGATATCGAATGATTTAAGCAAGTTGACAGTGCTAGGTCCACCAGAACCAGCAATAAGACCTGTTTTGGGGTTAGATACTTCTTCAGGGGTTAATCCAGAGTTTTTAATAGCTTGCTCCATAGAAAGAACTGAATATGCAGCACCTGCACCCATGAATCTAAGTTGTTTTTTGTCAACATGATCTTCTAATTTGAGCTTTACTTCACCATGAATTTGACTCCTAAAGCCCATTTCTTTGTAAGTATCAGCTTTAACAATCCCTGATTTTTGATTTACTAGAGAATCTTTAACTTCCTCTACATTATTACCAATAGAGCTAACTATCCCCATACCAGTAATAACAACTCTTTTTTCATTACTCATGTTAAATCCTATTTATTTGAGAAATAATTAATCTTGAAAAAGTCCAACTCTAATATCAGAAGCTTCAAAAACAGTTTTATTGTCACAAACCACCTTTCCATCAGCTATGCCTAATATAAGTTTTCTCATTATAATTCTTTTGAAATCAAGAAAATATTCTACTTTTTTAGCAATTGGCAATATTTGTCCAGTAAATTTTACTTCTCCTACAGATATCGCTCTACCTTTTCCTTTACCACCCATATTTCCTAAAGAAAAACCCAAAAGTTGCCATAGTGCGTCCATTCCCAGGCATCCTGGCATTACAGGATCATTTTCAAAATGACATGGAAAGAACCATTTATCTGGAGTAATTTTAAATTGAGCATGAGCTGTACCTTTATCATAAGCACCACCAGTCTCTTTAATATTAGTGATTTCGTCAAACATAAGCATAGGTGGTAAAGGAAGTTTAGGGAAATCAACACCTGCTAGTCGCCCTTTAGCACAATCAATTAATTCTTGGTAATTAAATGAATTTTTAAATAAAGCCACCTTAAAACACCTTTTACATCTTTTTTTGAAGTTTATATTAATCCTAAAAGAGAATAAATGAAATAATAATAAATTATTTACTTGTAAAGCCCCAAATGTTTTTC
>CABYBQ010000049.1 GCA_902517275.1 uncultured SAR116 cluster alpha proteobacterium
ACATTAAATATTGCTGTCGACAATTTATGTAAAAATGAATTTGATTACTACAGAGAGAGACAAGAACCACATCCCTTATTTTTGCAGCACAACATAGACGCTGTTCCATTTAAGCATCCTGAAATGAATAGATGGCGAAATAATTTTCAAGGTATTTCATATATTGATGAAAATCTTGGGTTGAATTTTTATGGCGCAGTTGATGACGTGTGGATTAAGCCAGATGGCGAATTGATAATCTCAGATGTCAAAAGTACTGCAAAAAAAGTTTTTGATTGGGATGATACATGGAGCAGATATGAATATCCTAAAGGATATCGAAGACAGCTTGAAATGTATCAATGGATATTTAGAAAAAATGGATTTAACGTATCTGATACAGGTTACCTGGTTTATTACAACGGTCTAAAAGATGAGCCAATGTTTAACCAAGTTTTAAAATTTGATCTTCACCTTGTAGAACTTAAATGTGATGACAGTTGGGTAGATGAAACTCTAGTCAAGGCTAAAGCCCTTCTTGAAAGTGACGAATACCCTCAGGGGTCTAAGACGTGTGACACATGTCAGTATTTAAAAAAGAGGTGGGAAGTTACTAACTAATATTTACCAAGGCAACCTACTATAATTTAAGTTTATGTAAATTGTTTAGGTAAACTAAAATGTTTTCACATTAGTATCTGATAATTTCAAAGCATATTCGTAAATTTCGTCATACATCATTAGATTATTTTTGAAATAATCTGGTATACCTGACAAGCCGTAAAATCTACCAGCAATCATACCAGCTAAAGCGCCAGTAGTGTCTGCGTCATGCCCTCTGTTAACAGCCTTTATTACACAATCTTCAAAATTGTTAGTTGTTGAAAAAGCCCACCAGGCTGCTTCATATGTTTCTTTTACAAATCCTCCAGACATTACATCTTCTCTTCTGATGTTATCTGGCAATTTATATGTCGAATATTTTGGTATAGCTTTCCCTAAAAACAGTTCTTCAGCGAACATCACTGAATACTGAACACATAATTGGCTGCCATGTGTCAACAGAGTTTGCTGTAATGCTAACCTGATCGCTTCATCTCTGTCTTTCGAAACAACCACAACAGGTGCCATCCGCATTAAGGCGCCATTTCCTGATGTGTTTTCAGTAATTCTACCTCTGTAAGGCTGGTGAAGTTTGTTGGTTTTTATGCTTTCGGAGTAACTACTTAATGCGTCATATACTGTGTTGCCAATATCAAAGCATTTACTTCGAGTACAAAATTTTCCTTCTTTGAACCACTGATAAAATTTTTTCATGATATCGTCGGCGTCAAATTCTTTTTTTTCAATTAGGGATGAAGCTAGAGCTAGGGTCATACTAGTGTCGTCAGTCCATTCACCTAAAGACACATTGTGTGGCCCACCTGTGGAATATCTCGTCAAGTAGTCTTCTGGCTCTCTGGCTTTTTGGAATTCCAGCGGAGCTCCCAAGGCATCTCCAATTGCTGACCCTAAGAATAATCCTAATTTTTTGTCTATGTCCATCTATATATATCAGTATTAACGTGTTATATTTTCATAATGATAAGAAAACAATTTTATAATTTTTTTAACAAAGCGGTATTAAGTATACTGTTTTTAATATTGTTCATCTCAATTTCAAATGCAAACCCAACTAAATATTTATGCAACAAAGGTATGGATAATTTATATGTAACATTTGATAAGAAAGAAAAAAAAGTTATAGCTGGATATAGTAAGCCCAAAAAATATTGGACTGAAGCAAGTTTCATATTCTGGATATCTGCAGATGATACTACTGTACATGAATTCACTTTCGAAAATTCATATAATCGACTAGCTGGGAAACTCAAAATTAAAAGTCACAACTTGGTATCAAGTCGAGAGAGATGGTTATACTACAACTGTTTAGCAAACCAGTAACTTTGTCGTTAGTCATAAAAAAAATAAATCAATATAACTTCCAAAAAATTATATTGTGGGTGAACTACAAATAAAATAGTCAGACTGATTAAAGCAAAAACATACGTTATATAACTCCAAAAAGATTTACTTAAACTTTCATCTGTCGTATTTGTTATTCTTTTATTTTTATGTCTGACAGGGGTGATTTGTCCCTCAATCTTACCTAATCTTATTAAGTTGTTACGAATAGATTTTTGGGTTCGGTTTAATTCTTTGCAAATTTTATAAACTGAATAACCTTGATCGAACATTCTAAGGAGTTCGTTGGTTTCGTATTTTGTATATCTTCCAACTCTTCGTTGCATTTGAAAATTGTTAATTAATTATCTTTAACAAACTTATTTTCTTTAAATGTACCTTCAAGAACTTCGCCATGCCTGTCAACAAGAGTACCTTGCCCGTGATATTGACCATGTTGAAACTCACCTTCATATTGTTCAATAATATCTTCACCATCTTTATAAGTCATTTTACCTTTTCCATGTGGTAAAAGCATATGATATGGATAAGGCTGAGAATTAAAATCGTCTCTTAGTTTTTTTCCATTATTTTGAAAGACGAGTGTTTCTGCAGCATATTCTGGTGATATTAATGTACCTTCATAATGCACAACAATATCATCTGCGTCGTATATATTACCTTCGTCATCAACATCAGTAAGTTCTGTCTTTTTTTTATTAAAAAAATTAAACATAACAAGCCTCCCCATAAAATCTCTCGTAGTTATACTTAAACATAATTTACTAATTAAATATAGATAGACCTGCGAATCTATCTTGTACTATCTTTGTTTATTTAAGTCTCATTGGGATGATGTTGTTTTCTTTGATGCTGTTAATTAAATCAGTCGCTTCATTTTCATTTATGTTTTTTAAGGTAGTTAATTCGTTTACAGCATCAATTTGTTTAAGTTTGCCTTGTTTATATTTATTAAGAATTTCATATTGTTTTTTAAATACTCGTCGAGATTTAGGCAAAGATTTACCTCGTGGTTTTTGAGCTAAGTCTAGGAGGTTGTAGGATCCTCTGAGGTTCCTAAATATATTAATAAAACTAGTTGTCATAAATTTTTCCTCAAATATTTGACCTTTCCTACAAGATGGTGAGTGTATCACAAAATACAAATTAGTGCTGGGATAACTACAACTAGGTTTGTAGTCTAACTGTAATAACCAGTTGTTTATAATTTGACATTTACTTTACTTGTTTTTTATATTCCACGCCTTCTATAAGATTAGGCCCGTAAGTTTTCAGGTGAGCATTGAGAGCTAGTTTGACATAATGTTCAGATAAAAATGGTTTTAAGATGTTATAATCTAGTCTGTCTTGGTTAAAACTTTCAACTTTCCATTTCAAATCAAAGTTTTGATTTATAATTACTTCAGGATTTAAATTATTGGTTTCTGTTTGATTTAATTCATTGTCTTGAAGTTCGTTGTTAGCTAACAGGTTGAGAAAATCATTAATTCTAGAAACCCCGCCGTCTATTCTACTTTCATAACCTTTATAGAAATTATCTATTTTTTCCTTACCCACCTTGTAAGGATTTCCGTCTTGCAAACGGAAGTTTCTTAAACTCGATTTTATTAGTTTGGCTTCGTCTAATAGATTTTTTATTGTATCAATATTATTTATTTCAAGTGATACGGAAAGTAGTTGTTCTATTATGTCGTTGGAGTCTAAAACTAAAATGTTATTTGCATCGCCGAGTATCGCCTCAATGTCACCAAGAGGTAAGTGAAAAAGATTTTCATTGTTGGGTCTCTGGTAATCTGGCATGTCATGTCCTTTTAATAGAATAAATAATTTTGGTAATTTAGGCTTAAGTTTATTATATTACACCAATCACTGTCAATTACAAAAATATTGTAATTTGCCTATTGACAATCTGTTTTTTATCTTATATTACATCGTTAACTGTTAATTACAAAATTAGTGTAATTATCTAAGTTAGGGTAGGGAATTCGCTTTTCCTTTGGGTTATTGCAGGTACCTATCCGACTTTATAAAGATAACTGAGGGAAAGTTTATGTCTAATCTTGAAGATAACACAAATTTTAAAGGAACGTTAAATGAGTATATCAAAATAATAAAAGAATCTATGTTTTATTATTTTGGAGTACGTGACGATAAAATTACGGAGAGGTTGGTCAGATATTACGTTACTGAAGCCATAATTCCACGCCCAGTAAGACAAGGGAAAGATGTTTTTTATGTATATGACCACATATTAAAATTCTTATATGCTCGTAAACAAATAATTGATGGGTGGCCAATGAGCAAATTGAAAGAGAATATGGAATTTCAAGATAACGAATATTTTGAAGATTTTTTAAATGATTTCTCTGAGTTAGATAACAACGAAGACGCTATGTCACTTATTAGGGAGTTTAAATCTGAAGCTAAATACTCACCTGAAATGAAACTTAGTAACAGAACTTCGCCACTAAGCTACAGTAAGCGAGTTGATATTCCAAACCTGAAGGATGCATTAGTTTCAATAAATGCGGATTTAGGAAATGTCGTTAAACAAGAATTCACAACCTTACAGATGGCAAGTTGGTTAGTTCTTCTGATTGAAAATCATAAACTCTCAGGAATGACATACGAATTATCTAGGAAAATTGGAGATGCAGTTAGTTCAGCACTTATAGAAAGGAACCCCATGACTTCACAAGAATTACAACAAGAATTTTATCAGTATAAAGATTACGAAAGTTTGAAAACAAAAATGGATAACTTAACGCAGGAAAATGAACATTTGCGTTACATGATTAATGAAGAAAAGGAAGAAAATTTAAAATCGCGTGACTTGAAATTCCAAGCAATTTCAAAGTTTACACAGAACTTAAATGAGCAAAAACGTAAGGTATATGAAAGTAACAGAAAGAACCTAACTTCATATTATGAAATAAATAAA
>CABYBQ010000050.1 GCA_902517275.1 uncultured SAR116 cluster alpha proteobacterium
TGATAGATTTGTTGTATAGTAATTCGACTAAACCAAAATTTGATCCATACAAAAAAATTATCTTATTCTTTTTGTAATTATTTTTTATATAATCTTCAAAATTTTCAGATTTAATTTTCAATCTAATTTTCTTAGTATTACTTTAATTAATAAATAAAGTTTATTGGCTGAACTTTGGCTTAATCTTTCCTTAATATGTTTTATACTTTCTTCATTGCTGTAGCGTGAATTTGATGAGGAACTTAATGCAGGAAAAGTTTTAATTGAGCCAGACTCTATCAAAGTATTTGAGTTATTATCTATTAGTGAGTACTTCACGATAGCTTTAGTTGAATTAAGTACTGCTAAACCACTTACTGACATTGTTTCATTAGAATTAAAAGAAATATTAGCCTTTAAAGTAAAGCTAGGTTTGAGATTTTTTTTATTATTGTATTTTCTTTTCAAATACTCTTTGAAAATGACATTATATTTATCACCTGGTGTCTCAATAGATACAGTCCTTAAATTATTAAAGTTGGTTTTATTAATATTATAGGAAGCACAACCAAAAGTAATTACAAGTAGCAAAAAAACAAAAATTTTCTTTATGAAAAACATGCTTAACTCTATATTAAATCACAAAGTTTACAATACGATTGGGCACTATAATAATCTTCTTCGGTGTGTCATTCAAAAACTTTAATATATTTTTCTCTTTCAAGGCTATTTGTTTTAACTTTTCATTGTTTAAATCTTTTTGAACTTCAATAATTGCTCTCATTTTTCCATTAACTTGAACTGGTATTTTTATTATATCTTTTTCCTCAAAGGATTTGTCAGCTGAAGGCCAGCTTTCATTAGCAATTAAAACTTTTTCATTTAAATTTTCCCATAATGCTTCAGCGATATGAGGCACCATAGGGTTGATTAGAATTAACAATTTTTTCACATTATATAAAATAACACTCTTGTCATCATTATTTATTATTTTATATGACGAGATGGAATTAAATAAACTTCTTATTGATGCTACAGCAATATTGAAATGAAAATCATCAATAGATTTTGTGACTTCTTTTATAGTTGTATTTAATGTTGCTAGTAACTCTTTATGTAATTTTGACAAGTTAGTAGGAAGATTATCGTCTATATTTTCTATTTCTAAGTTGATAACAAAATTCCATAATTTATTTAAAAAGCGCCACGAACCTTCGATGCCTGAATCTGACCATTCCATGTCTCTGTTAGGTGGAGAGTCGGAAAGCATGAATAATCTAGCAGTGTCAGCACCGTAAGTATGAATTATTTCTTGAGGGTCAATAACATTTTTTTTAGATTTACTCATTTTTTCAATTCTCCCAGCAATAACTTTTTCTTTTGTATTTATATGGAAGAATGTATTATTTTCTTTTGTTACTTCTTTAGGGAAAAGCCATTTTTCTTTTTTTGTCTTAAAAGTTTGATGGCAAACCATACCCTGAGTTTGTAGAGAATGAAATGGTTCTTTTAAGTTAATTATTTTCACAGACTTCAAAGCTCGCATAAAAAATCTTGAATAAAGAAGATGCATCACAGCGTGTTCAACGCCGCCTATATATTGGTCAACGGGCATCCAATATTTAAATGATTCATCTGTAAATGCCTTAGATGGATTTAAATCTGTAAATCTAGCAAAATACCAACTAGATTCAAAAAAAGTGTCAAATGTATCAGTTTCTCTAATGGCATTTTTATTACATTTTGGACACTTTGTATTTTTCCAAGTAGGATGAGATACTAAGGGGTTACCTTTTAAATCAAAATCTACGTCTTCTGGTAGGCAAACAGGGAGTTGGTTGTCGGGTAAAGGAACTTCGCCACAATTGCTACAAAACACTATCGGTATAGGGCATCCCCAATACCTTTGTCTAGACACTCCCCAGTCTCTAATTCTATATGTTACAGTTTTTTTTCCAATTCCTAACTCTTGCAACTTTTTTACACTTAAATCAATAGCTTCCTTTGTGTTTAATCCATCTAAAAAATGGGAATTAATGTGTAATCCATCTCCTGTGTATGGAAGAATATCGTCATTTTTAACAACAGATATAATGTCCAAAGAGTATTTGTTAGCAAAGTCATAATCTCTTTGGTCATGGGCTGGACAGCCAAATATAGCCCCAGTTCCATAATCCATTAATATAAAATTTGCTATGAAGATCTTTAAGTTTGTGCCTTTTTTAAAAGGATGTGATACGGTAAGATTTGTTTCGTAACCTAATTTGTCAGCTTTCTCAAGGTCTTCTGCTTTCTTAGATTGTTTTTCACAAAACTTTATAAAATTGTTTGCTTTATTGTCATTTTTAGCAATTTTCAAGGATAATGGATGTTGTGGAGAAATAGCAATAAACGTTGCACCAAAAATTGTATCTGGCCTAGTAGTAAAGATTTCAACTTTCTCATCTGAATGATTTATTGAGAAATTTATATTGGCGCCATTACTTTTGCCAATCCAGTTTCTTTGCATAATTTTAACTCTATCAGGCCATTCTTTTAAGTTATCGATTTCATTTAGTAAGTCTTCAGCGAAATCAGAAATTTTAAGAAACCACCCTTTCATTTTCTTTTTCTCTACCTCAGCACCAGAACGCCACCCACGCCCATCAACAACCTGTTCATTAGCTAAGACTGTTTGTTCAATAGGGTCCCAATTCACAACTGTTTCTTTTTTATAGGCAATTCCTGCCTTGTAGAAATCTAAAAACATTTTTTGTTCAAATTTATAATAATCTGGATTACAAGTTGCAAATTCCCTGTCCCAGTCATAAGACAAACCCATTTCTTTGAGTTGATTTTTCATAATTTCGATATTTGAGTAGGTCCATTTAGATGGAAGGGTTTTATTTTCAATAGCAGCATTTTCTGCTGGTAATCCAAAAGCATCCCATCCCATAGGATGCAGAACATTAAAGCCTTGAGCCTTCTTATATCTGGCAACAAGATCACCTAAAGTATAATTACGAACATGTCCCATGTGTATTGCTCCTGATGGGTATGGGAACATTTCTAATACGTAATACTTGGGTTTGTTATAATCAATTTTGGCTTTGAAAATCTCTAAATCATTCCACTTTTTTTGCCATTTTTTTTCAATTAAAGAAGGGTTGTATTTCATATTTGTTATTTATTTAAAGAATTAATTCTATAATTTCGAGCTTCGTTTAAAATATTATTTTCAATTTGAGATGCCAAATCATCATCAGTATATGTTTCAGTTAAAATACCATTTTTTAACTTTTGAACGTGAACCTTAACACTTATACCGTCAGATCTTAACTCACTAGTCTTTATATAAGCCATGATTTTTATTCTTTTATTTTTAATATTTTTATTAACATACCAGTCTGTTATTATGGTACCACCTAACGCATCAGTTGAAATTAGAGGCGCAATTGATAAAATGTTTAAAGAAGCTCTCCAAAGAAAACCATTTACATTTACAGCGCTTTCAGATAATTGAGGATTTAAGATATCACTAAGTGAGACCCCTTTATCAGAGTCTTTTGAGAAGATACCTGGAGTTTTCTTTTCTCCTGTTACTGGGTTGCTAACTAAAGAATTATTATTTGAGCATCCAAAAAAAATAATAAGGCAAGATAATGATATAATAATTTTCAACATAAAAGTGAGTCCTTCTTTATATGAATCTAATCTTTTATCAGTATTTAACAATACATCAAATAATTAATAACAGAAAGACACAAAAAAAGGCGGCAAAAGCCGCCTCTTAAATATTATATATAAAGCAATTAGAAAGCTGCCTTAATTGTTAGTTTTGAAGATGTACCAGAATCATTGTTGGCTGCATCTCCAGCACCTTTCTTGTAATCGTAGTCATCAACGTTAATGACTGCTGTTAAACCAGAAGCTATTGTATACTGAATCTCAGCACCAGATCTTGAGTACTCTTCACCAGCGTCTAAATCATCTTCTGACTTAAATGTGTAAGCTCCAACAGTCATGCCATTAGGCATTTTATAGGATATAGATGCACCAGCATTCTGTATATCTTCATCGTTAGACTCTGTACCACCTTGTGAAACAATTACTGAGATGTCACCAGATACTATCTTCATACCCATGTTCTCTTGGTCTACGTCTTGAGTAGAATTTTCGTCATTTACTACGGCATAACCTAAAGTTATAGATGCACCGCCTGCAGTCATAGCATATTTTGCACCATATGATGTTGAGTCTGTGCCACCTGCTGCGCTGCGATCAGTATGTGAAATACCAGCTGTTAGTCCGCCCATTGCAGGAAGATGATAAGCAACTTTGTTGGCGTCATCTGAAGAAATACTTGAAGAAGTACCAATTGTAGCAGAAGCAGCTGCTGGTGCAGAATCTTCAGCTATTATGTCACTTTCATCAATATTGTAAGCATCTCCAGCATCGTCATCCATACCTAAAACGATTTTACCGAAACCACCTGCGATTGAAATAGAATGTTCGTCATTAACAAAAGAGCTGCCGTCAGCACCATCTGTGTCAAAGTCTACTCTATAAGTAATATTCAAACCAGTATCAGTTTTGTTAGTAAAATTGATAGTCATATCTGAATCTGTACCAAATGTTGTTCCATCACTAGCGGTGGCATTCGAACTTCTTGAAGTGTATGACCACTCAGCAGAACCAGAAATTGAAACGTCTGCTAATGCAGCGTTTGCAGTTAATGTAGCAGCAGCCGCAAGAGCAGTTGTGCTTAAAAGTAATTTACGCATTGCGTATCCCCTTTGTTATTGAGTTTTCTAAAAGAGAAAACAGTTAATTACATCTCCACCACAGAGATGTTTATTAACTATTAATTGAAAGTAGGTTAAAAAACTAGCATCAATGACAAAAATATCACTTTTTGG
>CABYBQ010000051.1 GCA_902517275.1 uncultured SAR116 cluster alpha proteobacterium
GGTGAGAATGCTATGGCACCGATACCTAAGGCTAAAACTGCTAAGTCAATGGGTATTGATCTTGTTCTATCAACTACTAGAGGTTTTGTAACACATAAAGGTGTTGATGCCGCTAGAGTAGCTGAAATGGAAAAAGGCCTATCAAAAGCTATGAAACACTCAATGTATCAAGCTTATCTTGCTAATTCAGGATTAGATAACACTTCTCCCCAACCATCTGGTCCTTGGGGAAAACAAATCAAATTTATGGTTGGTGAATTTGGCCCTGCTTTAAAAGCAATGGGATTACTAAAATAAAATTAAACAGTTTAGATGCCCCTTAATTGGGGCATCTGAAAGCTTTGTTATGAAAAAAAAATTATATATAATTCCGTTGTTTCTAACTCTATTCTCATTCGTAGTAATATACTTATCATTACAGTTAGAGACTTCTCCAGAAATGATTGTTGGTGATAGTATGCAAGCAAGGTCATTTCCTATTTTTTTAATGGTAATTAATTTAATGCTCGTTGGGATCCTTTCTTTACAATTCTATAAAACTTATCCAAAGGAAGTAGAACTTGAAAAATTTCCAACATGGTCCAGCATGTTACTGTTTTTAATATTTTATATTTTGGTTAAAGTAAGTGGAGATATGTTTGTTGCTATTCCAATAGTAATGTTTTTAATGGGTTTAACTTGGGGACAAAAAAAAGTATGGATTTCTCTTGTAAACGCAATTGCAACACCTCTTTCAGTATTTCTCCTTTTTGATTACGTCTTACAAGTAAGATTCCCTAGAGGTTGGCTGACAAACATTTATTATGGTTAGGTTTAAAGGTTATGATTGAAGCACTTTCTGCTATGGGTTCGGTATTTACTGACCCTTACTTATTAGCATTAATTTTTGCTACAACTGTTTTAGGTGTAATAATAGGAGTATTACCAGGTCTTGGCGCGACTACAGGCGCAGCATTATTACTACCTTTCACTCTTACTATGGAACCTGTTCAGGCTATTGCTGTTTTATCAACAATTTATGTATCAGCAACCTTTGCTGGGTCTATAACCGCTATTTTAATTAATACCCCTGGAACTTCAGCTGCTGCTGCTACAACCTTTGATGGATATCCATTAGCACAAAAAGGTGAAGCGGGAAGGGCTCTTGGAATTGCTGTTGTGTCAAGCACAGTTGGTGGCGTGTTTTCAGTTATTGTCTTGTGTATTGCAGCACCTTTATTAGCTAGAGTTGCTTATGAATTTCGTCCACCAGAATATTTTGCATTAACAATTTTTGGACTTTCAATGCTTGCAAGCATCAGTGCAGGCGGTGCTGTCAAAAACCTAATTGGTGGCATCTTTGGTGTTTGGCTATCTACTATTGGTGCGGAAAGAGTAACAGCAATAGAACGATTTATGTTTGGAAATTATGATTTATATGAGGGTCTATCCTTCGTTCCAGTTTTCATAGGACTTTTTGCTATTTCAGAATTGCTGGTTCAATCAAAGATGGTAAATAAAATTGTTGAAACAGTGGCTTTAAAAGCTGTTAAGTTGCCTACAAAAGAAGACTATAAAAGAATTTGGAAAACTATTTTGAGGTCGTGCGGTATAGGAACCTTTATTGGGGTTCTTCCAGCAGAAGGGGCTACAGTCGCCTCCATGATTGGTTACTCAGAAGCAAAAAGATGGTCTAAAAACAAAGAAGAGTTTGGAAAAGGATCTGTTGAAGGAATAGCTGGGGCTGAAGCAGCTAATAACGCTGCAACTGGAGGCGCAATGGTGCCAACAATGGTCCTAGGAATACCTGGTAGTGGTACAACCGCGATCATTTTAGTTGGTTTAATGGTTCATGGGCTTAGACCGGGAGCTTACTTATTTACTGAACAGGTTGAAAAAGTATATCAAATTTTTGGATCAATGCTTTTAGCAAACCTTATGTTTATGGCTATGGGTCTTTATGCCGCAAGACTCTTTGCACGAGTTTCTCTGGTTCCAATATCAATATTATGGCCTATAGTTTTTGCTTTATCAGTAATAGGAGCTTACGCTCTATCACAATCTTTAATTGATGTATGGATAGCTCTTATTTTTGGTGTGATTGGATTTTTTGCAAGAAGACATGGTTTTGCAGTTGCCCCTATCGCTGTGGGTTTGATTTTAGGTGAAATGGTAGAAACTAATCTCCAACATTCTCTAAAAATGTATGATGGTCAGTGGTGGATGATATTTGCTCAACCACTTGCAGCATTTTTTTTAATACTGGCATTCTTAGGTCTTTGTGGTCCTTATTTATATAGTTTGATAATTAGACACAAAGACTAAATACTTATTAAGTAACCACTCATTTTAATTGCATTCCATATAAGGTTTAAGGCTATTAAAGTTAGGATAATATTAAGTACTAATTTAAAATATTTTTTACCAAAGTTTACTAAAATTTTTTTACCAATTAACGTCCCTGCAAAACCACTCACAATCATTGCAGTAATGAGAAGAAAATAATCAGCATAAACAAAACCTACAAAACCAAATATTACTACCTTTATCAAATGTTGTATCGTCATTAATGCTGAGTGAGTAGCTGTATGTTTTACTGGCTCTAGTTTCATAGTCTTTACCATACCTGCTACTAAAGTTCCTGAAGCACCAAAAAACATTGTAAAAAAACCTGAAAACATTCCACCAAAAACTACGTGAGTTGCACCAATAGCCGGGATTTTTCCAAAAACGGACCAAAGAATAAATAAAGCAACAATTAATTGAAGTAACCAAGGCTCTATTTGGACAAAAAATGTTCCGCCAAGTATAGATCCTAAAATAGTTCCTATGCTAAAAGGAATTAATACGTCACTTTTTATATCTTTTAGAAATATAAGGGTTCTACCGAAATTAGATCCTATTTGAACAACACCATGTATTGGTAATAAAGCAATAGGTGGGAGTTTAATAGCTAACAAACCTATTAGGACAGCTCCACCACCAATTCCAAAAGCAGAACTTATAAAGGAGGTCACCATACTCGCAATTATTAAGAAGTATATTGTGTACTCTGAAAGTTCTCCCGGCATTTCAAACATTTCAATCCTTCAAAGCATGAGGAGGTGGAGCAAAGTAACGAGGCATTTCTCCTACTGCGTGAACATTTACTTCTACTAAAACAGGGCCAGTAAATTTTATAGCTTCATCTAACTTTTTTTCTAGCTCATTAGCATTATCAATTCTCTTATATTTCATGTTTGCAACTTTGGCTAAATCTTCAAAATTTGGACCTATCAAATCTGCATAAAATTTTCTTCCACCATACATGCTTTCTTGAATATGTTTTATAACACCATATCCCTGGTCGTTCATCACTAGAAAAACTACATCACAATTAGTTTCAGCAGCTGTCCACAAATCAGGAAGATTTAACATAAAACCTCCATCACCGCACATTGCAATGGTTTTTTCTCCATTAATACCAACAGACGCTCCAATAGCAAGAGCCATTCCAGGTCCAATTGCAGCTCCAACAGGATAAATGTTTTGTTCTGGTTTATTAACTTGCATAGAACGATTGCCCCACATACTATTAGAAATCGTTACGTCTCTGACCCATCTTCCATTTTCAGGAAGTACTCTTCTGATAATTTCTGGAAAGTCCTTGTAAGCACCAAGATTATTTTTATAAGATTCTAAAATTTTGTTTTTTAGTTCTGAAACTTCATTTATCCAGTCATCATCGACAAGGATAGTGTTTGATAGTCTATTAGCAAGTTCTCCCAAAACCATTTTTGCGTCACCACAATGAAAAAGGTTAGTTTTGTATGTTCTATTTTCTGCATCAGGATCAATGTCAATTTGAATAATATTATCAGGAAGTTTTAAAGACATATCTCTAGTTTCGTGTCCTCTTAATCTACTTCCAACAACTATCATTAAATCAAGTGTTTTATAAAAATCTTCTATTAGAGGTACAGCATTAAAAGCACCCATACTCATTTTATTACTTTCAGGCACAACACCTCTTCCTAATGTGCTAGTAACAACTGCAAAGCCAATATCAATAAATTTTTCCACTTCATCTTTTGCAAATTTTGCCCCATTACCTACCCAAAGTATTTTTCTTTTAGATTTTTTTACTATGTCCTCCATCTTATCTAAAGATAACATATCACCTATTTGCAGATTTATGCTTGGCAATTTAATTTGATCTAATTCTGATGGCCTTTCAATAATAGTCCTTTGAATATCTATTGGTATTTCAACAGACACAGGTCCCATTGGAGGAGTTAGAGCGGCAGTAGTTGCTTCCATTAATTTTGTAATAACGTCTTCTGGTTTGCTTATTCTAATTGCTTTCTTTGAAATAGATTTCAACATACCTAACTGATCAGGAACATCGTGTACTGTTCCTTGCTTTTTATCTAAATTTTCTGTTGCCGTTTGACCAGTAAAATGAAGTACTGCAGAACCTGCAAATCGAGACTCAACTAATGCTCCTGCTATATTAGCTGCCCCAGGTCCAGTACTAGTAAATACGACTCCAAGACCATTTGTAGCTCTTGCATAACCATCAGCCATATGACCTGCACCCATTTCACCTCTAGCAGGTATCATTTGTATATAGTTTCTTCTACCAATAGCATCTAACATAGGTATGTTATGGACTGAAACCACACCAAAAACATCTTTTACACCTATCTGATATAAAAATTCTGAAACTAAGTCTCCCACATTATATTCTTTCATAGTCCCACCCCTTTT
>CABYBQ010000052.1 GCA_902517275.1 uncultured SAR116 cluster alpha proteobacterium
ATTAAAAATGTCTAATTTTAATTTTCCTTCTATTAAAGAAACGAATGATTTATCAAACCTTCGAAAAGAAGTAAGAAATTTTATAACAAAATCTTTGAATGATAAAGAGTTTGCGCCTTCTGCTGATGCTTGGGTCTTTTCTGCTAGCCCAGAGTTTAGTAAGAAACTTGGATCGATGGGATGGCTGGGCATGTCATTTCCAAAGAAGTACGGCGGGAATGAAAGAACTGCCCTCGAGAGATATGTTGTGACCGAAGAGCTTTTAGCTTCTGGAGCTCCTGTCGCCGCTCATTGGATAGCTGATAGACAAAGCGGAAGTCAAATTTTAAGATATGGAAATGAGGAGCAAAAAAAATCAATTATTCCTAAAATAACCGCAGGAGAATGCTTTTTTGCTATTGGAATGAGTGAGCCTGACTCTGGTTCAGACCTAGCTTCTGTTAAAACCAAAGCTACTAAGATAGAAAATGGATGGAAACTTGAAGGTAGAAAAATTTGGTCTACTGGCGCTCATATAGCAAATTATATGATTGTACTTGTAAGAACCAGTCCCGCACCAGAAAAAAATAGGCATGAAGGACTATCTCAGTTTTTAGTTGATTTATCACTTCCAAATGTGAGTGTAAAAGGTATCCCTGACATGACAGGTCAACGCCATTTTAATGAAACTTTATTTGACAATGTCATTCTTTCTGAGGATGCATTACTTGGAGTTGAAGGAAAAGGTTGGTCTCAGGTAGTTGGTGAACTTGCACTTGAAAGATCTGGCCCTGAAAGATTTTTGTCTCATTTCACTTTACTTGAGAGCTTTATAAATGAATTCAAAAATATTTTAATAAAATCAGGTTCAAAATTAATAGGTAAATTAATTGCTGAACTTCAAACATTAAGAAGAATGAGTTTTTCTATAGCCTCTATGTTACAAAATGGAGAATCTCCAGAGACACAAGCTGCATTTGTTAAGGAGTTAGGTAATAAATTTGAAAAGACCATGGTAGAAACGTTAAGAGAGTTTTCCAATATAATTCCACTTTATGAATGGCCTTCTCAACTACAAGATTTATTTGAAGACGCCACTCTTAGAATACCCTCTAACTCATTAAGAGGTGGAACAACTGAAATTATGAAAGGGATAATATCAAGACAGTTAGGTCTGAGATGAATGAAGAACTAGGTATTATTTTAGAAACAACCTCAAAAATTCTTAACAAGCACGTAGATCATAAATTAAGACAAAACATAGATAACGACAATTCTGATTTAATTAATTTATGGGGTGAAATTGAACAACTTGGCCTTCCTAAAATAGCCGTTAAAGATAAGTTCAATGGCTCAGGCTTACCTCTTTCAACTACTTTACCAATAATCAAACTATCAAATAATATAGGAGCACCAATACCTTTATCCGAAACAATACTGTCTAATTATATTCTGTCAGAATCTGATATAAACCCTCCAAGTGGCATTATAACTTATGCAATAGACGCAAAGAACCTTAAAATCATAGGCAATGAAATATCCGGAAAATTAATTTCGGTTCCATATTTAAACCTTACTGATAAAATTGTTTTTATTACTGAAATTGAAAAAATTAAAAAAGTTATTCTTATTGAAAATAGCCGGGAAGACAAAGAGTTAAAAAAGAATTTTTTATCTGAACCACGCTATAATATAAAGTTAAATAAATGTAAAATCCTTGACATGAAACCAATTAACTTAAGGATAAATTTTAAACATTTAGGCGCTATTGTAAGATCTGCTCAAATGATAGGATCGATGGAAAAAATTTTAGATTTATGTATTGATTACTGTTCACAAAGAAAACAATTTGGAAGAGCACTCTCAAAATTCCAAGCTATTCAACATCAGATTTCTGAAATGGCCGTTGAGCTATCTGCATCTTCTGCAGCTTTATCAACAATTACTAATTCTGATGATTTTTATAAGAATAAAAAGGATATAGCTATTTTAAAAATAAGAGCTGGAGCTGCTGCAGGAAAAGTTATAGCAATATCTCATCAAGTTCACGGCGCAATTGGATTTACTCAAGAGTATGAATTAGCTTACTTTACTCGCAATCTAAATAGTTGGAGAAACGACTTTGGAAATGAGAGTTATTGGGAAGACCTATTAGGAAAAGATTTTTTAGAAAATAACAATCAAAATTTATGGGAATATTTAACTTAAATACTATTTTAATTCGAGGTGAAAAATGACTGAATCTGTTTTATATGAACAAGATGAAAGAATTGTTAAAATAACACTAAATAGGCCGGACACAAGAAATGCTCTTTCCGGTGATATTATAGAAGGTTTAGTAGATTCTCTAAATAAAGCTGATAAAGATAAAAATGTAGGTTGTGTAATATTAACAGGTGCTGGAAAAAGCTTTTCGTCTGGAGGAAATCTTCAAGAGATCAAAGATATGACCACTAAGGATAATATGTCTTTAACAGAGCTAGAGGATTGGTATAGATTTGGAATACAAAAAATTCCACTTACAATGAATAGTATTGATGTTCCAATTGTAGCAGCTGTAAATGGGCACGCTATTGGTGCAGGAAACGATTTGTGTACTATGTGCGATATTAGAATTGCAGCAGAAGACGCAAAGTTTTCAGAGAGTTTCCTTAGAATTGGAATTATTCCTGGTGACGGTGGATCCTGGTTTCTTCCAAAAATAATTGGACTAGCAAGAGCAAATGAGATGATTTTAACTTGTGACGTTCTTGATTCCCAAAAGGCTCTAGATTGGGGTCTTGTTTCAAAAGTTGTAACAAATGATAAACTTTTGGATGATGCTAACAGAACTGCAAATAAAATTGCCTCACAACCCCCTGAAGCTTCAAGAAGAGCAAAAAGATTATTAAGAATGTCACAAAATGTTTCTTTGGACAAAGCGTTAGAAATGGCAGCAAGTCAACAAAGCATTCTCCAACAACTTGATGACCATAGAGAAGCAATAGACGCCCTTTTAGAAAAAAGAAAACCTAATTACACAAATTCCTAGCTAAGTATTTTAAATTCTACATATACATTCTTGGAAAAATATAATTGAAAACTTCCCCGTTTTTAAAAACTGGTGATTTAAAATTATTTTCAAAATATTCTATAAAAACCACGCCACATGTAACTAAGTTAACAGGCAACTTATTATGACCTTTAGTTGATAATTAAAACATTAATGAAATTAAAATGAGATTATGACCTATTACAACCACAGTATTAAATCCAACAACTTTGGAGGTTAAATTTTTTTTTAATCTGATTTATTGATGCATGATGTAAATCTTCTTCAATCGATATAAGATTGTCTTTATTATCCCAATCCAAAAATATATTTTCGTAAGTTAGCTGTGCTCTTAACGCAGGTGAGATTAAAAACAAATCTGGTTTATCTATTCTTTTTTAAATTCCTCAGAAATAACTTTACAAGAATTATAACCTCTTTTGTTCAAACCCCTTTGAAGATCATTTACGCTAACACTCCAATCGGATTTAGCATGACGTATTAATATTAATTTAGACATTTAATATTAACGTATTCTCTCCAAAATTGAGACATAATTTGCCACAGAGGCTCCGCCCATATTAAAAATACCTGCTAATTTAGCATCTTTGACCTGCATTTCATCTGCCTCCCCAGCGAGTTGCATTGCTGACATGACATGTTGAGAAACTCCAGTAGCGCCGACAGGGTGCCCTTTTGACTTAAGACCACCTGAGGGATTTATAGGAAGTCTACCATTTTTTTGAACCCAGCCCTCTTCAACTGCTTTATACCCTTCGCCTAATTTAGTTAAACCCATTGCTTCATATTCAATAAGTTCTGCAATTGTGAAACAGTCATGGGTTTCGACAAACGATAAGTCGTCAAGATTTATTTTAGCATCTTGCAGGGCATAACTCCAAGCCTGACGGGCACCTTCAAACTCTGTTTTTTCTCTTTTACTAAGTGGAAGAATGTCATTTACGTGTTTTCTTGCTCTAAAGGCAATTGCTCTCTTTGCAGAAAGGGCACGGTCTATGTCTTGAATTATTAAAGCAGCAGCGCCGTCAGATACCATAGAGCAATCTGTTCTTCTTAACGGCTCTGCAACGTAAGGATTCTTTTCTGAGACAGAATTACAAAAATCAAAACCTAGATTTTTTTGCATATGAGCAAGAGGATTTACACTTCCATTCTCGTGATTTTTAGCAGCAATTTTAGCCAGCACATCTGATTTATCTCCATATTTTTGAAAATAAGCATTTGCTATAGTTGCAAAAACACCTGTAAACCCTCCTTTGGTTTCTCCTTCTTCTGGCCGATAACTTGCACCCAAGAGAATGTCACCAACTTTTTCGGAAGATGTGTCTGTCATTTTCTCTACACCAACAACAAGTGTTGTCTTTGCTCTTTTGGCTTCAATTGCATTCATCGCTGTATGAATGGCAGCTGAACCTGTTGCGCACGCATTTTCAACTCTCATAGCTGGAACGTACCTCAAATCTATCTGTGAAACAGCTGGCAATGCACCATGAAAGTCTTGCTTTTGA
>CABYBQ010000053.1 GCA_902517275.1 uncultured SAR116 cluster alpha proteobacterium
TTGAATTTTCAATTTCAGAAAGTGAAGATTGAGAAAAAATAATTAAATTAGGTACTAGAAAAATTGTAATAAAAAATAGAAATTTATAATTTTTAATAAATATTAAAATTTTTACATTTTTCATGTAGAGCATACGGAACATTTTTTATTTTTGGTCAGTTTTATTTTATCTAAACTTTGTGCCAAACCATCATACAAGAATAAATATCCAGCATTTGAATCATAATTTTTTAAAGCTATTTCCTTTATTCCTTCATTAACTTGCATGCTACCAATTAAGCCTGTTATTGGTCCAATTATGCCGGCCTCCCTACAATTTGTAATAGGAGCAACTGCTTCAGTTTTTGGAAAAATACATTCATAACAAGGATACTCTTTATTTATTCCACTTTTCCAAATCGCCAACTGTCCTTCCATTTGAACGGCAGAACCTGATATTAAAGTTTTTTTATATAAATGTGATAAAAGATTAATCGTATATTTTGTTTCTGAATTGTCAGAACAATCAAAAATCAAGTCAAATTTATTAATATCAGTGGATTTATTAAACTTTTTTTTATTTGATATTATAGTAATGTTGGGGTTAATAGTTGAGCATTCTTGTACAAGATTTTCAGCTTTATTATGACCAATCTTGTCATTTTTATGAGCAATTTGTCTGTTAAGATTGGTAAGGTCAATGGTATCATCGTCACAAATTTCTATATGCCCAAAACCTGCTGCAGAAGCATATAGCGCAACAGGACAACCTAACCCGCCAGCACCAATTATTAAACACGATGTTCTGAGCAACTTTTCCTGACCTTCTTCATCAAAGTTTGGAATAATTACCTGTCTTGCATATCTATTTAAATCGCCATCATTAAGCATGTGTGTCTCAAATATTGGCAGTAGTAAAAATTTTGTTGATTTTATCTGCTAGATTAAAGGCAATCGAATTCTTACTTTGTTCACACCATTCTTCACAATTATTTTTGTCAATAAGAAAAACTTTATTAGAATCTTTTCCAAAAACCTTATTTTTACCAACATCATTGGCTACTATAAGATCAATCTCTTTAGAGATTAATTTTGATTTTGCGTTTTTTATTATATTATTAGTTTCAGCAGAAAACCCAATTACAAGATTGGGTCTTAATTTACTTTTAGATATTGTCGCTAGAATATCAGGATTTTTCAATGTTTTAAATAATAACTCCTCGTTAGTTTTTTTGATTTTATTTTTACCATCAATTTTTTCATTAGCAGATGTTTCTGGAATAAACTTCCAGTCAGATACAGCGGCACAACAAATTAATATATCGGCGGGTAGTTGTGATATTGTTTTCTCAAACATTTCTTGCGCAGTTGTAACTTGTATTATGTTTGCGCATTTTGGGAATGGTATATTTACTGGACCAGAAATTAAAGTCACCTTTGCACCTCTTTCAGACAACTCAGATGCTATTGCAAAACCTTGTTTGCCTGAAGACCTGTTGCTAATAAATCGTACTGGATCAATATTTTCTATCGTTGGCCCTGCTGTAATTACTATTGATACATTTTTGAATTGGCTTGCTACATTTTTTCTGTTAATTACATCAGTAACTATTCTGTCGTAAATTACTTTAGGTTCTGGAAATCTTCCTATTCCACTTTCACCACAAGCCATATCTCCAACATCAGGTGCTATAAATCCAATACCTCTTTTTAAAAGTTTTTGATAATTTTCTTGTGTTGCTAAATTATTCCACATAACAGGGTTCATCGATGGCGCTAAAATTATTTGAGAAAATGATGCAAGTAAAATTGTGCTTGCAAGATCATCCGCTATTCCATTAGCAAGTTTTGCCATTATATTTGCTGTAGCAGGAGCAACTAGAATCAGGTCTGGTTTTCTAGCAAGCATAATGTGGTTCATTTTTGATTCATCTTCAACAGAAAATAAATCAGTATAACATTTTTTTTCATTCAAGCTTGTTACCAGTAAAGGAGTAATAAATCTTTGAGCAGATTTAGTCATTACAACATCAAGATCAATGTTTGCTTTCTTCACTAATCTAATTATTTCAAGAGACTTATACGACGCTATTCCCCCACATATAATTAAAAGTATTTTAAAATGAAAATTATCAAAATTGTGGCTTGGTAAAAAATCTTCAGTGTTAATTTTGTATTGTAAACTTAGTGACAGTATAGCATTTAGTTTATTTTTTGGGATTTTATTTTTTTTTCTCCAGTTTGAAA
Organism: uncultured SAR116 cluster alpha proteobacterium; assembly: GCA_902517275.1. Classification (GTDB taxonomy): domain Bacteria; phylum Pseudomonadota; class Alphaproteobacteria; order Puniceispirillales; family Marisalimonadaceae; genus Marisalimonas. The sequence goes on from CABYBQ010000053.1 coordinate 2,227, forward strand.
CTGCCGAGGGTTTTATTTTTAATTTTTCAGCTACTAATCCAGTTCCACCAAGTAAGGAAATGAGCTGTGAGATATTATTCATTAAATCAATTACCAAAAAAATTAAACATTATAGTAAAATTATTGAATTTAAAATGAATTTTTTCATTTTTTTGTTAAAATTTTATCAATTTGAACAATAATTTCAGGTATTTTTAGCAAGGCTAACTTATTTTGATGAAACCATTCTTCCAAAATTTTAAAAGGATCGTGAGTATCATTTATCCATTTATCAATAAGAGGAGCAGATAAATCCCACATATTAATGTTAGGATTAATTTGCCTTGTTGTACCCTCTGCCATTAACATAGTCTTTTGAAGTAAAGTAAACTGAGGTTGTACTTCAATATTAAATTCTTTAGATAAGCCTAGTATCTGCCCCAATAATTTGGCTATAGAAACCTCGCCTATAGGCTTGTTTAATACTGGTGTACAAATTGCTCTTATAGCTTGTGCAAGATGATCGTGAGAAATATCTTTTCCTAACATATTTGCCTCTGAATGTATCTCTACAACTTTTCTATAATTTTTACTAAGAAGATATGTAAGTAATAAAGCCAAAAATTGACGATCTTTATTTGACAGCCTTCCCATAATACCAAAATCAATTGGAATAAGAACACCTTTGGGATTAATTAAAATATTACCTGGATGCATATCACCATGAAAAAAACCATCACGAAATACTTGAAGAAAAAAAACTTCAGTGCCTATTTCAGTTATTTTTTCAATATTGTGATTAGCTTTCTTTAAAGCATTTATATCATCAATTCGAATTCCATGTATGTACTCGAGAACAAGTATGTTTTTACTAGTAAGTTCCCAGTAAATTTTAGGTACTTTGTAATTTGGATTATCCTTAAAGTTTTCTGAAAGTTCTTCTGCTGCAGATGCTTCTAATGTTAAGTCAAGTTCGTTTAATGAAACTTCTGATAATACCTCAACATTTTTTGAAAGCTTTAGTCTCTTAATACTTGGTATAGCTATCTCAAGACATTTTGATAACCAGTAAAAAAAGATAAAGTCTTTAAACAACTTTTTTTTAATATTTGGTTTAAGTATTTTGATAGCAACAGTTTCACCACTTTTTAAAATGGCAGTATGTACCTGAGCAACGGATGCGCTTGCAATAGGCTCTTCATCAAACGAAGAAAAAATATTAGCAATTGAGTCATTATTTTCTTTTTCAATTATGTTTTTTGCAATAGAACTAGAAAAAGGCTCTATATCATCTTGTAATTTTTTTAAATATTCGCACGTTTTTTTATCAACAAGGTCTGGCCTTGTTGATAAAGCTTGCCCAAACTTAATGTACCCTGGACCTAAATTAATTAAACAACGGAGAAGTTTTTTTCCTATTTCATCTTTATTTTCTGAATAAATGAGTAAATTAAAGAATTTTAAAGTTAAGTTTATTTTTTTATTAATAAACGGTTTATCGATTAAAAGCGTTAAAGTTCCTGCTCTCACTAATTTAAAAAATACAAAAAGACCTACTACACAAAAGTATGGTGTTTTCCATATTGGATACTCTAACCTTTGTTTTATTTGCATTTAAATTTTCCACCCAGAATGAAGCGCAACTATACCATTTGACAGATTCCTGTATTTAACCCTTGAAAATCCAGCATCTGAAAACATTTGAGCAACCTCAGGTTGGGTAGGAAATTGTCTTATGGATTCTACCAAATAATTATAAGCATCTTTATCTCCTGTAATTTTCTTGCCTATAGAGGGCATAAAAATAAATGACCACGCATCATACAATTTTTTAATTGCATCATTATCTACATGGCTAAATTCCAGACAAATTAATCGACCTCCAGGCTTTAATATACGATATATTTCTCTTAAACATTTAATTCTATCAGTAATATTTCTTAAGCCAAATCCAATAGTTGCTCTTTCAAATGAACCTTCGGTTGCAGGAATATTTTCAGCACTAGCAATAGTCCATATTATTTTTTGTGATATATTGCTTTTGTTCTGACCTGTGTTCAACATTTCTTGGTTTATATCATACACATAGGCACTACCTCCACCTGCGTTCAAAAATTTTTTAGCTATGTCTCCAGTACCTCCGGCAATATCAGCTAATTTTTGATTACTCTGAGGTGCTAACCAATTAATTAGATCATTTTTCCATAATCTATGTATTCCTAAACTAGTAAGGTCATTCATTAAATCATACTTACTAGCAACTGAAGAAAATACTTTATTAACTGATTTCT
>CABYBQ010000054.1 GCA_902517275.1 uncultured SAR116 cluster alpha proteobacterium
TGCAATTGAAGAATCTATTAACGAAATTAATTAAGGTGTGAAATATGGACGACATTAAAGTAAATCAAAATCCAAAATTAGGATCTATGGATAGACCAAATTCCTATATAGGAAGAAGTTTACCAAGAGAAAGTGCCAAAAAACACTTGGAAGGTGGTGGTCAATTTGTTGATGATTTAGTTTTGCCAAGAATGCTACACGTTGCATTTTTAAGATCGCCCTTTGCTCATGCTGAAATTAAGTCAATAAACGTTGAAGAAGCAAAAACATCACCTGGTGTATTTGATGTTTATACAGCTAAAGAGATAGATGAATTTTGTACACCCTGGGTAGGCACATTAGGCCATTTAGGAGAAATGAGATCTCCTGAACAGACACCGTTGGCAAAGAAAATTGCTAGGTGGCAAGGTGAACCTATTGCAGTTGTAATTGCAAATAATAGGGCACAGGCAGAAGACGCATTGGAACTAATTGAAGTTGATTGGGAAGAAAAAGATGCTCAAGTAGATATGGAAACTGCTTTAGATGATAATGCTGTAGTTATTCATCCCGACTTGGGCAGTAATCTTTTTTGGACAAGGACTGTTAATCAAGGTGACGTAAATCAGGCTTTTGAAACATCTCATGCAGTAGTAGAAACAACACTTGATTTTGCCAGGCATACCGGTGTCACACTAGAATCAAGAGGAATTGTAGCTGACTGGAATAAGTCAGAAGGTAAGATAACTATCTACCATAATGGTCAAGCTCCTCATATGATGCAGCATATTATAGCTAAACATTTAGAAGTAAATGAAGGTTTAGTTAGAATAGTTAGTAAAGATGTTGGTGGGTCTTTTGGTATTAAAGTTCACGTTTATCCCGATGAAATGGCTGTAGCTGCAATTTCTAAAAAGTTAGGACGTCCAATAAAATTCATTGCCGATCGATTAGAGAGTTTTACAACTGATATTCATGCACGTTGTCATAAAATAAGTGGAAAGCTAGGAGTTGATAAAGAAGGCAAAATATTAGCGATGGAAATAAATGACTTGAGTGGTATAGGGCCATTTAGCATGTATCCAAGAACTTCTGCTATTGAGACAAATCAAGTGTTGAATTTATCTGGTGCCCCTTATGTTATTCCAAATTATAAAGCAGTGGGGACTGTTGTTTTTCAAAATAAAACGCCAATGTGTCAATATAGAGCAGTTGGTCACCCTATTGCTGTCGCTATTACAGAAGCGTTGATAGACAAGGCTGCAAATAAAATTGACATTGGTCTTTCTGAAATAAGAAAGAAGAATTTTATTCCTGATAATGCTTATCCAAATAAAACTCCATCTGGGGTACCTTTAGAAGATTTATCACATCAAGCTTCGATGGATAAATTATTAACTATGATGAATATACAGGAAATAGAAAAAGAAAAGATAACAAACTTAGATAAAAATGTACTTTCTGGTTATGGGGTAATTAGTATGTGTGAAGTTACTAACCCTAGTCCTTTATTTTATGGTGTTGGAGGCGCTCATATATCTTCTCAAGACGGAGCATCAATAAGACTAGAAGGTTCTGGTGCTATTCATCTGTCTTCATCTATTACAGAGCAGGGGCAGGGTACCGAGGCTATTATGAAACAAATAGCTGCGGACCAATTAGGCGTTTCCATGGACTCTGTTCGGGTCACTTTAGGTGATACTGATGCAACTCCCTATGGTGGTGGCACATGGGCATCAAGAGGAGCAGGAATTGGAGGTGAGGCAGTACTAAAGGCAGCGAGAACACTTAAAGACAATATATTAGATATTGCAGCTGCAATTATGCAAACTGATAAAAATTCATTGGACGTTGAAAACAATGCTGTAATTAGAAAAAATGGAGGTGAGGGTATAACTCTACAACAATTAGCTGAGACAGTATATTATAGAGGCCATGAACTACCTAAGGGAACTAACCCTGAATTGTTGGCCACTGCCAGTTTTCTAATTGAGGGTATCCCTTTTGTTTTTACTAATAGTGCCATGGGTTGTAAGGTTTCTATTGATCAGGACACTGGCATTATAAAAATAGATAAATTTTGGGCTGTTGAAGACTGTGGAACACAAATTAATCCAAAATTAGTTGAAGAACAAATTAGGGGTGGTGTCATTCAAGGAATAGGTGGCGCTCTTTTTGAAGAGTGTGTATATGATGACCAGGGTAATATGCAAAATGCAACTATGGCTGATTATTTAGTCCCAATGGCATATGAAATGCCTGATATCATCGTTGATCATGTAACAACTAATTCTGGAAGAAGTATTATTGGAGCTAAGGGTGCAGGAGAGGCCGGTACAGGAGGCGCTCCCGCTGTTATAATGAACGCTGTTAACAATGCGTTAAAACATCATGGAACTGAGGTTTTATCTCAGCCAATTACTCCAGAAAAAATATTAAAGGCCTTAGGAAAAATCTAATTAAAACAAATATTTATAGTAATTAAATAATTTAATTATTTAATATTGAATTATTTATGTTGTTTAAATTTGTCTTAATATCATTTAAACTTATTGCAGTGTCTTTTAGTACATCTGTTACATCAGGCATTACCAAGGTTTCATTTTTTTCTGGTTCTGAGAGATATCGGCCCAACAATCTACTTCTATTTACAAGAAACTTACCACTTTCAACCCTAGACGTCTCCCAATTAATTAATTCTTCTAAATATCCGTCATTTTGAAGATAATCAGACAAAGTAAAAGCGTCTAAAGCTGCTTTTGTTACACCCATACCTATATGTGGCCTTGCTGTAAATGCTGCGTCACCAATAGTAATTACTCTTTTGTTTAACATCTTATCGCTTTCAAGATCAAAAATTGGCTGAATTAAGGGCTGTGAGGTTTTTAATACTAATTCGGTTAATTGAGGTGGAAGTTTGTTTTCAGCTTCCTTAAACAAATCTTGGACTATTTCATTACGTATTTCATTTGGAGGAATACCATCTACAAATTGTTGACCTGATTTACCTAACAATAAGGTATTTAATTTTTTTGTATTTGCAGGTTTGTACCATATCCAATTAATTCTTCTATTCCCTATCTTGAACGGATCTTTGCCTTCTCCTGCAATAGGGTAAGCTGCAATTTGCTGGTTATTAGGTAAAACTACAATAAAATAGTTGGAAAGCATTTCTAAAGACTTTTTAGATAGTTGATCTTCATATACTACGCCTCGCCATCCAACATATCCCGCATATTGAGGAGATGCTGTGCTATCAACATAGTGTCTGAGTTCTGACTTAATCCCATTAGCAATTATTATTAAATCAGACTGTTTTTCTTTTTTATTATTAAAAACTGCAGTTACTTTTTCTTTTCCGTGATGAATCTCAGTACAGTCGTCACCCATAAAATAATTTTTATTATCAATTTTTTCTCTGAGTATAGAAAATAAATATTGCCAACTTGTATAGACTTGTGGGTAGTTGTAACTAGCTATAATTTTACCTTTTTGGTCCAATGAAATTCTTGACTTTGCACTAGTACCCAAAACATTATTATTACCAGTAGATTTAAAAACTAAGTCAGCTAACTCGTCATATGTAGCTATTCCAGCGCCCCTTCCTGATAATGGAACAGGGACCTTTTCATGAATGGAAATGTCCCATCCTTTTTTACGTAAAGCATTACCAGCAAACAATCCAGCCATAGAGCCGCCAATTATTGTAGCAGAATGGGTCATGCTTGGTTTATTTTATTGCCATAGGGTTTATTGGTGATCCAACAGCTTTAGTGATTGGCAGAGGAGGCGCACAGAAAAAGAATTCAAAGACTTTATCATTACTACAATCTGCAGCTAAATCTCTTAAATAAAATATTTCACCCATAGTTATACCAATCATAGGAATTACAACCCAATGCCATGGTTGCTGGGCATCTTTAGTCTCATTTGGTCTAACTTCACAGCCCCATGTGTCAGTACAAATGGCTGCTATTTCTTTATCATAGATCCATTCTGCAGTGTCAAAGGCTAATCCAGGAGCATCGCCTCCAGCATATCCTCCCCATTCACCACAATCTAATCTTTGTTCCATCTGACCAGTTCTCACAATAACAAAGTCACCTTGTTTTATTTCAACATTTTGAGATTTGGCACACTCATCCAAATCGTCCGAAGTAATAGCAATTCCATCTTCAAAAAAATCTACTCCTGCCCATCTTGCAACATCTAATAATACACCTCTTCCAGCCATCTCAGCTCGAACTTTTTCTATGCCATTCTTTTGGGCACCATCACTGTCGACTAATTTTGCATCATATCCATTCCACATATAATCATCATAAAAAATATGAGCCAACGCGTCCCATTGAGTTGCACATTGAAGTGGTAAAGAGATCATATCGTCAGCATATCTCAATCCAAAA
>CABYBQ010000055.1 GCA_902517275.1 uncultured SAR116 cluster alpha proteobacterium
TAGCTAAAGGGCTAATATTTGGAAAATCAAACATATGTCACAACATTAAATTAAATTAATTAATTATTTAAAGTATATATGTTACAATAAAGAAAAAAAAGCATTATAAAATGGGCTAATTGATGGAAAATTTATGAAAAAAAATAATTTTTTTTTAAAAGATACAGCCTCTGTTATTACAGGAGCTCTTTCAACATTTTCAGACTTAAAAAATGAAGTGGATAATATTATTAAAAGTAGGTTTGAAAAATTTATTAACTCTCAAGGGATTGTTAGTAGAGAAGATTTTGAAGCTCTTGTTGACAGACATGAAAAATTAAATTCTGAATTTAATCTTTTAAAAGCGAAATTGGAAAATAAAAATAAAATTGTAAAAAACAAAAAGTAAATTTTTGTTTAATATAATCTATATATAGTATAACAGTCTTTATATTTATCAAAATATAGTATATATAGATATTATGACTGATGAACTTAAAAACATATTTTTTACAACTAAACTATCTAATATTTTCCAAAAATATCATTGGTCTATTTCTTCAAATTCTGAGAAAAATCATCATTTCAATTATCAAGGTGAAATTGCTGATTATTATTTAATAGTCAGCCATAATTATAATTATATACATTTTGATTATACCTTAGATATAGAGATTCCTAGAAACAAAATAAATGAATTACAAAAGTTGATAAACTTTGTAAATCAAAAAACTCAAACTGGTTTTTTCATTTATGATCTGGAAGCCGATAAAATTAAGTTCTATATTAGCAAACAATATTTTGTAAAATTAAAAAATAAAACTATAAAAGATTTTATTGAAAAAAATTTGAATATAACAAATTACTTATTTCGAAATTTTGTACTGGCGACACACAATTTAATATACGCAGAAAAATTAGATCAGAGTTATATTGAGTTAATTTTTATGGAAGTCGAAGGATACGCCTAGATCTAGTTATGCTCAAAAATAGTTGTTAAAATATATTAGGTAAAATATGAAGAATGTAGTTTTATTTGGATTTGGAAAAATGGGATCATCCATTATAAAAGGGTGGATGCTCAAAAGTTTAAATTTCAATTTTTTTGTCGTTGAAAAAGAATCTTCTTTGAGAAGTACTGCTGTTAATGATGGTATAGAATCATATGAAAATTTTGAGCAATTATTACAATCTGTTTATGCAGAAAATATTGATATAATTTGCCTTGCTGTCAAGCCACAACAAATGGATGAAGTAATTAAGGTGTTTTCCAGAATTAATTTTTCGAAGACTCTATTCATTTCGATCGCTGCGGGTCTTTCTTTTGATTGGTTTAAGTTAAATCTTAAAAAAGATATAAAACTTGTTAGAGCAATGCCAAATTTACCAGCTTCAGTAGGTTTTGGTGTAACTGGTTATTGCAAAACTAATAATATAGATAAAATAGAATTACTTGATGTACATGATTTATTAAGCGCTTTTGGGAAGGCAGTTTACTTAGAGTCAGAATCTTTTATTGATGTTGTAACTGCTATATCTGGATCTGGACCTGCTTATGTTTTTTATTTTGCAGAGGTATTATCTGAAATAGGTCTAAATCAAGGTTTATCCAAAAAAAATGCAAAGGCATTGGCTATAGAAACTATAATAGGTTCAGCAAAACTGTTAGAAATGTCAAATATTAATCCCAAGATACTAAAGGAAAATGTTACCAGTCCTGGTGGAACAACTGAAGCAGGTTTAGAAATACTTGCATCGGAAGATTATGGATTATATAATTTATTGGATAAAACAGTTAGTGCTGCAAAAAAAAGAGCTAAAGATTTAAACTCTAATGGCTAAATAGTTAAATGAAAAATAAAGATCAAGATTTAAAATGGAAATTATGCAATACATATTTTTCAATTTTAAATGCTGGAAATAAAAACTCAATAACTCTAGAGGAGCTCTGTTCGAAAAGTAAAGTCTCCTTTGAGGAAGCCAAAAAAATAATACCAAAAGATTTTATTCACAACCCTCTTTTTTTTTTAAAAATACTTGTTACTAAAGTGGACAATGAAGCTTTAGAAGAATTTAAAACTGATATATTTGAAGATTCAATATCAAATACTTATGACAAAATTCTAGAAGGCATAACTTTAAGGTTTGAAAAGTTTTTAGAGTACAGACCAGCTTTAAAAATTTTAAGTGAAGGATTAGATCGTAAAGTGGAAATCTTCTTTAAACTTTTACAACAAAATTATTCTTTCATGTTGAATCTTTTAGACTTAGTTGAAAGCAAACAAAATTGTGGTCTAAAAACTATTAAGTCTATAGCTTTGAATATTGTATTTATAAGAGGAATGGAAGTTTTTTTAAAAGATGAAAACAACAACCTTGATCCAACTTTGAGATATTTAGATAAATATCTAAAAGACATTGAAGATATTGGCTTTTTTACTGGTATTATTAAAAAGTGACTACAAAGGTAGTAATAATCTGACTCTTAACCCACCTAAAGGACTATCTTCTAAAATTAGTTCTCCACCATGATTAAGTGCTGAATTCTTGGCAATTGATAAACCTAGTCCAGTACCTCCAGTTTTATTATTTCTAGAATTATCCAATCTTGTAAACGGTAATACTACCTCGTCTCTTTTATCTCTAGGTATTCCAGGACCATTATCATCAATTATAACTTCACTATGATCATCAAAAATTTGAATTTGAACATTTGCTTTACCTGCATATCTAATTGCATTAGTAAATAAATTTATCAGAGCTCGTCTTATTGATTGAACTTGAATTGGAAAAATTGGAATATTATCCGGTGGTACAGCAATATTTATTTTTTCTCCATTAGGATCAGAGGTTTTAGCGGCTTGTTGAAGTAACTTAAATAAACTTGCATCAACCATTTCCTCTTCTCGTTCATTTCTTGCAAAATCTAAATAGCCATCTATCATTTTTTCTAGTTCTATTAGCTCTTTTTCAAAATCTTCTCTAATTTCTTTATTATTATCCATAACTGCTAATTGAAGTCTCATTCTGGTTAATGGAGTTTTTAGGTCATGACTTACTCCCGCTAAAAGTGAAGTTTTCTCTGAAATTTGTTTATTTATTCTATGTCTCATAGCTTGAAATGCTCTTCCAGCTATTCTTACCTCTGTTGCACCTTCAATATTATAATTTTCTACTTCCCTTCCAAAACCAATTTGACGTGCTGCTTTTGCCAGTCTTAATATTGGGCTTACTTGTTTTCGTAGAAAAATAATCGCCACAGAAAAAAGTATCACTGATGCACCTACTGACCACATAATAAAAGTAATACCCGTAGGAACAAATAACCTTTTATTATCTATATGCATTCTTACTATTCCATTTGCTAGTTGTATATCTACATAAAATTGTCTTGAATTCTCAATTGTTGATAAATAGAAAGGTTCCTTTATTCTAGTTTCCAAAGAGGTTCGAAAATTTTTAAATTTAGCATTAAATGATTGATTAGGTTTTAATATACCTCCTTCTAACCAGTAGAAAATAATATCAAAGTATTGTCTTGCTCTTACAGCTGATAAAGCCCTTTGATTCTTAGAGGGCTCGCTCCCAAGCTCATCAATTAATAAACCTAAATCTTTTGCTAAATTTTTAGACATATGTCTAGATACCCAATCCCAGTGTCTTTCATAGAAAATTGACACGGAAATAATTTGAACAAGAATTATCGGGACAAGTATAATAGCTAACATTCTTCCAAATAAACTTTTTGGTGTTATGTTGCGTAATCTCATTATTTATACTTTTTTAATCATTGTTAATTCTGTCATCGTGGGTATGTAGCATCCAGCCTATTCCTCTTACTGTTTGAAGATAGATGGGGTATCTTTGATCATCTTCAATTTTACGTCTTATTCTTGCAATAGCCACGTCAATTGATCGAGTTTCCATATTACCACCTAGTGAGACATTAATATCATCTCTAGAAAAAGCTTTATTTGGAGATTTACAGAAACAATTTAACAATTTCTGCTCAGATGTAGTTAAATGAACAGGTAAATCATTTTTATATAGGTTTAAAGATTTTTGATTAAAAGAAAATGGGCCGAATCTAGTATTATTTTCAATATTAGTTTTCTTAAGATTTTCAGGACGTCTTTTAAGTATGTTTTGTATTCTTAGTAATAATTCTCTTGGTTCAAATGGTTTGGTCATGTAATCATCTGCCCCATACTCGAGACCATCAAGTCTATCCTCAGGATTTGACATGGCGGTTAACATAAGAGTTGGTATTGAATTCGTTTGTCTTATTTCTTTTAAAAATTCCAGACCATTTTGTCCTGGCATCATTATATCGATAACCAATAAGTCAAAAATTAACGTTTCCATGA
>CABYBQ010000056.1 GCA_902517275.1 uncultured SAR116 cluster alpha proteobacterium
GAACTAATACAAAATTAGGTTTATTATTTGTCATATAGATCTCTTTAAATTTATCAATTAAATGATAATATAATACTATCAATAATAAATATGTGTCACTTAATTTAAATAAAAGAAATTAGAATGAAACCATTAAATATAGCTATTTTTGGGAGCTCTGGTGCAATTGGAAAAGCATTGTGTTTTGAATTTTCAAAAAACAATAGTGTAAATAACATATTCGCCTTTTCTAGGAATGGTGTTGAATTAGATCATCAATCTATAATTTCAAAACAAGTAAATTATTTAAATGAAAATAGCTTGACTGAGACCTCTCAATCACTTGAATGTAAGTTGGACATAATTATTGTCGCGATTGGTGCGCTTGAACAACCAGAAAAATCAATAAGAGATATATCCTCTGTTAAATTTATTGACATGTTTAATGCGAATACTATTCCAACTGCTTTAATTGCAAAATATTTTTTACCAAAATTATACAAAGATAGAATAACAAAATTTGCTTCAATATCTGCTAGAGTTGGAAGTATAGAAGACAACGAACTAGGTGGTTGGTATTCATATAGGGCATCTAAATCTGCTTTAAATATGGTTTTAAAAGGATTATCAATTGAACAAAAAAGATCTAATCCAAATAGTATCATCTTTGGACTTCATCCAGGCACAGTAGATTCAAAATTATCGAAACCTTTTCAAAAAAAAGATAAAGAATATTTTACTCCCGAATTTTCTGCAGAAAAATTGGTAAGTGTTATTGACACAAAGACAGTAGCCGATAATGGTAAAATATTTGATTGGGATAATAAAATTATACCCTATTAAGAATTAGGTTTGTATTCTGGTATATTATAATTAGTAAGATGTTTCTGCCAAAATTCTTGTGTTAATTTAGCCCCTAATCTCATAAAAACATAAACAATACATAATGTTAAAACCGCTCTTAAAAAAAGGGTTATTATAATATTTGAACCTATAAGTGAAATGACTGCAGTATCTTCAATTATGCTATGAAGCATTCCTACTAAGACTAAAACGCCAAAAACATCTTTGTAGTGAAGTTTTCCAGTTTTAACTTCTTTAATTAAAAGTCCAGCACCAAAGCCAATCCCAAGGGTCACTCCTACTATTGCAATTGTAGAAGCTTTTTCACCAACTCCAAGAAAGTTTAAAAAGGGTTTTAAAGCTTTTTCTATTAATCTTTCAACACCTATGTATTTTAAAAAATCTAAAATTATTACTAGTGCTATAATAATAATAAAGATCATTCCCAGCCCTTTTAGTTGAGATAAACCCCAACTAAACAAATCAGGTGCGCTTTCTAAACTCGGTAATAAAATTGTTGCTGGATAATTCATATAACCAGTAAGTTGAAAAAAAAGATTTAAAAAATAGCATGATAAAATACCAAGGCCTAATCTTATAAATATCATAGCACGGGCTCTTACTCCTGCTTTTCTACAAATAATAACTTCAATAGGCAATGAATGTGTGAATAAAATTAAAAGTCCTAATACACTTGCCTGAGCAGCAGTAAATGGCATGTCGGCTGGTAGACCTGAAAAAACTATTAAACCTGCATAGGGGCTTGTGAGCAATGATGTGGTAAAAACTAGTGATATAACCTCTGGTAACCCTAACAAAAACATCAAAGGAGCACAGAACTTATTTAATATTTCAACAAAACCTAACTCATCTAGTATTTTTACTATAATTAATGTTGGTATCATTATTATGAATAGCTCATAAGTAATTTCAAGGGATGACCTTGTAAGCTCTCTGATCTTATTCATTAGTAATTCCTCTTCAACCTAAAACTAGCTTATCTTTTTTGAAATAAATTTGCCACATTATGAATGTTACTATCAAAAGATTTGTAAAATTCCAAAATATTCCATTTACAAACGCTAATTTATAAGATTGGGTGATATCAAAAATTTCACCAGACATCCAGCCACCTAAGCCCATACCTACAATTGTTGCCATAATTACTAATCCAACTCTTTCACCAACCTGTTCAATTGGAAGATATTTTCTTATTATCATAGCATATGCAGGTACTATACCTCCTTGGGACAACCCAAACATTAACGAAACAATATAAAGCGATAATTGACTATCAAACGGCAAGAAAAATACTAAGGAAAGCATTTGTAATAATGATCCAATAAATAAGGTGTAAACAGGACCGATCTTGTCTGACAAGAAACCAAATCCAACTCTACTTATCATTCCTGAAAAAAGCATTACAGCCAAAATTTCAGCTCCGATGCTTAATCCAAAGCCTCTCTCAACACATAAAGCAACAATATGTACTTGTGGCATTGCCATTGCCAAGCAACAACCAATTCCTGCCAAAATTAATAAGATTTGCAATGTATTTGGACTTAAGTTGGTTAAACTGTTTCCTTCAGTACTTAAATCATTATTAGATATGTTACTTGCAACATTGTTTTTTAGAAATAATGCTATTGGAAACATAATCACCATACAGATTATTGCTATATACAAGTAGACTTCTTTCCAAGTTGTGTATTCAAGGAAATAGCTTATGATTAAAGGCCAAAAAGCTCCAGCTACATAATTAGCACTAGCAATAATCGCAACAGCTAACCCTCTTCTTTTTTCAAAAAAATTTCCGATATCAGCCATAGATGGGCCAAAAAAAGTCGCTGCAGCCGTCCCCATGAAAATTTGCAAGATCAACAAATGCCAAAATTCGGTAGATATCATTGCAATTAAATAAGAAGAAACAAGAATTATTATTGCGAAAATAATTGGGAACTTTAAGCCAAATTTATCAATAATTTTTCCAATTAAAAAATTACCAAGTCCAAAACCAACCATAGTAGTAGCGTATAGTAAACTTGCCTGTCCCCTATCTATATTAAACTCGTTTTCAATTGCAGGCATTACAACCACAACTGACCACATACCAACTGTACCAATAACACCTATTGTAAATAAAAGTATTAGCCTAATCCAGGACTTTAAGCTGTCATATTCTATCTTAGAGGTAGTATTAAATGCGCTTATGACACCCACCATTAATTATATTAAAAAAGATTTAATCAAGTTAAATTTATATTACGCCTTTATCCTTTAAATTCTTGATCTCATCCAACGACAAGCCAATTTTTTCAGATAAAATTTCTTCAGTATGTTCTCCTAATAATGGAGGTGACAATCTATAACTTGGAGGTGTCTCCTGCATTTTTATTGGATTGGCTATTAATCTTAATGGGGCTTTTCCTGTTTTAGTGTGGTCCATTTCAACAATCATTTCTCTAGCCTTTACGTGTGGATCTGAAAAAACTTCACTCAGTGTATTAATTGGACCACATCCAATTTTTTGTTTTTCCAACTCAGTCAGCCACCAAGATGAAGTATGTCTTTTGGTAATTTCATTTAGTGTATTTGTTACAAATTCTCTATTAGACACACGATCTGCATTTGTCTTAAATTTCGGATCTTCTATTAATTGTTCATCTCCAGACAACTTACAAAATCTTTCAAATGTAGGATCATTACCAATTGATAAAACAATATAACCATCTGATGTTGGCATAACTTGATAAGGAACTATATTTGGATGTTGATTACCTAATCTATCTGGATTTTTATTAGTAGATAAATAATTCATACCTTGATTTGCTAACCATGCAACATGAGTATCTAACATCCCAACATCTATAAACTGACCTTCACCTGTATTTATTTGATGCCGGACGGCTGCTAATATCCCAACAGAAGCAAACATACCTGCCATTAGATCTCCGATCGGAACTCCAACTTTCATAGGCTCACCGTCTGGCTCTCCCGTTAAAGCCATTACACCACCCATTGCTTGAATTAACCCGTCGTATCCTGGTCTTGATGCATATGGCCCAGTCTGTCCAAAACCAGTAATAGAACAATATATTAACTTTGGAAAATCTGATTTTAAATTATTATATCCAAGTCCGTATTTTTCTAAGGTACCTGTTTTAAAGTTTTCAACTAAAATATCACATTCAGATAATAATTTTTTAACTAAGCCCTGACCTTCTTTTGTACTAAGATTGATCGTAATCGATCTTTTGTTTCTATTAGCGCCACAAAAATAAGCGCTAAGGTCTGTCTCTTCGCCATCATCATTTTTTACAAAAGGTGGAGCAAAACCTCTAGTATCGTCGCCACCTCCAGGTCTCTCAACTTTAATTATATCAGCCCCTAAATCTCCTAGCATTTGGGTACAATATGGACCAGCTAATACCCTAGTTAAATCCAGCAC
>CABYBQ010000057.1 GCA_902517275.1 uncultured SAR116 cluster alpha proteobacterium
AAAGAAATGCCTAATGTTATGGACGTTACAGATTAATAATATAAGTATAAGTTTATGAACACTCTTATAATAGTCAAAATCAGTAATGTTACATACGATGAATGGAAGAAAAAATTTGACTCAGACGCCGAAGTACAATCCAAAATGATGAGAAATACATTAGTTGGAAGGGTGGACGAAAATACTGCCATGATTAGCACTGAAATCTTTGATCAAGAAATGGTAGGCCAATTTATGACTTCAGATGAGTTTAAAAAAATGGAACAAGAACTTGGTCTTTCACATGAGGTGTATCAACTGTCAAAAACCTGATGTAAATTGAAATAAAAACAATTTTAAAAACCCAAAAATTTCGATTCTTGGGTTTTTTACTTTATGATATTGATTAAGATCACAAAGTAATTAGTCTAAAGTTAATTAGTTTTCATTAAACTGAAAAAGCAGATGTAAGTACACTTATTACAGTAAATGCGAACCTTCCTTCCTTTTCAGCCTTATTAAGTTGATTTTGCCAATCTAGAACTAAATCTTTTGATATACCATTTTTAATAGCAACGCTTACCATGTTTATTTCATGAAATTTAGGAAATGAGTTTTCATCCTTATTGGTGATAAAAAATGAGATTTCTTGATTTTTAATGTTTGTATAACCTTGCATTTCAAGTTTTCCATTTAATTGAGTTGGAAGCATAGGATGTTTTTGGCCTCTATAGCTATCATGTATCATATCATTTAATTTTTTTTCAGGACCATGAAACCCAAAGAAATTCCATAATGTAGAGATATTTGCAAACTTAGAATTAGCTTTTTGAAGACGTTTTGCTTCAATAAGTGCGTCATCAACATTTTCTATATATTCAAGTGTTTGGGTGAAAGTAACTGCGTCACATGAACCTTGGTCAACATTAATACTATTTGCATTACAACATAATAACTCTACATTTTTTAGATCATCACACATTTCCTTAGCTGAATTAATTTGAAATTTGCTTGGATCAACACCAATAGCT
Source organism: uncultured SAR116 cluster alpha proteobacterium (assembly GCA_902517275.1). Lineage (GTDB taxonomy): Bacteria > Pseudomonadota > Alphaproteobacteria > Puniceispirillales > Marisalimonadaceae > Marisalimonas. The sequence goes on from CABYBQ010000057.1 coordinate 1,011, forward strand.
TTTCCGTCGGGGCCAATACATAAAGATATTTCTTTAACTAGATGTCCACCGCCACAACCAATGTCAATAATGGTTTGCCCTTTTTGTAAATTTAATTCCTTTAATAATGCTTGTCTTCTCAATACACCAATATTGGTTGATGTGAGTTTTTGCTGAATAGACCCTAATTTGTTATTAAACTCCATAGTATTTTTAATACCTTATTCTTAATAATTCTATAACGAAACAGCTTTTTTAAAAGCTGTTCTTGAAAGTAATCTATCAATATATTGATTTAAATTGATCATTTCTGAAATATCTACTTTTAGTCTTCTCGATGCATAACAAGCATGTCCTGTCATTATATCTGCCCCAGAAAAAACACCTGTTAAATACTCTCTATCTTTTAATCTGTTATCTACATTCAGTAGCGCAATTTTAAGAAGTTTTAATGCTCTAGCGACATTTACATCATTCTTCTTTTCTGGAGGTAGTAAAATTGTTTCCACTACTATGGTATTTACTTGTTGCATAATAGAACCCTCAGCATAATGAAGCCACTGAAGATAGTCTGGAAAAGCAGGATCTTTAATTTGAGGTTCTAATTTGCCATCACCGTGTCGAGCCAACAAGTATTGTACGATTGCACCAGATTCATAAATCTTTACATTACCATCTTCTAAAACAGGCACTCTTCCCATAGGATGTAACTTATAATACTCGGGAGTACGTAACGCCCTGTCACCAACTGAGTATTTTTCTAAGGTGTAAGACAATTCAAGCTCTTCAAGTAACCATGCAATTCTAACGGCCCTAGAATTAGGTGCAAAATAAAGTTTCATTTAAACCTCCATTTATATGTCAATGTTTTAAGATTGTACTAGTTTTTTTTATTTAACAAGTCACAAAAAGTTATATTTCTAATGTTATTAAAAATTATTTTTTCACCTTGTAGTGCCTCGTTTATAAATATATAAATAAGTTTATAGAATTTTAACTAAGGAGCCTAATAATGGATGGATTATGTTGCGGTCCAGGATACGCGAGTCCCTCCGAAGCAGTTAGAGCAACTCGGGAAAAATTGTTATATACCATTGCAATTTATACAGGTACTGGTATACAAAAACCTGATTATTTAGCAACAATTGATGTAGATCCTGAAAGTCAAAATTATTCACAGGTAATTCATAGACTTGAAATGCCTGGAATTGGTGATGAGTTACACCATATGGGATGGAATGCGTGTTCCTCTTGTCATGGCGACGAAAAAATGACTAGAAAATATCTTTTAGTTCCAGGCGTTAGATCAAACAATATATATGTTATTGATACGGCAACAAACCCACACGCCCCTAGTTTACATAAGGTTGTTGATGGTGCTAAAATTAAATCCAAAACAAATTTGTCTGGTCCACACACTGTCCATTGTCTTGGATCAGAAATAATTATTTCTTTCCTTGGAGATGCAAAAGGAGAGGCTCCAGGTGGCTACCTACACCTGAATAAAGAGTTTGAGATCGTTGGCCGTTGGGAAAACTCTATGGGCGATATACCATTTAGTTATGATTTTTGGTATCAACCACGTCACAATGTTATGGTCAGTTCTGAATGGGCAGCACCAAATACGTTTATGCCAGGATTTGACTTAGAAGAAGTTGGGCATCTCAAGTATGGAAGACGATTACACATTTGGGACTTTGAAAAGAAAAAGCCAATTGAAACAATGTATTTAGGTGAAGATGGGCTTATTCCTCTAGAAGTTAAATTTATGCATGATCCAAATAGTAGCCACGGGTTTTGTGGAGCGGCTTTGAGCGCCAATGTGATACATTTCTGGAAATCCAAAGACGGTAAATGGGAATGGGAAAAAATCATAGATATTGATAATGAACCACATCCTGATTGGCCTATACCAGTTCCGGGTGTGATGTCGGCTCTGTTAGTATCTATGGACGATAAATATCTTTATATAAACAATTGGCTACACGGTGATATGAGACAATATAACATATCAGACCCTCATAACCCAATGTTGACAGGTCAAATATGGATGGGTGGTCTTTTGGGAAAAGCACCCGTTGTGAATGGTGTTAAGGTTGCGGGAGGTCCGCAAATGTATCAGTTATCGTTAGATGGTAAGCGCATGTATGTTACTACTTCCCTTTTTTCAACTTGGGATAATCAATTCTATCCTGAAATTAGAACTGAAGGTGGAGTTATGGTTATGATTGACTGTGATGTAGAGAATGGAGGTATGGAAATTAATAAAGACTTCATTTTAGACTTTGGTAAAGAACCTAATGGCCCTAGTAGGTGCCACGAAAGTCGATATCCCGGTGGGGATTGTACAAGTGATATTTGGTTATGAATAAGATTACAATAGCAAATCGTAATAATACTATTTTTGAGGTTAAAGGAACAAAACCTTTGTTATCAGAATTACGTTCGCAGGGACTTGATCTACCATATGGTTGTCAATATGGAGGATGCATTACTTGTGCTGCAAAATTAATTAATGGTGAGGTTGATCAAAAATCTCAGGTTGCTCTTAATAACAGACAAATCAACAATGGCTATGTAATACTATGTGTTGCTCGAGCAAAAACTGACTGCACATTTGATATAGGCGTAGAAAGTCACGACAACCTGTACCGCAATCCATTTATTGACCCCTTAGCCCCTCATGAATTGAAAGCTGATATTGCGATTTTAAAGGATAATAATTAATGACATTAGTTAATCACAATTTACCCTATAGTGATGATTATCTTCAAGATATTCTCAGTTTTGTTAAGACAATCGCAATGGTTGGTGCTAGCCCGGATAAGACCAAATTTAGCTACGGTGTTCTTAGAGTGTTACATGAAACTGGATATGACATGATACCTGTAAATCCACGTCCTGGCCTAAAAGAAATTAGAGGATTAAAAGTATATTCTAGTTTAGATCAAATTGATCGGCCGGTGGACATGGTTGAGGTGTTTAGAAAGCCTGAGGATCTTTATAGTATAGCGGAAGAAGCGATAGCTATAGGTGCAAAAGTTTTATGGGGACAAATTGGTGTCATAAACCACGATGCAGCTCGTTTAGCGGAAGAAGCAGGTTTAAAAGTAGTTATGAATCGATGTCCAAAGATAGAACTCTTTAGACCTTTTTGGAAACCTCGACTTGACCTTGAGATTTAATTTGATTAAGTAAATATTTTAAATCTAGTTAGTAAATTCACTATTAGCTTCATAGAAATTATTAAAACAATTGCGCCAATAAAATTTCC
>CABYBQ010000058.1 GCA_902517275.1 uncultured SAR116 cluster alpha proteobacterium
GTTTTTTACACTCATTATTGGATTTTTTGTTGCTTATTTTCTAGCTTTTTATGTAAATTCACTTACATGGCAAATAGCTTTATTTCTTCTTTGCACCATTCCATTCTGGACTTCAAATGTTATAAGAATGATTTCATGGATACCATTACTAGGTAGAAATGGACTAGTTAATGATTTTTTTCTATCTACCGGGTTAACAAGCACTCCACAAGAATGGTTGCTATATTCAGGATTTTCAGTAGTTTTGGCTTTTGTTCATTTGTACACATTATTTATGATAGTCCCTATCTTCAATTCTATGATGAGAATAGATAAATCAATAATCGAAGCAGCTTACGATAGCGGGGCAAATGGATTTCAAATTTTATGGAATATTATTATACCATTGTGCAAGCCAGGAATTGTTATTGGATCAATTTTCGTTATCACTGTAGTAATGGGAGACTTCATAACAATAGGAATAATGGGAGGACAACAAATACCATCAATTGGCAAAATTATTTATGTAGAAATGAGTTATCTACAATTGCCTGCTGCTGCCGCTAATGCAGTAATTCTGTTATTTTTAACTTTATTAATTATTTGGATAATGACAAAAATGATTGATATAAGAAAAGAACTTTAAATATGTTTAGTAAAAAAAATAATACCTATTATATATGTGTCTTCTTTTTTGCCTTATTTGTTTTATTTCTTTATGGCCCCACGTTTACAATAATCCTACTAAGTTTTCAAGGACCAGATGGAGGTTTAACCTTTCCTCTTAATGGAATATCAACTTATTGGTTTGAAGAACTTTGGAGAGGTGGATCTGTAGTTGATATTGGTTCGGCTTTTAAAAGATCGATAATTTTAGGTATAATAGTTATGATTTTAACTGTAGTTTTGTCTGTTGCAGCAGGATTGGCATTTAGAAAAAAGTTTTGGGGCTCTAATGTCCTTTTTTTTACGACTGTAGCAAGCCTTATAGTTCCGTCAATAGTATTATCTTTAGGTGTCGCTTTACAATTTAGACTAATTGACGACCTGACAAAATGGATTGGAAGTTCACTTGACATAAGTTGGGTAAATGATTCTTTTCAAACATCATTGGGTATGTATTCAAGTGGACTTGGGGCACAATTAACATGGACCCTTCCTTTTGGCTTATTAATAATGTTTGCCGTCTTTAACCGATTCGATAAATCCTACGAAGAAGCTGCAAGAGATCTAGGAGCAACTCCATGGAAAACTTTCAAGGAAATTGTGTTGCCCCTTATTGCACCAAGTATAATTGGAATCGCATTATTTGGATTTACTTTATCATATGATGAATTGGCAAGATCATCTCAAGTTATGGGATCTGGTAATACACTTCCGCTTGAATTACGTGGTTTAACAACTACAGTTACTACACCTATTATATATGCTCTAGGCACAGTAACGACTTTTGTGTCATTTACCGTTATTGCTATTTCAGTTGGATTTTATCTGTTTCTCAAAAGGAAAAAAGGAATATGAGTTTGAAAAAAAAGATTTGTATCATAAATCCAAATACCACTACTTCCATGACAGAAGTCATAGACACTACCGCAAAAAAATATGCTGGACTTAATACAGAAATTATATCAACTCAACCTGAAACTGGTCCTGAAAGTATTGAAGGTTATTATGATGAAGCTTTTTGTATTCCTGGATTAATTGAAGAAATCAAAAATAATATAGATGCTGATGGTTATATAATTGCATGTTTTGATGACACAGGTCTAGATGCTGTAAGATCAATTACCGATAAACCCGTCATTGGAATTGGAGAAGCAGCTTATCATGTAGCCAGTCTTGTTTCTGGAAATTTTTCAGTCATAACAACATTATCGAGATCGATAAATCCATTAAAACATAACCTAAAAAAATATGGACTATTTGAAAAATGCGTAAGTGTGACTGCCATAGAGGTACCTGTATTAGATCTAGAAGAAATTTCAGATGATAATCTTGAAAAACTAAATAAGGGAATAGAAAAAACCATATTAGAAGATAATTCAGAAGCTATTATTCTTGGATGTGCAGGAATGTCAAACTTAGCAAAAGACCTTGGGCAAAGTCACGGTCTGCCAGTAATAGAAGGAGTTTCTTCAGCAGTTGTATTAACAGAAGGTTTGATTAATCTTCAAATTAAAACAAGTAAAATCGGTTCTTATGCTTTGCCAAGAGATAAGAATTATACCGGTTATTTGAGTAAATTTAGACCACAAAGATAAAATTATGACAGTTAAAGTCCTAAATCACCCGTTAATAAATGTACTTATGACAAACCTAAGGTCTCAAGAAACAAGTAGTTTTGAATTTAGATATACAGCCAAAAAAATATCTTCCTTAATGGCTTTTGAAGTATTTAAAGATCTTAATGTTGATAGAAAAAAGATAAATACTCCACTTAAAAGTTTCTTAGGTGTAAAAACTAAAGACCCTAAACCGTGTGTTATATCAATTCTTAGAGCGGGGTTGATAATTGCTGAAGGTATCACCGACATTTTCAAAGATGTATCAATTGGACATATAGGTATGTATAGGGATGAAAAGACGCTTAGCCCCGTAAATTATTTAATAAAACTTCCTTCAAACCTTCAAAATAGACAATGTTTTCTCTGTGATCCAATGCTCGCAACGGGGGGAAGTGCAATATCTTCGCTAGAAACCCTAAAACAAAATAATGCGTCTGACATAACATTAGTTTGCTTGCTTGCATCAGAAGAAGGTATCAAAAATGTTAAAGAAAAATTTTCAGATGTAACTATAATATGTGCTCAAAAAGACAATCATCTCAATGAAAAAGGGTTTATAGTCCCAGGTCTTGGAGATGCTGGAGACAGAATTTTTGATACATAATATTAATTTATAGCTTCTTCAAATCTCTGTAGGTTCGGAACATTTAATTTTTCAGCAGTTTGCCTGATATTTTCCCAAACCAAAGGAGCCACTGGTAAACCATTTTTCATTCTATCTTCATTTGTCAATATTTCTTTGTCACCGGGTATCATTACTTTTTCTTTTTGATTTGCAGGTGGAGATGCCCTTACAAAATCTGCATAAGATTTAACTTCGTTAGAAAAGTAATCTAAATCAACCATCTTTTGTACAGATATGTACAATGACAACATGCCATTCCCAAATTTCCTTTTTTCTTTATCATCAATACCCGCTGACACACCTGAGCCAGTTAGGGCTCCACCTAACATTTCCATCATAAAATTAATTCCAGATCCCTTGTGTAATCCAAAAGCCGTAATCGCACCCGTTCCGTTCTCAGAGTTTGGGATCTCATCATCACTTATTTTGCCATACATAACTTCAGTATCAGTAGTTAAATTTCCAGAACTATCAATTAATGCGCCAAAGGGTAATTTTTTTCCTCCCTTTTGGGCTACCATTACTTTTCCTTCTGCAACTGTCGAAGTTGCCATATCTAGGATAATGTGAGGAGATCCTTTAGATGGTATTCCGATTGATAACGGAGATGTGCTTCCTCTCCGGTCGCTTCCTCCAAAGGGTGCCACAAGCAGGCTTCCCCTTACATTTACAAAATGAAAAGAAACTAATCCTGCATCAGCTGCTCTTTCAGCCCAGTCTCCAATCCTACCTAGATGACCAGAATTTTTCAAACCTATAACAGACATACCGTGTTTTGCAGCTCTTGTAATTCCTTCATCAACTGCATATTCACCAGCAACTTGTCCAAAGCCTTGTTTTGCGTCCATTAAAGCCATTGCTCCAGCATCTACTATTATTTCAGGTTTAACATTTGGGAAAACCCAGTTCCAGTCCATCCATTGTAAATATCTTGGAACTCTAACAATTCCATGACTGTCATGACCTTTTAAATTTGAACCACATAGTCTTTGCGCAATTGTCTTAGCTTCATAGTCACTACATGACTTAGCTTGAAATATTTCAGTAATAAGTTGAATTGCTTCTTTAACTTTAATACGAATTTCAGAATTGATATTTTCTCCCGTCAATTTGTTCCCCCGTTAGTATCTATTCATGTACTGAGATTTAGATATAATTTATTTAATATATTAAGTAAAATAAAATACATACCAATAGTTTCTTAAGATAATTTTTGATAGATAG
>CABYBQ010000059.1 GCA_902517275.1 uncultured SAR116 cluster alpha proteobacterium
AAAGGATGCGTTGGCATTGACATTGCTAAAAATTCAATTAATTGACCACATCCGCTTCCATTTTTAGCAGAAACTAAAAACACTTTTTCAAAGTCATATAATTCTTTAAAATGAAAAATTTTTTTTAATAGTTTGTCTTTAGGCAATAAGTCTATTTTATTTAAAACTAATATTACCTTTTCTTTAATTTTAAATATTTCTTTCATTACATTTAAACTATTATTTTCAACAGACTTTGAGACATCATGAATAAATATCACCTTATCAGAATGTTTTAACTCCGACCAAGCTGCTGAGACCATAGCCTTATCTAATCTTCTTTTAGCAGGGAAAATACCAGGAGTATCAATTAAAATAATTTGAGATTTTGATAAATCTTCAAACGAATATGTACAAATTCCCCTAACACAAAATCTGGTGGTCTGAACTTTATGAGATACTATTGAAACTTTTTTTCCTACTAATTTATTTATTAAAGTTGATTTTCCTGAATTAGGAACACCTAGAATATTTACAAAGCCAGATTTAGATTCTAATTTATTCAAGTTAGATAATAACCATTTCTATTTAAAAAATTTTGTCTTTTAAAATATTTAAAAGTTTCAAAGCTGCTGATTGTTCAGCACTTTTTAAATTTCTACCTTTTGCACAAACAGTTTCAAAGTTTTCGATATTAACAGAAACCGTAAATACTGGATTATGATCGTCTCCAGATTTATTTAACATTTTATATTTTGGTAAAGATTTGAATTTGTCTAAACAATATTCCTGAAGAATGGTTTTTGGATGTCTTGCTGGTTTGGAAGAAATAATATCCTCACCAATAATCTCTTTTATTATAAACTCTTTACAATCTGTTAAACCTGAATCTAAATAAATTGCTCCAATTATAGACTCAACAACATCGCTTAATATAGATTTGTTATCGTCTAATTTGTCGCCTTTTTGTGTTTTAATGAAATTTGAAAGATGTATTTTCTTTGAAAAATTAAAAAGATATTCTTGGCTAACATATTTTTGATAATAACTATTTAACAATCCTTCATTTGATTCTGGAAACACATGGAAAACGTACTCAGCTAAAACCAAACCTAAAACTCTATCTCCAAGAAATTCTAAACGTTCGTAATTTTTTTTATTGTTTTTACAACTTCTGCTGGAATAACTTGAGTGAATAAGTGCCTCTTTTAGTAAATTAACATTATTAAAATTATATTTAATTATTCTTTCAAGTTTATTGGTTGACACTATTCAATAGCCTTACCTATTCTTGAAAACCTAATAGAATTATGCCATTTCCAAAACTCAAAAATAGAAGCAGAACCATTATGTGAGAAAAAAATAATTTTAGCTTTTCCTATCAAGTTCTTTTTAGGAACAAAGCCAACTTCAGGTGTTCTACTATCTCTACTATTGTCTCTATTGTCTCCCATAAAAAAGAAATGATCAGCAGGAACTTTAAATTCAATAGTATCATCAAATGGATCATTATCACTAGATTCAATTATTTGATGAAAATTTTTATCTCCAAAACTTTCTTTGTATTGTGTAAAAACTTTTTCACCCCCCAAAATATTTTTCATGATTCCAATATTAGTTTTAATTCTCCTTGTGTTTTTTGAATTAATAAATAAAACACCTTTCTTGACTTGAATTGTATCGTTTGGAAGCCCTACTAATCTCTTTATATAATCAATACTCTCATCACCTGGTTTTCTAAAAACAATTACATCACCTCTTTTAGGTGTTTTATCTAAAATTCTATCTGAAATTGGGACTACTCCAAATGGGAAACTATATTTTGAATATCCATAAGAATATTTAGATACAAAAAGATAATCACCTACTAGTAATGTAGGTATCATTGATCCAGAAGGAATATTAAAAGGTTCAAAAAAGATAGACCTAAAAAAAATCGCAATCGATCCTGCAATTAACAGAGTCTTCAAAAGCTCTTTAAGAGAATTACTTTCTTTCTTTACTTCGATACTCATTAATCTTTCTCCGAGCAAACAGCACTATAAATAATCATCTTATGCAATACCTAAACAAATGGAGCAAGTGAAATTACAACAAATGCAATGACGTATTGTTGTTCGTCAGATAAGGAAACATCAAATTTAAGTGTTCCACCAAGCTCATTTTCTCTTTCTTTTATACATTTATCAGTTTCACCCGAAAAAAATAAATAAGGTTTACCATTTTTATCATTAAGTGTTTCAATTTCTTTGAAAATTAAACCATTACCACGTTTAGGATTAAAGGCTTTCCAAGTTGCTTCTTTAGCTGCAAATCTTTTACTTAAATAATGATCTAAATTATTTTTTTTATTTTCAATAACGCTAATTTCGTTAAAACCGTAAATTCTTTTGATAAATTTTTTGTCATGCTTATTTAAAATTTTACCTATCCTTTTAATTTCAAGGATATCAGTTCCAATGCCAATTATCATATTGATGCTTCAGTTATAATATTACGCATTTTTAAAATTGAGTTTTGCAACCCATTAAAAATAGAGTCTGCTATAATGAAATGTCCTATATTAAGTTCTATTATGTCTGGTAATCCTGCAATTTTAGCAACATTTTCAAAAGTTAAACCATGCCCTGCATGGCAATTTATGCCTTTTTCTTTTGCAAAAATGACATTTTCTTCTATCTTTTTAAATTCTTTATCAATATTTCTGTTTTTGATAAATGCATTAGCATAAGAGCCTGTATGAAATTCAACAGTACTTATTCCCAAATCATTAACAGCTTTAATCTGCTCTTTATCTGGATCAATAAAAATTGAAACATTAATTTCAGCATCTGAAATCGATTTTAAAACTTTGTTTAATTCCTTAAAATTTTTAATCACATCTAAACCACCTTCAGTAGTTATTTCTTTTCTATTCTCTGGGACAAAACATACAAATTTTGGATTATAGTTAATTGCAATATCTATCATTTCTGAATTTGCAGCAATTTCTAAATTTACAGGTATATTTACAGTATCTAAAATATTTCCTAAATCTTTTTCATTTATGTGTCTTCTATCTTCTCTAACATGAACAGTTATTAAATCTGCACCAGATTCTTCAACAACTTTAGCCGCTTCTATTACTTTTGGAGTATCACCACCTCTTGCATTTCTAAGTGTAGCTACGTGATCAATATTAATACCTAGCCTAACATGTCTATTCACTTTAATTACCTTTTAAATTTTTATTTTTCTTTAATTTTGATTTTTTGTACGAAGAAACAAAACTATGTGTTAGTAAATAAGTTGTTAACCAAACTGGTATTGCTAATATTGCTCCACCTAATAACATTGGTAAAAAAATTTCATAAGTTTGAGTTATTATCATATCAACATTAATCTCATGACTTAACTCTTTTTGTTTATTTGAAGTAACAAATGCTCCAACTTTGTAAATCAATCCCCAAATAAATGGAAACGTAATTGGATTTCCTACTATCGTGCCTAATAAGGCTGCAACATAGTTACCTCTAATTATATAAGCAAACACTATGGCAAGTAAAAAGTGAAGTCCTAAAAGGGGGGTAAATGAAACCATTGAGCCACAAGCAAATCCTGCGGCTATAGCATGTGGAGAAGCAGGCAAACGTGCTAGTTTCAATTTATAATAATAGATAAACCTTGTTACTCTAATCACAAAGATTTTATAAAATTTCATAGATTTAATTATTTAACAGCTCCATTTAATCTTTACCTCTTTCAACACTTTCTACAAACTCAGATAACCTCATTGCTGCAATTATTTGATTTAAATGGGTAATATTTTTAACTTCCAGGTCAATATTAAACTTATAATAATCTAAATCCCTTGAGAAAACTTGAATATTAGAAATATTTCCGTCATTCAAGCTAATTATCTTTGTAACATCCGCCAAACTTCCAGGCTCATTTGCTAAAACAGCAACTAAACTTCCTTTATGAAAAGATTGACCTTCTCTATCCCATGATAATTCAAGCCATATTTCAGGCATATCATTAAATTTTTCTAATGCAAAACAATCTAGGGCATGGACAGTAATG
>CABYBQ010000060.1 GCA_902517275.1 uncultured SAR116 cluster alpha proteobacterium
TGTAAATGGCGTATTTTATTGTAATAAGCATGTTGTAAAATCAATGCGTGAGAGAAATTATGGTAGAATTATCAATATAGCCTCAATTGCAGGCAAAGAAGGTAATCCTAATGCTCCTGCATATTCCGCATCTAAAGCAGCTGTAATAGGTTTAACAAAATCTCTTGGTAAAGAAACAGCAGATAAAGACATCGCTGTTAATTGTATAACACCAGCTACTGCTAAAACGAGAATTCTTGATCAAGTATCACAGGAATTTATTGATTATATGATTTCAAAAATTCCAAGAAATAGATTTGTTACTGTCGAAGAAGTTGCATCTCTTATTACTTTTCTAGCGAGTAAAGAGAATAGTTTCACCACGGCTGGTGTTTTTGATATTTCAGGAGGTAGAGCCACTTATTAATTGGTGAGGATTTTTAGGAGATCCTCTGCACCTTAACTCAAAAACTAATAATTGGGGGAGGAATTTATTAGTTAATATTAGTGCAATTAAACAGGGGAGTTTTATTGAACAATTAAATAGTTAATTCTTTTCCAAAATTTGTCTTGTAATAATTAAAAATAAACTTAAGAAGCTTAAAATTTGTTATATATTTGTGCACAAACCTTTCTTTTATAATTTTTGTTTAATAATTAATCATTTTAAACTTCTGTATTAAGTTCCATTACTGCAGAAAGTATTACAACTGCGAATAAAGAAAGTCCCATTCCCCTATTTACCCAAAGCTGCTTGTTAGATGCTAATGACCATCTTTTTAGACTTATTCCTAACCACAGCCAAAATAAATGTATAGGTATCCAAATTGAATTTACTATAATAAATTTAGTTAGAATCTCAACATTATAAGAAGCTATTCCAAGTGACAGCACTACAAACAAATGTCCTTGGACTACATAAGCCTTTGGATTGACAAATTGTAAAAAAATTCCTTCGTATAATTTTGGAGCTTTAAAACTTTGTTTAAAACTAGTTTTATTTTCAGATGTAGCTATACGCCAAGATAAAAAAGATAAGTAAGATAATGATAAAAATAAAAAAGTTAGTTCAACTCCTTCAATTTCAAACAGAAACTGTTTAAAGCCCAGCACAACTAGTAATGCTACCCCATTAGTTCCAAAAAACAACCCAATGAGATACATCATTCCAACTTTCCATCCAAAACCAGCACCAACACCAGCTAAAGAAAGTACGCCTGGACCAGGAGTAACCATCATTAAAAAACTAATAATTATGTAAGCAATCATTTAAATCTATAGATAAAATCTATACCTTGGATCAATAGGGTTATTTTTGAAAATATAATTATAATAAGATTTTGATAATCACATTATTACAGAAAAATCTTTCCTGGGTTCATTATTTTTTTTGGATCAAAAGCATTTTTAACTTTTTTCATAACGTCTACAGCGTTTCCTAATTCCTTCAACATATATTTTCTTTTGCCTTGTCCAATACCATGCTCTCCGGTACACGTGCCATCCATTCTAATAGCCCTTTCAGATATTCTGATTAAAAAACTATCTAGTTTGTCTAATTCAGTCTTGCTGTTTTTGTCAATTAGTAATGCAACATGAAAATTTCCATCACCTGCATGACTTACTATTGGACCTATCAATTCGTTCTTTTCCATGTCTTCAATCGTTTCTGTAATACAATCAGACAATTTGGAAATTGGCACACATACGTCTGTTGAATAAATTTCTGCCTCAGGCCTTACTGACCTGCATGACCAATATGCATCATGCCTTGCTTTCCATAATTTGTTTCTTTCTTCATTATTAGACGTCCATTCAAAATCGTTACCACCAAAATCTGATGCTATTTCACTAAATAATTCTGATTGCTCTTTTACAGATTTTTCACTGCCATGAAACTCCAATAGTAATAAAGGAGCTTCAGGAAGATTTGTCTTAGAATAACTATTAACTGCTTTTACTTGAGCAACATCTAAAAACTCAATCCTTGCTACTGGAATTCCAGCTTGTACAGTCATTATAACTGCATCAGTTGCATCCTTAACTGATGGAAAACTTACTCTACCTCCCGCAATGACTTCCGGGATACCGTAAAGCTTTAGTGTAATTTCTGTAGTTATAGCTAATGTACCCTCTGAACCAACCATTAACCGAGTTAAATCATAACCTGCTGAACTTTTTCTTGCTTTATTTGCTGTTTTTATTATTTGACCGTCAGGAGTAACAACCTCAAGAGCAATTACATTATCTTTCATTGTTCCATAACGCACTGCATTTGTTCCAGAAGCTCGAGTAGCTGTCATTCCACCAAGTGATGCATTTGCACCTGGGTCAATTGGAAAAAACAATCCAGTATCTCTTAAGTGAGTGTTTAGTTGTTCTCTTGTAACCCCAGGTTGAACAACAACCAAAAGATCTTCCTGATGCACTGTCAAGATCTTATTCATATTATTCATATCAATAGAAATTCCACCATATGGAGCATTAAGATGTCCTTCAAATGATGAACCAACGCCAAAAGGAATTATAGGACATTTAAATTCATTACAAATTCTTACAACTTTTTGAACATCTTCTTTACTCTCGGCAAAAACAACGCCATTGGGTAATTCTGATTCATGAATAGTCATCGTATGAGTATGTTGTTCAAGGATACTTTTACTACTAGAGAATTGTTGCCCAAATTCTTTTTGAATTTTTTTTACACATAATTTGATGCTCTCTTTATCATAATCCTCGTCAGACCATACAGAAACACTACCATCCATTTTAAAAACCTTTTCTTTAATTTCTATAAAATTTTTCCTGGGTTCATTATACCCTTTGGATCAATTTCTTCTTTTATTAATTTCATGAAATTAACAGCAGGACCTAATTCATCAACTAAGTATTGTTTTTTACCCTGCCCTACTCCATGTTCTCCTGTACATGTTCCATCCATACTGATGGCTCTATGAGCTAATCTCTCTAAAAACCCGTTTGCAATATCAACTTCCTTTTGTATCTTAGGATCAATCATAAGCTGAACATGAAAATTACCATCACCAACATGACCAACAATGGGTCCAAACAAATTATTTTTTTCCATGTCATCTATCGTTTCAGTAATACATTCCGACAATCTTGATATTGGCACACAAACATCCGTAGCAATATAATCCGCCTCTGGCCTGCAAGCTTTGACAGCATAATAAACATCATGCCTAGCCTTCCAAAGTCTATTTCTTTCTTCAATATTTGCATTCCACTCAAAGTTATCACCACCAAAATCTTTAGAAATTTCGTTAAATAACTCGGATTGTTCTTGCACAGAAGATTTACTCCCATGAAACTCTAATAATAATAATGGTGACTCAGGTAAGTTTAACTTTGAGTAATTATTTACAGCTTTAACTTGCGCAATATCTAATAGTTCTATTCTGGCAACTGGAATTCCAGCCTGTATAGTCATAATCACTGCATCCGTTGCATCTTGAACAGACGGAAAAGTACATCTACCTGCTCCAATTTCTTCAGGAATACCATAAAGTTTAAGTGTAATTTCAGTTATTACACCTAACGTTCCTTCAGATCCAACAATTAATCTTGTCAAATCATATCCAGCAGAACTTTTTCTAGCTCTACTAGCTGTATTTATTATTTTTCCATTCGGCATCACAACTTCTAATGATATTACATTATCTTTCATAGTTCCATAACGAACGGCGTTGGTTCCAGAGGCTCTAGTTGATGCCATACCTCCGATTGAAGCATTGGCACCTGGGTCAATAGGGAAAAACAAGCCCGTATCTCTAAGGTGTGTATTTAATTGTTCTCTAGTTACACCTGGTTGTACAACAACAGTTGAATCTTCAGGGTGAACTTCAATTATATTATTTAGATTGTTCATATCTATGGAGATACCACCAAAATTAGCATTTAGATGACCTTCAAGGGAAGAACCTACTCCAAAAGGTATTATGGGACATCCATGTTC
>CABYBQ010000061.1 GCA_902517275.1 uncultured SAR116 cluster alpha proteobacterium
GAAAAAGTTGAAAAGGCGAAATTAGAGGAAGCACGTATAGCCGCTAATGCCTTAGAAGCTTCAGAAGCTGCATCGTCCCTAGCGCCAAAGGATAAGATGCTTGCTAGAAGAAAATCAGAAACTGAAGAGATACTTGAAATCAAAAAAATTGAAGAAGAGCAAAAACAAGTTCAGATTGATGCAAAAAAAGCTGAAGAAGCTGCTCTTCAAGCTGAAAGGGACAGACAAAAATTAGCTGATACTGAATTACCGCCAAATAATAAATTATGGACAGGAAATAAAGTTCAAGATAAGGAAATATTCAGGGAAAATGTAAAAAAAACATCATTTAACAGAGGATTTCAAGAAAAAAGACAAGGAAAAATGACAATAGCTCGAGCTTTAGATTCAGACAATGTCAGAGTTAGATCTTTAGCGTCAATTAAAAGAAGACGTGAAAAGGCAAGGATGCAAGCAGATCAAACACCTGCTGTAAAACAGTTTAGAGAAGTTACAATTCCTGACACAATTACGGTCTCAGAATTAGCCAACAGAATGACTGAAAAAACAGCTGATGTTGTAAGAGAGTTAATGAAAAATGGTATTATGGCAACAGCCACAGAAGTTATAGACTCAGAGACAGCAGAGCTTATTACTACAGAGTTTGGACATAAACCAAAAAGAATTTCAGAATCTGATGTAGAACTAGATCTAATAATTGAAGAAAGTAATCCCAAAAATCTCTCTTTGAGACCTCCTATTGTAACAATAATGGGTCATGTGGATCACGGTAAAACTTCTTTATTGGATGCTTTAAGGGAAAGCAAGGTTGCGGACGGTGAAGCTGGAGGAATAACCCAACATATAGGCGCTTACCAAATTATCACAAAATCTAGGACTAAAATTTCATTCATAGATACTCCTGGTCATGAAGCATTTACTGAAATGAGAGCAAGGGGAGCTAATATTACAGACATCGTTATATTAGTTGTTGCAGCCGATGATGGAATTAAACCTCAAACTATCGAAGCAATTAAACATGCTAAAGCTGCTTCTTGTCCTATCATAGTTGCTGTGAATAAATCTGACAAGCCTGAGGCAAACCCACAAAAAGTAAGAACTGAATTACTCCAACATGAACTTATACCTGAAGAAATGGGTGGAGATATTCAATGTATTGATGTTTCTGCAAAAAACAAAACAGGACTTGATAATCTGCTTGAAGCAATTGAATTACAATCAGACTTAATGGAGCTAAAGAGTGATGCTACAATAAATGCTAATGGAGTTGTGATTGAATCTAAGGTAGAGAGAGGAAAAGGTTCTGTAATAACCTTGCTTATTAAATCTGGTACTCTAAAAGTTGGTGATATTATAGTTGTTGGAAGTGAATCAGGTAAAGTGAGAGCTTTGCTCAATGATGTGGGGAAAAGAATAATCAACGCAGGTCCTTCTATGCCAGTTGAAGTTCTAGGTTTGTCAGGTACTCCTGATGCCGGTGATTTAGCCCATGTAGTAGAATCAGAATCAAGAGCTAGAGAAATTGCTGAATATAGATCTAGAAAATCTAAACAGAAAGAGGCGACCCTATCAGCAAGAGGTTCTGTTGAACAAATGTTAGCTAATATACAAGCTGGTGAATCAACTGAACTACCTGTTATTATAAAAACTGACGTTCATGGATCCCTTGAGGCTATAAAAGTTGCTTTAGATAAGTTAGGTAACTCACTAGTTAAAATAAGAGTTTTATCTGGAGCGGTCGGAGCTATTAGTGAATCCGACATAACTTTAGCTTCTGCATCTTCAGCGCTTGTATTTGCTTTTAATGTTAGAGCTATTCCGCAAGCAAGGGAGCTGTCTAGAAGAGATAATATAGAGATAAGATATCATTCTATCATTTATGAATTGATTGAAGACGCTAAATTGGCTCTTACAGGTATGCTAGACCCTGACTTGCAAGAAACATTTATTGGTTATGCTGAAATTAGAAAGATATTCTCTGTATCTAAAATTGGCAAGATTGCTGGTTGTTTTGTAAATGAAGGAATTGTAAAGAAAGGGTGTAGTTTTAGATTATTAAGAGATAACACAGTGGTTCATCAAGGAATGCTCAAAACGTTAAGAAGATTCAAAGATGAAGTAAAAGAAGTTCGCGAAGGAACAGAATGTGGAATGGGCTTCGAAAACTATAATGATATTCAAGAAGGTGACGTAATGGAATGTTTTGAAGTTAAAGAGGTAGCTCGAAGTTTGGAGTCAGTCGGTAAAAAAGTTGGATAATTGTTCTAATGGTTAATAACTTTAACTACAAAATAAATGGTAAATTTAAAAATAATTCTACTAAATCACAAAGACAACTTAGAGTTGGAGAAGATCTTAGACATTTAATATCAAACGCATTACTTCGTGAATCCTTTTATGATCAAATTATTGAGAATAACACTATAACTATTACAGAAGTAAATGTAAGTCCTGATTTGAAAAATGCTAAAGTTTATATAATGCCTTTGGGTGGTGAAAATAAACTTGAAGTATTAGATAGTCTTAACAAATCAAATGGACGCATAAAAAAATTAATTTCGAGCAATATTAATTTAAGGCAAATTCCAAAACTACAATTTAAATTAGATGAAACTTTTGAGTATGCTAAAAACATAGAAAATATTTTGCAAAAGATCAAAAAATAAAAATTTTCATTTTAATTAATAAGGTTGGTAATTATTAATAATATTAATGGTTGGATAGTGCTAGACAAGCAACTCGGAGTTACATCTCGTCAAGCTGTTACCAAAATTTCAAAAATATTAAATATTAAAAAAGTTGGACATGCTGGCACCCTTGATCCTATGGCAACAGGTGTGTTGCCTATAGCAGTAGGAGAAGCAACAAAATGCATATCATTTATTCAGAATAAAATTAAAAAATATTCTTTTACAGTTAAATGGGGTGAAACAACAAATACAGACGATTTAGAAGGGACAGTTTTAGAAAAATCAAATGTAAGACCTACTAAAACCCAAGTGCTTAATATATTAAATTCATTTACCGGTAAAGTACTTCAAGAGCCTCCTGCTTTTTCAGCAATTAAAATAGATGGTAAACGTTCTTACAAATTAGCTAGAAACAAAATATTTGTTAAACATCAACCTAGAGAAGTTGAGATACATAAATTAAGTTTAAAAAAAATTATAAATTCAGATTTTGCTGAATTTGAAGTTTTGTGTGGTAAAGGAACATATATAAGGTCACTAGCTAAAGATATTGCTGAAAAACTAAATACAAAAGCACATGTTATAGCTCTTAGAAGACACTCGGTAGGGAATTTCATTGAAAAAGATACGATTTTTATAGATTTTTTTAAAGAAATAATACATAGTCCAGCAATTTTAAAAAAAATGTTACCAATTGAAGCTGTGCTAGACGACATCCCGGCATTAGCTCTGAACGAAATAGAGGCGAGGAAGTTAAAGCTAGGACAAAAAATTCAATTTAATTCTTTAGAATTTAAAAATATATTTCTTAACAAACATCCAAATTTTCAAGAATTTGAAAAACTCTGTGCTATTAGAAACAATAGTCTTATAGCCCTTGTTAAAATTGAGACTGACCTAGTCAAGCCAAAACGCATAATTAATATATAAAAAGAAGGGAAATAAGATGTCGATAGAAAAGAATAAAACAATTGAATTAATTAAAGACTTTGGAAATAGCAAATCAGACTCTGGTTCAGCTGATGTTCAGGTAGCTATTTTGACTGAGAGAATTAAAAATCTAACCGAACATCTCAAAAATCATAAG
>CABYBQ010000062.1 GCA_902517275.1 uncultured SAR116 cluster alpha proteobacterium
CATTATTTTTTTCATCAGAAAATCTATTCCATTCATTCCCATCAGAAATACCATACTTTAATTTAAAACTATTCATTTGGGCTTTGGTCATCAATCCTGCATGATTATCTTTATGACCAGCTAAAGGTGTTCCCCAACCTTTGATTGTATAGGCAATGAAAGCTGTTGGTTTATCATCTTTTACTTTTTCAAAAACTTTTATCAATGTTTGAACACAATGACCGCCTAAGTTAGCCATTAGATCTAGAAACTCGCTATCTGTTCTTTTATTTATTAATTCGGAAACAATATCCTGATCGCCAATATCATCCAATATTCTTTGCTTAAAAGTAGAACCACCTTCATAAATTAAGGCTGAATAGAGCTGATTTGGACAATCATCAATCCATTTTTTTAATAAATGACCTCCTGGCTCATCAAATGCCTCATTTTGCAATTTACCATATTTTAAAATAATAAGATTCCAGCCAAAAGCTTCAAAAACAGAACCTAAACGCTCAGATAATCCTTCATGAACTACTCCATCTAATGATTGTCTATTATAGTCTATTATCCACCAAACATTTCTTAAGTCATGTTTCCATCCTTCTTGAAGACATTCATAAACATTACCCTCGTCAAGCTCAGCATCTCCAACTAACGCAATCATCCTTCCTTGAGGTATTTTTTTACCAAACTGTTTTCTTGAAACATAATCCTGGATAAGTGAAACAAAGCTAGTCATCGCAACACCAAGCCCAACCGAACCTGTTGAAATATCAACATCATCAATATCTTTTGTTCTAGAAGGATATGACTGAGCACCTCGAAAGCCTCTAAAATTTTCAATATTTTCTCTAGTTTGTAACCCAGACAAATACTGAATCGCATGAAAAACTGGACTAGCGTGTGGTTTTACAGCAACTCTATCTTCCGGTCTTAAAATATTAAAATATAATGCTGTCATTATTGAAACAATTGAGGCGGAACTTGCCTGATGACCTCCAACTTTTAAACCATCTTCATTATTCCTAAGATGGTTAGCATTATGTATCATCCAACAAGAAAGCCATAAAACCTTCTTCTCAATAATTTTCAATAATTTGTTTTTATTTAACATTTTAAAAGTTTAGCACTTTATAAGTGAAATAAATGACTAAAGATAACAATTTTACTTTAAATTTTAGCATAATATGCTTATAATTCTATTTTTATAAAATATTTTACCTTAAAGATGATCTTTTGAGCAATATTGATAGAATAGACCAAAAAATAATATTTTTTCTTCAAAAGGACGGTCGATTAACAAATTTTGATTTGGCTGAAAAAGTAGGGCTATCTCCATCACCTTGTTTAAGAAGAGTAAAAAGTTTAGAACAAAGAGGTTTAATAGCAGGCTATACTGCAATTATAGATGAAGTATCTTATGGGTATCCAGTAACAGCATTTGTTTCTGTAAGGCTAGAAAATCAAACTGATCAAATACTAAAGTCATTCGAAAAAGAAATCACATCTTTGGATGCTGTTATGGATTGTTGGTTGGTAACAGGAAATAGAGATTATTTACTTAGAGTAGTAGCATCAGACTTAAAAAATTATGAGATTTTTATGAGAGAAGAATTGACCAAAGTAAAAGGGATTGCTTCTATCGAAACAAACTTTGCTCTAGGTAGAGTTAAAACTAAAAACAACTTACCCTTAAACTCATAATTTAGTTAGAAAGTAATAAAATTGATTGAAGATTTAAAACAAATAAAAGCTGGAGATCTAAATGTAAGCTATTTTGAATCAGGTCCAATAGATGGCGTTCCCGTTATCCTACTGCATGGCTTTCCTTATGATATTCATTCATACCTTGAAGTGGTCCCTGTTTTATCAAATGCTAGATGTAGAGTAATTGTGCCTTACCTAAGGGGTTATGGAAAAACTTCATTCTTAGCAAAAAAAACTTTAAGATCTGGTCAACAAGCTGCACTGGGATACGATTTATTAAATTTAATGAATTCAATTAAAATAGATAAAGCTATCTTAGCTGGCTATGATTGGGGAGGTAGGGCGGCGTGTGTAGTTGCTGCTCTTTATCCAGAAAGATGTCTAGGATTAATCTCCTGTAATGGTTATAATATTCAAGATATAGAAAATTCTTCTAAACCATCTAATCCAAATATTGAACAAAAATTATGGTATCAGTACTTTTTTCATAGTGAAAGAGGTCGTTTGGGCTTAATAAACAAGCGTCATGATTTCATAAAATATATCTGGCAAACATGGTCACCTTCTTGGGATTTTAATGATGAAGTATATGGTTTAAGCAAAAACTCATTTGATAATTCTGATTTTGTAGATGTAGTTGTGCATAGCTACAAACACAGATTTGGTATAGTTGCTGGAGATCCAAAATTTGATTTAATTGAAAAAGACTTATCTAAACAACCAACAATTTCAGTTCCAAGTATAACTATTGACGGTGCAACTGATGGCGTTTCAGAATTGTCTAATATTTCTAAAATTAAACAAAAATTCTCAGCTCACGTTAGACATCAAATTCTACCAAACACAGGACATAACATACCTCAAGAGGATCCTAAAAATTTTTCTAAAGCTGCTCTAGAATTAGCATTTGTTAATTAATATTTATGAATTGGCTATTTGAAGAGGTATACCAAACTCCTTCTGACATATTTCGGCTAAAATTTTTACCCCCTCATCAATTTTTTCTAATGACGGATTACCAAAACAGAGTCGAACTTTATGATCTCCACTAGAATTAATCGACCATTCATTTCCAGGATTAATCGCGACACCGTCTTTTAATGCAAGTTCGTATAAGCGTGATGTATCCACATTATTAGGTAAATTAATCCACACAAAAATTCCACCAACAGGTTTATTATAATCTGCCGTAGAACCAAAGTATTTATCTAATGCATTGCATATGGCGTCTGACTTTTTTTTAAGTTCGTTTCTAAGTATTTTTATATGGGAATCAAAATTAATTTTACAAAACTCTGCAAGTGCCATTTGCTCCAATGATCCACTTCCGGCGTCAGTTTTATAAGGGAGTATTCTTGATAAAATACTCCAATCAGCTGTTAAGTATCCTACCCTTAATGCAGGTGCAATAGATTTTGAAAAAGAGCCACAATATATTACATAACCGTCATTATCATAAGATTTTATTGCTGGAGGCCTTTCTTTATCATAAATAAGATCTGCATAACAATCATCTTCAAAGATTGGCATTTCAAATTTTTTAGATAATTTTATTAGAGCTTTTCTTTTATTCACAGACATAATAGTGCCTGTTGGATTCTGAATTGTTGGAATAGTGTAAATAAATCTTGGTCTGACCTTCTTTTTCTTGAGACTTTCTAGGGTTTGTTCTAAAACCTCAATATTCATTCCATCTTTTTCCAATGGAATACCTATCATATTAACGCCGATCCTCCTAAGCCTTGAAATAGTGCCACCATAATTTTCTTCTTCGATTATAACTGTGTCGCCTTTTCTTAAAAATGTTTGATTTACTAGGTCTAATGCCTGTAACGATCCAGAAACTACTAACACCTCTTTTTCTGAACAATTAATGCTTGCACTTTTTTTTAATTGTTTTGAAATGAATTGCCTGAGTGGCAGATACCCCTGAGGACCACTTTCCAATCCATATTTAGCTAATGTTTTTCCCTCTTTTAAAATTATTTTATCTATAGATTCTTTTAAGGATATAATCGGTATGCTTTCATTATCAATATGCCCACCAATAAAGTTAAACTTTGGATAACCCTTCCATTCAATC
>CABYBQ010000063.1 GCA_902517275.1 uncultured SAR116 cluster alpha proteobacterium
GGTTAGATATTATGGTTGTCCTGCAGAAGAGGGAGGGGCTGCAAAAACATATATGTCTAGAGATGGTTGGTTTGACAATGTTGATACTGCAATATGTTGGCATCCAGCTACTTTCAATTCTGTTAATAAACCAACATCTCTAGCCAATTCTAGAATTGATTTTACGTTTAAAGGTAAAGCGGCTCATGCCGCCACTGCTCCTCATTTAGGTAGAAGTGCATTAGACGCTGCAGAACTAATGAATATAGGTGTTAATTATATGAGAGAGCATATGCCAGACTCTGCTAGAGTACATTATGCATACATGGATGCTGGGGGCAATGCAGCTAATG
Organism: uncultured SAR116 cluster alpha proteobacterium; assembly: GCA_902517275.1. Classification (GTDB taxonomy): domain Bacteria; phylum Pseudomonadota; class Alphaproteobacteria; order Puniceispirillales; family Marisalimonadaceae; genus Marisalimonas. The sequence continues at coordinate 333 of CABYBQ010000063.1, forward strand.
TAGTTCAAGCCAAGGTTACTATAAGGCATTTGATAAGAGCTTCAAATTTAATAGAACTTCGTTCCTTAGTTGACAGAGTTTACAAAATTGCAGACGGAGCTGCTCTTATGACTGAAACTAGCGTGGAAAAGAAAGTTTACAGCGGAGTGTCAAACTTATTAGGAAATGAGCCATTAGAACAAATAATGCAAAATGAATTTGAAAAAATAGGTCCTGTTAAATTTGATAAAAAAGACAAAGATTTTGCTAACAAAATCAGATCTACTTTAACAGAGACTGATATTTTAGACAGTTTTCAAAGAATTGGCATAAAAGCTCCTTTAGACATGCCGTTATGTGATTTTGTAGCTCCTTTGAATAATTTTAGCAGTGGGGGAATAGGCTCTACTGATGTAGGGGACGTTAGTTGGGTAGTTCCTACGGTTCAAGCTAGAGTTGCAACATGTGCGGTTGGCACACCTTTTCATACATGGCAAACGGTAGCACAAGGCAAAGCACCTACTGCTCATAAAGGAATGGTTCACGCTGCAAAAATTATGGCATCAACAGCATGTGCCCTAATAAATGATCCTAAAAAATTAAATGAAGCCAAAGAAGCTTTTAAAATACAAATAAAAAAGAATCCTTATGTTTGTCCAATTCCAGATGGTGTTATGCCGCCAATAGTAAAATATGAATAAACCTTTATAAAATTCAGTTTTTCATATATTTAATTATAGAGTAATAAAGCGCTCTTAGCTCAACTGGATAGAGTATTTGACTTCGAATCAAAAGGTTGGGGGTTCGAGTCCCTCAGAGCGCACCATTTCATGAGACCAAGTTGCACTAAGTAGTTGATATGTAAGCATATTTTGTTATGTGTGCTTGGAGGGTAGACCAAACGGTAGACCATTATGTGCCTGTTGAAACAGATTCAATAATACATAATATGAGGGTAGAGCTTGTATACAACTAAAAGTGGTGCACTAGTTATGCACCTTTTGTAACTGAACTTTAGCAATAGCAACAGTTTATGTATTATTGAATCTGTTTCAACAGGCACATTTTCTTTTACAGTTTCTTTCACAGTTAAAAAATGTTCCCGTAATGGAATAGCCTTACGTAAATGATAATTATATTTAGATGTTAAAGACACTTATATGTAACATTTAAATGCCCCCATGCGAGTGCCATGCCGGTCACCTAGGATATATATAGTTGTGCTCTTACACAGATGTGCTCAAATGACTGTTAACCACTGTAAAACAATCCAGAGTCTACTGAGAGCTTTTAGTGTATTCAGAATCTAATGACATATGAGTGTGTAGTAGCAGCTCTGCAGAGGCCTTATATGAGCAGGAATGATGGTCCTAGTTAAACTGTACAAGCACTCTTTCTTTATCACCTTGTAGTTCAGGTGTTTGTGAACCAGATGATTGTTGTACAACATTCTGTTCTACATATGCGTGAAGTTCACGTGCTGTTATCTTATTGTCAGCATTTATGTCTGCATCACCTTCCATGCCCTTCATTAAGAAGTATGAGAACATACCATGTTTAGCTTCTTCCAGTGGCTTACTTGTCTGGTCACCTGCAGCTGCACTAAAGACAGTGAAGTTGTCAGGTATTGATTGTTCTAGTGCACGTATGGCAATGGGTCTTGATGCTATCAGCATATCTGTACCACGTGTGGTTCCACTGTAGCAGGTGTCTAGGAATACGGTTACGCTACGTGGTTTCGCTTGTTGAATATCTTTAAAAAGTTGTTTACGCCTTATAGCAGATTCTAACAACCTCGGTGAACCATCGTATGGAAGTAAGAACATATCCTTACCGTTGTCAGATGCTAAGCCATGCCCTGCGAAAAAAAGATAAATATCTGTTTTATTAGTTTTAGTAGAACGAGTAATCCAATCTTTTATTGCCAAACCAATTTCAACTCTGTCAGCTTTATTATTAATGAGTTCTTTAATGTTAGATGTAGGCACTCCTAATTTCATCTTGGCATAATCGTAAAATTGGCGAGCATCTTTGTCAGCATAAATAGCATCAGCATTCGTTCTAGAATAATTTGCAACACCAATAATAAGGGCAAGTGAATTAGGATTGGTATTGACTTTTTTGTCTGCTGGATTAAGTCTGTCAAAGCTAGGCCCCGAAGCTTGTTGAATGTTCTGACGTTCAATTGTTAAAGTTTTTGAAGCCTTATTTCCTTTTTTATCAAAAGCAACTATCTCAACATTTAGACCATGACGTGGAATATATAATTCAATATTGTAAGTACCTTTTTTTGTTAAAGGCATCTGTTCACCATCTACCAATATTTCAACTACTTCTGTATTATCGGTCACTCTTCCTGAAATTATTGCGTTTGCACCAGAAATTTTGTAGGTGGATTTTATTGTTGGTTTTTGTATATCATTTCTAATTTTTAATTCCTCTTTCTTCTTTTTAGCCTCAAGTGCAGCTAACTTTCTTTTTAATTCCTTCGCTTCACGCTTAACTTTATCTAATTCCTTTGAGTTTGAAGCTATATAAGTATCGTTTTCATTCTTATTTTTTAAATATTCACCATTTTTGAAAACACCTTTAAGGACAGAACCATTAGCAAACGTAAATAAACCTTTACCATGAGGTTTATCATCTTTATGTTGTCCAATATATTTATCGCCATTAGCCCATTGATAAACCCCATTACCATTACCTTTATCATTTTTATGTTCACCAATATATTTATCACCATTAGCCCAAGTCATAGTTCCTTGCCCAAAAGCAACATCATTTTTGTGCAGACCAGTATACTTATTCCCATTTGAATATATATAAGTGCCTTTACCATCAGCTTTACCTTTAATATGTTCACCAAAATATTTATCGCCATTTTTCCACTTCATAGTTCCATAACCATGAGCTAGGTCATTTTTATGTTCTCCAATGTATTGGTTGCCATTAGCGTAACTAAAAACACCTTTACCATTTGCTTTACCATTTTTATGTTCACCAACATATTTGTTTCCATTCGCCCATGTCATAGTGCCCTGACCATTTGCAAAATCTGATTTAAATTGACCAACATATTTTGCTCCATCCTTCCAAGCAAGAGTTCCAATACCATCAAATTTATTGTTTTTAAATTCACCATTATACTTTGCACCATTGGAAAATTTATGTATTCCAACGCAGAAATGCTTGTAATTTCGGTTAGAACATTATGGTAATGATTTTTTTGATGATTTATTTGATTCTTTTTTTGTTAATATGCTAGCAATTTTACTTTTTTGTTTTTTTAATTTTTTTGAATATTGAAAAACATTTTCTTTCCAAATGCCCTCTAATATTTGCCCATTAACTTTATAAAGAGTACCTTCACCACTATATTTATCATTTTTAAAATTACCTATATACTTTTTTCCACT
>CABYBQ010000064.1 GCA_902517275.1 uncultured SAR116 cluster alpha proteobacterium
AGAAGAAACTTCCAGGTTTAAGCCCATGTCAAATGGTGACTCTATGAATTCTAGAATTAAGCAGGTGGCGTCTGGTAGATTTGGAGTTACAACTGAATATCTTTCGAATGCCACTGACATTCAAATTAAAATGGCCCAGGGAGCTAAGCCAGGAGAAGGTGGCCAGCTTCCAGGTGGTAAAGTTGACGAATTTATTGCTAAGATTAGGCATTCAACTCCTGGTGTTGGTTTAATATCTCCACCACCTCATCACGATATATATTCTATAGAAGATTTAGCGCAACTTATTCACGATTTAAAAAATGTTAATCCAAAAGCTAGAGTATCTGTTAAACTTGTTTCTGAAATTGGGGTTGGGACTGTCGCTGCTGGTGTGAGTAAGGCATATGCAGATCATGTTACAATTTCAGGAAATGATGGAGGTACTGGAGCAAGTCCAATTACTTCATTATTAAATGCTGGGGGACCTTGGGAGACAGGTTTAGCTGAAACACATCAAACATTGGTAATGAACGGTTTAAGAGAAAGAATAGCTGTGCAGGTTGATGGTGGATTACGAACAGGTAGAGATGTAGTTGTAGGAGCAATGTTAGGTGCTGATGAGTTTGGTTTTGCTACTGCAGCATTAATCTCAGAAGGATGTATTATGATGAGAAAATGTCATTTAAACACCTGTCCAGTCGGAGTTGCTACCCAAGATCCCGAATTAAGGAAAAACTTTACAGGTCAACCTGATCATGTTGTTAACTTTTTTGTTTTTATAGCTAACGAAGTTAGAGAAATAATGGCAGAACTAGGTATTAAAAACTTTAATGATTTGATTGGTAGAAGGGATTTGCTTGATTTTTATGGTGCAGAAGAACATTGGAAAGCACATGGACTTGATTTAGCGCGACTAATTGTTCCTTTGACAAAAGAAAATAACCAAAGTTTCTTCAATTCACAAAAGCAAGACCATAGATTAGAGCTTGCACTTGATAATTTTTTGATTTCAAAATCACATGATGCCATATTGAACAAAAATAAGGTTAATTTTAAATCAAAAATTGTTAACACAAACAGAACAGTTGGTGGAATGCTGTCAGGTGTGATTGCCAAAAAATATGGCCATAACGGCTTGCCTAATGATACAATAAAAATTAATTTTTCTGGTAATGCTGGGCAAAGCTTTGGTGCTTGGCTAGCTAAAGGTGTTTCCTTTAATCTAGAAGGAGATGCTAATGATTATGTTGGTAAAGGATTATCGGGAGGAAGGATATCAATTCATCCTCAAGAAAATAGCTCAATTATTGCTCAAGACAATATAATTGCAGGAAATACACTTTTGTATGGAGCTATTTCTGGAGAATGTTACTTGAATGGTGTTGTAGGTGAACGTTTTGCCGTAAGAAACTCAGGAGCAACGACTGTTGTTGAAGGTTGTGGTGATCATGGCTGCGAATATATGACAGGTGGTGTTGTCATTGTTTTAGGAAAAACAGGCAGAAATTTTGCAGCCGGAATGTCTGGTGGTATTGCATACATTCTTGATGAGGATAACACTTTTGAAGCCAATTGTAATAAGTCCATGGTTGAATTAGAAAAAGTATCTCGTTTTGAAGGTTCAGAACATAATTCTGTAAAAAACATAAATAGTGATTTGTTAGACTTCGATGAAGCCCGATTAAAATTAATAATACAAAAGCATTTTAAGTTCACCAAAAGTAAAAAAGCCAAAATTATTATAGATAACTGGAATAAATATATTAGTCTTTTTCATAAAATTACTCCGTTTGATTTTAAAAGAGCATTAATTGAAAGAAAAGAAAAATTAAATACAAAAAATAACACACCCAATAGAATTGCTGGAGAATAAAATGGGAAAAACAACAGGATTTATGGAACTAGATCGTGTGGAGAGAGATTACGAACCTGTCGAAGATAGGGTTAAACATTTTAAAGAGTTTTTAATACCATTAGATCCAAAAGAAGTTTCTAAACAAGGTGCAAGGTGTATGGATTGCGGAATACCATATTGTCATCAAGGATGCCCGGTTAACAACTTGATACCTGACTGGAATGACATGGTCTATAATAATAGGTGGAAAGAAGCTTTAGATTTACTACATTCAACTAACAATTTTCCTGAATTTACTGGAAGGATTTGTCCTGCACCTTGTGAAGCTTCATGTACATTAAATATTACAGATAACCCAGTAGCTATTAAAACAATCGAATGCTCCGTTGTAGATAGGGGATGGGAAGAAGGTTGGATAAAGCCGCAAATATCTTCAAAAAAAACAAATAAAAAAGTCGCAGTTATTGGATCTGGACCATCAGGGTTAGCCTGTGCTCAGCAATTAGCTAGGGCAGGACATACTGTTGTGGTCTTTGAGAAAAACGAAAGAATAGGGGGATTGCTTAGGATAGGCATACCCGACTTTAAAATGGAAAAAACTCTAATTGATAGAAGAATGTCACAAATGGAACTTGAAGGTGTTGAGTTTAGAGTTAATAGTCATGTAGGTAATAATGTTAGCATAGAAGAGTTAAATGATGAATTTGAGGCTATTGCGTTTTGTGGTGGCTCAGAGCACCCAAGAGATCTTCCGGTTGAAGGAAGAGAATTAAAAGGTGTTTACTTTGCAATGGAATTTCTTTCACAGCAAAATGATCGAGTTTCAGGTAAAACTATAAAATCTGATATTGAAATTTCAGCAAAAGGTAAAAACGTTCTTGTTATAGGTGGAGGTGATACAGGTTCTGACTGTGTTGGAACATCCAACCGCCAAGGAGCTAAATCTGTTACACAACTTGAACTGCTTGATCAGCCACCTGAAAAAGAGGATAAAGCATTAACTTGGCCAAATTGGCCAATGAAAATGAGGACCTCAACTTCTCATCAAGAAGGTTGCGATAGAAACTGGTCAGTTTTAACTAAATCATTTGAAGGTTCTAATGGTAAAGTATCAAAGCTTAATTGTGTAAATGTTGAGTGGAAAAAAGGTGATGACGATAGAATGAAGATGACAGAAATAATAGATTCTGAATTCTCTTTTGAAGCAGATCTTGTTTTACTTGCAATGGGTTTTGTACACCCTATTCATGAAGGTTTAATCAAACAATTAGGAGTTAAATTAACACCAGTTGGAAACTTAGAAGCCGATGATTATAAATATCAAACATCAGTTAATAAATTTTTTGCAGCAGGCGACTCAAGACGTGGTCAGTCCCTAGTAGTATGGGCAATTAAAGAAGGCAGACAATGTGCAAAATCAATTGATGAGTTTCTTATGGGCAAGTCTGATTTACCAAGATAGTTTTATTAGTTCTTTTGGACCCTTTCCTTGTTATAATTTATTAATATGGTTTAAATAATTGTTTGAGTGTATTAAAGAACATGTTTAATACGTTAATTTTATATGAATAACATACATGTATACTCTTCATCATTATTATCTTTGTCCATCTTCTAGGTTTGTTAGATTAATTTTAGAAGAGTTCAAGTTGAAATATACTTTACAACTTGAAAATTATTGGAAACCACAAAAAGATTTTTTAAAAATTAATCCTGCAGGTCATTTACCTATTCTTGTCAATCAAGAAAACTATCCAATCATAGGATCAAATGCATGCTTGGAATATTTTAAGGATTTAAATTTGAAACCCGATTTAGTAGGTGAAAATTATAAAGATAAAGCAGAAATATATCGACTATACTATTGGTTTGAAACTCTATTTAA
>CABYBQ010000065.1 GCA_902517275.1 uncultured SAR116 cluster alpha proteobacterium
TAGCAATCTCATCAGCAAAGGTTGGTCCTGATAATATAGATAAGTTCATATTTGGAAAATCACTTTCAACAACTTCACTAAATGTTTCTCCTGTACTCGTTGCAAAACCTTTTGATGTAATAACAACGTGAATGTTTTTATTTGATAAAAAAGCAATCTGATTAATTGTATCTAATACCCTTTTACTTTCTGTTGTGATAAAAATTAAATCACATCCTTTGATTATTTGACTCTTATCTATCGACGCTTTTATAAGAGGGCTTAACTTAGCTTGAGGAAATCTTTTTGATACATGATTATTAATATCTACTTCTCGGAATTTGTCAGAAACTATCAGTGTTGATTTGTTTCCAAGGGAAGCAAGTGTAATAGCTAAAGCTTGGCCCCATGCCCCACCGCCAAAAAAACATATATTTGAATAAGAAGACATTTAAGCTTTAACTCCACTTTTACCTATTTTTGGTTGTACTGGATTCATATAATGTGCCTCTGGATCTAATGGCCATCTTGGTCTAGGTTTGAAATCTAAGTTAGTTTCACCCTCATGATTATACTTTTCATAGCCAGCCCAAGCAATCATAGCCCCATTATCGGTACATAAATCTAAAGGTGGTGCAAAAAAAATTGCGTTTGCTTCTAAAGATAATTTTTTTAATTCCTTACGTATGTATAAGTTAGAAGCAACACCGCCAGCTACAACCAATTGAACATTAGACTTGTTATTAATCATTTTTGTAAACTTGCTGATTGCAAATTTAGTTCTATCTACAAGACAGTCAGATATTGATTTTTGTATGCTCGCACATAAATTTTTTGTTATTGTTTTATTTAATTTATTCCTTGAAACAGTTTGATTGAAAGCAGTCTTCAATCCTGAAAATGAAAAATTAGGATTTTTTGACTTATACATTGGTTTAGGTAAATCAAAGCTCTTAGGATCTCCATCAACTGCCATTTTCTCTATCATAGGCCCCCCTGGAAACCCTATGTCTAGTATCTTTGCTGCTTTATCAAAAGTTTCACCTGCAGCATCATCAAGAGTAGAACTCATTCTAACATATTTCCCATATTCTAACACAGCTATTATTTGTGTATGTCCCCCAGAAACTAAAAGCAATAGATATGGATATTTTACATTATCGGTTAAACGTGCGGTTAGAGCATGCCCTTCAAGATGGTTGACTGCAACATATGGCCTATCTAGAGACATTGCTAAAGATTTAGCAAATACCGTTCCTACAATTACTCCTCCAATTAGGCCAGGACCTCCTGTGGCAGTAATTAAATCTATATCATTTAATTCTAACTTTGCTTTATCCAAAGCTGCTTGAATTGCATAATCTATATTCGATAAATGATCTCTAGCAGCAATCTCAGGAACAATTCCACCATACTTATTAAGATTTGAATTTTGATTAATCACTATATTAGACAAGATACTTTTTTCAGAAGTAACTATCCCAATAGCCGTATCATCACAACTTGTTTCAATACCCAAAATATTTTTATAATTATTCTTTTTCATCAAATTTCCAAAGAAACAAAATTTTTATATAAAATAGATTTTTATCTAAATAACGCAAATATAAATTAATATTGTATCTTTTAGTATTTACTATAATTGTATTAAAAATGATCAAGTCAAATAGTAAGATCTAATTAGTTAAACTTTGATAGAATTAAAATGAAATTAAAAATTAGAATTGCTACACGCAAATCAAAGTTAGCACTATGTCAGGTAGAAATACTTAAAAGTAACTTTGATTTAGGTATAGAAACAGAAATATTAGAAGTAATTACTTCTGGAGACCAAATTTTAAACAAATCCTTATCAGAAATTGGAGGAAAAGGTCTTTTTATAAAAGAACTAGAAAAATTTATTTTAGATGGTTCTGCGGATATTGCAGTTCATTCTATGAAAGACATGGAAACTGAGATAGCCCAAAATACTGTAATATCAGCTGTTCTTCCAAGAGGAGACAGAAGCGATATATTGTTAGGAAAATACTCAACATTAGATGATTTGCCTTATAATGCAGTAATTGGGACTAGTTCTGTTAGAAGAGCTGCTTTTACTAAATCATATAGACCAGATCTAGTTATAAAACTTTTAAGAGGAAATGTAGAAACTCGTATTCAAAAGCTAGAAGATGGACTTTTTGATGCAATTATATTAGCTAAGGCGGGTTTAGATCGATTAAAAATCAATGTTGGTAAACAAATACCTTCAGATATAATGCCACCTGCGGCCACCCAAGGTGCTATTGCAATCCAATCAACTACTAATAGAAATAATAAATATGAAAAAGATTTAAATAATTATTTATTGAATATTAATGACAATGAAACATATTTTGAAACTTTAGCAGAGAGAAGTCTTTTAAAAACTTTAGATGGTTCATGCCGGTCTCCTATTTCGGCAAGTGCATATATAATAGAAAATGACCGTTTAAAATTATATGGGGCAATTGCTAGGCTAGATGGAACTAAGGTAGTTAAATCAGAAATAGTAGGATTAAAAAAAGACGCAGTTTTGTTGGGTAAAAATTTAGGAACAGAAATATTAAGTAAAGCAAATGGTGAAATTATTTATAAATAAAAATAAGGAGTTTTAGATTACAAAATCCAATACATTAACTTTGATATTGAGAGAGACTAATGATGCGAAAAAAAATTCAGACTATCTCAATGAAAGAGGTCTGTTTTCTAAACCATTTCCTATAACCTCAACAAAATATGAAGATTTTAGTAATTCTGATATAGTTAATCATGAATATAATTATGCAGTGATAACAAGTCCTAAAGCTACGAAAGTTCTAAATAAAATAGTTTCAAATAATAAAACAGTATTTTCAAAATCCTCTAAAATTTTCACTATTGGTTTAGAAACCAAGAATAAACTTAACAAACTTAATTTTAGTAATGTTTTTAATGCAAACAGTAATTCACAATCTCTAATCGAATTGATATTAAAAAACACTTGTCAGAGTGATTTTGGGTTGTGGATTGCAGCTAAAGATAGAAGTATTGACCTTAAAAAAATTTTAAAAAAGAGTAACAGAAGAATTGAAATATTAGAGGGATATAAAACCTTACCAATTTTAAAATTATGTCAATCAATAAAAAAGGATTTAATCAATTATAAACGCTTAAATTTAATTATTTTATCATCAAGAAATGTCACAATTACAAAAGATATTTTAAATAATTATAATTTATTTAAAGAAGTTAATTGTAAATCAACATTATTTGTTAATAGTAATAAAGTAGCTCAAAAAGCTAAAACACTTGGTTGGCTAAGTATTAAAACTATTAAGAAAAATTTTACTAAAGATATCTTAGATTATATATTAGAATTACCTAAATAATTAGGAATGTTAATATGGTTGATACCAAAACTCAAAGAAATAAGAGTGATAAAGAAACTATCATTGACATGGAACCTGTAAAAGAACAGC
>CABYBQ010000066.1 GCA_902517275.1 uncultured SAR116 cluster alpha proteobacterium
GAAGTGGGTTGACAAAAATTGTTGTAATTGTTTTCTCAGCATTTAATTTAGCTAGTCTTATTAATGATAAATGCCCATCATGCAAGTTACCCATAGTGGGTATTAAAGCTAGCTTGCCAGGCTTTTGAGAAAATCGTTGTAAAGTTTTATTCAGATCTTTTCTTGTACGGGCAATAATCATTTTTATAATGGCCTATGTACTTTATTAAGGTCAATAAAATTAATTATATGGTACGAGCGGGGGGACTTGAACCCCCACGTCCTTATCGGACTCTGGATTTTAAGTCCAGTGCGTCTACCATTCCGCCACGCTCGCAAAACCATATAATTGTTGTGTAACTTAGCTTTTTGGCTAAGGCAAGTTTTTTATGGCTTTTAAGATTAATTTTTATATAGTTCAATTTGAAGACTTGGAGAATAAAATGACTGAAAAAAAATTGGGTAGTAAAATCGTGGGAGAAGAATATTTAGTACTTCATGAATTTGTTAAAAAGGCTAGAGAAAAACTTCCTAAAGAAACTTGGGATTATCTCATTGGAGCATCTGAAACCGAAACAACTTTTAAAAGAAATAGGTTTGCTCTTGATAATATTGCATTTAGACCCAGAGTATTAAGAGATGTTGAAAACGTAGATTTATCGGTTGATCTATTTGGGCATAATCTTAAAATGCCTGTTATTCTTGCACCTATTGGTTCAATGCAAGATTTTGTCGATGGAGCCGGTACTGCTCCTACTTTAGCTGCATCTGAATTTGGAATAATGCATATGATTAGTTCTACATGCATGCCTGGATTGGAAGAGGTTGCTAAAAGTGTTAATTATCCAAAGTTATTCCAACTATATGTTAGAGGGAACAAAGATTGGGTAGATGATAATATTAAGAATGCAATGGACCATAATTATGCTGGAATATGTTTAACTGTAGACTTAGATGCATATGGAAGAAGAGAAAGAGATTTAGCTAAAAGATATAGAACTACCTCTCGACAGTCAGCAAGTGGTTTCGAACATCAAATGAGATTTTCTTGGAAAGATATTGATAGAATTAAATCCTACTGTCATTTACCAATAATAATAAAAGGAATTGCTACTAAAGAGGATGCTTTATTGGCAGTTGAACATGGCGTCGAGGTTGTTTATGTTTCTAATCATGGTGGAAGACAGTTAGATTATGGTTTAGGTGGCTTAAATGTACTTCCAGAAATATCTGAAGCAATAGGGAATAATGCCAAAGTTATTTTTGACGGTGGGATCATGAGAGGTACAGATGTTGTAAAAGCTATTGCTTTAGGAGCTGATTGCGTAGGAATAGGAAGGCTTCAAGGATTTGCTGCGGCAGCAGGTGGATCAAAAGCAATAGTAAGAATGTTAGAATTACTAGAATTAGAAATTTTAACGGCTCTAAGGTTGTTAGGTGTTAATTCAATTTTTGATTTAGATGATACTTATTTAAGTAAAGATTATTCATTTGGTAAATTAAGTGCTTTAAGTGCATTTCCATTAATCGACGAAGGTTACTAATATATTTCTTTGTTAAGCTCTTCAAATCTATTTAGAAATTTATTTGCAATATCATTAGGAGCTAAAGTAACCATATTTTTGTTTTTACGTTTTATTCTTGGTTTTTTTAAAATTTGTAATGCTTCACATTCACTATATCCCGCGATCTCAATAGCTTCAAACCAAGCAACAGCCTTATCAATTCTTTTTATTTTAATTTCAATATTTTTAGGAATAATTGCAGGTAATTCAAATCGAATATAGATTGATTTCATTAAATTATCTTCAACAGTTCTATAGCTGTTATTGAGTGCATATTTAAAGGGTGTAATTAAATCACCGATGACATATTCAGGTGCATCATGTAAGAGGGCGGCTAAATTCCATTTTTTATTTAAATTTGGATATTCTAAATTAAATATTTCTTCAACTAATATAGAATGTTGTGCAACTGAATAAGCGTGCTCACCTGTGGTTTGACCGTTCCATCTTGTAACACGAGACAATCCTAAAGCTATGTCTTCTATTTCAATATCAAAAGGTGAGGGAGATAAAATGTCAAGCTTTCTTCCTGAAAGCATCCTTTGCCAAGCTCTTTGATTTTTACTTTTTAAATTTTTAATTTTTTATAGTTTCCTTATTTTTAAGAAAAGTGTTGATTTATTACATATTAAATATAAAAAGAAAAAAATTTTTTATTCAAGGTCTTATTTTGGATTATTTTCAAGCACAAAATAAATATAGACAAAAACAATTAAAATTTATTTTTAATTTTTGTGTTAAACTTTTAGTTTTAATATTTACATTTCTTGGTGGATGGTGGTTAGGAAATAGTGATAAACTAATACTTATTCAAGAAAATGAAAAAATCATTAATGATTTTAATAATGAAAAAATTGGACTCGAAAGAAAATTGACTGATACAAGACTTAAATTAAAAGAGTCTAATTTAGCCCTAAACACTCAAAATATTAATAGTCATAATTCTGATTTTGGTAGAGATGCAAAAAATATTCTTGCATCAAGTTTAGCTAATGGAGTCAAAGAAAAGGATATCATTAATAATTTGAGATTATTGAGCAAAAATAAAATTTGTAATAATTTTGAATATAAAGAGCTAGCTGTTTCTACACATTCTTTTGTGCCACCTGAAAATACTTTAATTCTATTATCAGGAAGTTTAAAAGTAAAAGCTGAAGGTAATATCACTGACACAATAAATGAAAACCCATATTTTGACCCTTCTAAACCTCTAAGAGCTATTTTTATTTATTTGGGTAACAATGACATTGTTGAAGGTAATTTACCAATAAGTAAAAATATTATGGCAGGAAAATTTTCTGTTAATATTAAAGTATTAGAGTCAAAAGTAAGAGGGGCTGTTATAGTTCGTTATCAAAGTTGTAAGATTTAAATAAATTTCTCTAATAAAACAGAAAACTTCAAAATGAAAAAAAATATTGCTGTAATTACAGGAGCTAGTGAAGGGATAGGTGCTGCATTAACTAAGTTGCTGATAAAGCATAATTGGAAAGTAATTGGCTTAAGTCGTAATTTAGAAAAATTAAAATTAATGCAAAACAGTCTTTTTCAAAAAAAAGATTATTTGAAAATTTATGCTTGTGACGTTCAAGACTTTTCTAAATTAAAATCAATAGCCAAAAAAAATAGTCCAGCCGATTTATTGTTTCTAAATGCAGGAATTTATAACCCAATAGACGCAAGTCAAAATAATATTGAAGATTATAAACAACATCTGAATATTAATTACTTGGGAGTTATAAATAGTTATGAGGCTTTCTTACCTAAAATGATTACAACAAAAAAGGGTCATATAATTATAATGTCAAGTATATCAGCTTGGATTGGTTTACCAAAAGCAGCAGCCTACGGACCTACCAAA
>CABYBQ010000067.1 GCA_902517275.1 uncultured SAR116 cluster alpha proteobacterium
TGCAGGTCTTGCTGGCACTTATATGCCTGGACTACAAATACTTAACTCAAGACTTAACAAAATTTCTAGAGAGAAATATGTTGCAGTTTACACCTCTTTTTTTGGATTGGGTGTCGCATTTTCGTTCTCTCTATTTGGTTTCATGAAGAGTTTTGAAATTTCATGGGAAGGGGCCTTCTTATTTGCGTCAATTATTCTGTTTATTTCTGCTTTTCCTTTATTGTTATTTTCAGGAGAAGAAATTGAAAAACGTGAAAAAAGACCATATCAAGGAATTATAAATGTAATCATCCCTATTTTTACTACATTCAGAAATAAGAAAGCATTGCCATTTATACTAGGCTATGGGGGACATACATATGAATTATTTGGCTTTAGAAGTTGGACATTTCCATGTATATTATTTCTTTCAAATTATTTTAACACCAAAGTTAGTGACGCATTCATTGCAAATTGTATTGGTTTGATGGGCTTTTTGGGTATTTTCGCATCTATTTATGGTGCTAGATACTGCATAGGAAAAGACAGAGCAAGAATAGTAAGTAAAATGGGATTATTATGTTTCATAGGTTCAATTTTAACTGCTATTTCTTTTTGGTTTAGTTTCTGGTTAGCCCTTTTAATGCTTTTAATTTATAATGGTCTTATAGTACTTGATTCAGGATCATTAACAACTGGAACAGTAATTAATGGTAAACCAGAAGATAGAGGTGTAAGACTTGCTCTTCACTCAATGGTCGGTTTCTTTGGAGGAGCTTTGGGAGGCCCTATAATTGGTTTTGTTTTGGATAATTTTGGTGGACAAACAAGTCATTTAGCTTGGCTCTTGTCATTTTTATGTTTAGGGTTAGGATCTTTATTTTCAACATTATGTTTTAAGTATTATTTATCAAAAGTTTAAATAAAAATAGATGTCACAATCTATCAATTACAAAAATTTTTAACAAACGGAGAAAATTATATGAACACCAAAATTTTACTCAATGAAAGACCACATGGTGAACCAACTCTTCAAAACTTTAAAACTGTAAAAGAAGAAATCAGGCCTCCAAAAGAAGGAGAGGTTTTAATTAAAACAATCTACATGTCTTTAGATCCATATATGCGAGGTAGAATGAATGATACAAAAAGCTATGCTAAACCTGTCGCAATTGGTGAAGAAATGGAGGCAGGCGCATTAAGTCAAGTCATAGAAAGTAAATCTAAAAACTTTAAAGTTGGGGATTTTGTAGAAGGTCGAACCGGTTGGCAAGATAATCCTACTGTTGATGAAAAAAAATTAAGAATAATTGATCCAAATATGGCTCCACTATCTACCTCTATTGGAGTATTGGGAATGCCTGGGACAACTGCGTATGTTGGAATGCACAACTTTGCAAAACCACAAAAAGGCGAAACTTTAGTTGTTTCTGCAGCTTCAGGTGCAGTTGGATCGACTGTTGGTCAGATTGGGAAGATATATGGATGCAAAGTGATTGGCGTAGCTGGCACTAATGAAAAATGTGAGTTTACAAAATCAGAATTAGGCTTTGATGAATGTATAAACTACAAAGACGCTGATTTTAAAGATCAACTTAAATCGGCTTGTCCCGATGGTGTGGATATTTATTGGGAAAATGTTGGTGGTATTACCTTTGATACTGTAATGCCACTTCTAAATGATTATGCAAGAATACCTGTCTGTGGTTTAATTTCCTTGTATAATGCTACAAGTATGCCTGGTGGTGAAAAAGATCGTTTACCACTATTATTTAGACAAGTCTTAACAAAAAGGATGATGATTAAAGGGTTCATAGTGTTTAACCATTATGATCAAAGAGAAGAGTCAATTATAGCTTTGTCTAATTGGATTAAAGAGGGTAAAATTAAATATAAGGAAGATTTTGTAGATGGTCTCGAAAATGCTCCTAATGCTTTCATTGGTTTATTAAATGGAAAGAATTTTGGGAAACTAGTTGTTAGAGTAAATCCAGACCCAACAATCTAATCGGTTATTTCTTGATAGCCTTAATTAAGGCTATCAAAATTTTTTCCATTATTAACCAAATCTTTAAGTAATTGAGGTGGAGACCAAAATCTTTTATCTTCTTGATAAAATTTATCAATATTTGCTAATACTTTATCTAAACCAATCATATCAGCATATTTCATAGGTCCTCCTCTCCACTTAGGAAAACCATAGCCATTAGTATAAACAACATCTATGTCAGAAGGCCTGATGGCAATTTTTTCTTGTAAAATTTTGGTTCCTTCATAGACCATTGCAGCAATATATCTATCTAATATTTCTTGATCAGAAAAAATTTTAGGAGTTATTCCAACTCTTTTTCTTTCATCATCACATATCATTTCTATCTCTGGGTTTGGTGTAAAAAGCTCTATACCTTCCCCATAAAGATAATAACCTTTTGAAGTTTTCTGTCCAAACCACCCTCTCTCACATACTCTATCGGCAATTTCTACATATCTATCATCTTTGTGACGAAATGGAGCCTTTCTTTTTCTAGTAGCCCAGCCTATATCGCCTCCAGCAAGATCTATAACTTGAAAAACACCCATTGCACATCCAAATTTTCTCAACACTTTATCAATATGGAATGGACTTGCTCCGTCTTCTACCATGTGATAAGTCCCGACCAAGTATTTTGAAAGGATTCTATTACCGATAAATCCATCACAAACTCCAGAACGCACAGGAACTTTTCGCATTTTTTTGGCTAACATAAACGCAGTTGATACTGTATTCTCTGAAGTATTATCTGCCACGACAATTTCTAGCAATTTCATAATATTAGCAGGTGAAAAAAAATGAAGGCCTATAACCCTATCTGGATTATCAACTACTGTCGCAATTTCATTTACATCCAAATAACTTGTATTTGAGGCTAGAATACATTTTTGACTGCATATTTTATTTAGTTTAATAAAAACTTCTTTTTTCACATCCATATTTTCAAAAACAGCTTCTATTATTAAATCTCTGTCATTTAAAACATTCATGTCAGTATCTGATTTAAATAAATTAATTATTTGGCTTTTTTTATCTGATGTCATTCTACCCAAATTTACATTTCTGTCATATGTTGAGTTAATTTTGTCAAAAGCGTTTTTAATTGCTTCTTGATTTTGCTCAATCATAATCACATTAAATCCTGCATTCATAGCAGCCATTGAAATTCCTGTACCCATAGTTCCACCACCAATGATACCAATTTTTTTTAGTTCAGATGGTTTACCATTTTTTAATTCAGGTATTTTTGTTATTGCTCGTTCAGCAAAGAACGAATGTATCAACCCCTGTCTCTGTGGACTTTCTATACATTCTTTAAAAAGTTTTCTTTCATTTTTTATGGCAGCTGGAAAATCTAAATTTAAGCCTT
>CABYBQ010000068.1 GCA_902517275.1 uncultured SAR116 cluster alpha proteobacterium
AATAGATCAAGCTATGTGGTTTATTGATCAAGGTGCAAAATGGTTACATATTGTAGATCTTGACGGAGCCGTTGAAGGAAAGAGTGTTAATAAAACTATAATACAAAAACTTTGTAAAACCTTTCAAAATAGAGTAAATATTCAATTAGGTGGTGGAATTAGAAATCTTGACAATATTGATTTCTGGTTACAAAATTCTGTTGAAAGATTGATCTTAGGTACTTTAGCTTTAGAAAATCCAGATTTTGTTAAAGAATTAGAAAATGAATATTATAAAAAAATTGTAATTGGTGCAGATGTTAGAGACGGTATGATTGCTTCACATGGTTGGAAGAAGCAATCTAATATTAGTGCCAATGACTTAATTCAAAAATTCAATCCTTCCATAATTAGCTCTGTAATATATACTGATATATCAAGAGATGGTAGCTTGAAAGGCGTTAGTTTTAAGGAGACCTTAAATTTTGCGAAATCTATCTCTCATCCTGTTATAGCTTCTGGGGGTGTTTCATCATTAAAAGATATTGTTAGATTAAGTGATGAATTTTCAAATGGAATCGAAGGTGTTATAATTGGAAGAGCATTATACGATAAAAATTTTACTTTCGCAGAGGCTATAAATAAAATTAATAAGGCAAAAATTTAATGTTATCAACAAGAGTTATTGCTTGCCTTGATGTTCACAACGGAAGAACAGTCAAAGGTATTAATTTTGTAGACTTAAAAGATGCGGGTGATCCAGTAGAACAAGCTAATTTATATAGTAAAACGGGTGCTGATGAAATTTGTTTTTTGGATATTTCTGCCACTTATGAAAATAGAAAAACAATGTTTGATGTAATTTCAAAAACAGCTGAGTCATGTTTTGTTCCTCTAACTGTAGGAGGAGGAGTTAATAATTTGAATGATTTTCGTGAATTGTTAAAGTGTGGAGCAGACAAAGTTTCAGTGAACTCCTCAGCTGTATCCAATCCAAAAATAATTAGAGATTCTTCTGACAAATTTGGGAACCAATGTGTTGTATTGGCAATTGACGCTATTGAGAGTGAAACCATGCCCAGTGGATATGAAGTTACTACTCATGGCGGAAGAAACAAAACAAATATTGATGTTTTGAATTGGGCAATACAGGGAGTTAAAAATGGCGCAGGTGAAATTTTGTTAACATCAATGACTACTGATGGAATGAAAACTGGCTATAATCTTCATCTTACAAAGCTAGTATCCGAAAATGTACCTGTACCTGTAATAGCCTCAGGTGGAGCAGGCAACCCTAAAGATATGGTAGATGTGGTGATTAAATCTGGTGCTTCAGCAGTTTTAGCTGCATCAATTTTTCATTTTGGAATTCATTCAATATTAGCAGTAAAAAAAGAAATGTTAAAAAATGGAATTCTTGTAAGAGATTGTGGAAATTAAAATGAATGATCAATTTATTATAGAAATGTTTGATAGTTTAAAGAAAAGAAAAAATATAGGTAAAAATAAGTCCTATACGGCGCACTTAATAAAAAATCCAGAATTATTAGGAAAAAAAATTGGCGAGGAAGCTACTGAATTGATAATAGATTTTATTAAAAAAAACAAGGATGGACTTGTTAAAGAATCAGCTGACCTTATTTATCACTTACTTGTCATATGGGTTTCAGCTGGAATAGACCCTAAAGAGGTATGGGAGGAATTATCTAATAGACAGCTAAAATCTGGGTTTGAAGAAAAAAACAGCAGGAGTTAAAGAATGAATAAAAACTATGATAATCAAAATATTTTTGCAAAAATATTAAGGTCTGAGATTCCATGTCATAAAATACTTGAAAATGATCACGCTCTTGCTTTTTCCGATATTAATCCCCAATCACCTATTCATATTTTAATTATCCCTAAAAAAGCTTATTTAAATTTCTATGATTTTATGGAAAATGCTTCAATCAAAGAAATGGAATTTCTTTGGAAACTAGTAAATGATGTAATAAAGTTGAATAAAATCTCCAAAAAAGGATTTAGGATTATCTCAAATTCTGGAGATGACGGTAACCAAGATGTACCTCATTTTCATGTACATGTGTTAGGTGGAAAGAATTTGGGTAGAATGATGATCTAAAAACTTAGTTTATCCTCTATAAAATCCCAAAAAATTTCCTCGATCGCAACTGAATCATAAGATTTTATTTCCCTTATACCTGTTGGGGAAGTAACATTTATTTCAGTTATATAATCACCAATAATGTCTATGCCTACAAAATACAATTCTTTATCTTTTAAAGATTGTGAAATTTCATCACAAATAAATTTGTCTCTCTTTGTTAAAGTTGTTTTTTCTGGTCTTCCACCAACATGCATGTTTGATCTACTTTCACCTTTTTTAGGAATTCTATTAATAGCTCCTACAACTTCACCATTAATTAAAATAATTCGTTTATCACCACTTCTAACATCACTTAAATATTCTTGTACCATTAGAGGTTCATTATTTTGGGTGAAAAACATTTCCAAAATCGAATTAAAGTTCTCATCTTTAGGTAAAACATGAAAAACGCCTTGTCCACCATTACCATATAGTGGTTTAATTATTATATCCTTGTATTCGTCTCTAAAACTTTTAATTATTTTTGGATTTCTGCTTATTAAAGTTTTTGGCATTAAATGTGAGAAATTTGTAACAAATATTTTCTCTGGTGCATTCCTAACTTCATAGGGATTGTTAACAACTAATACAGAACTTGAAAGCTTTTCTAAAATGTGTGTGGCAGTAATATAAGACATGTTAAAAGGTGGATCTTGTCTCATTAATACTACATCATAATGATTTAAAGATGATGTTTTTTCATTATGATATCTATAATCATGATTTTCATTCTGTGAGGATAATTCTATTTTACAAATATTAGCAAAAACTTTCCCAGATTTTAAAAAAAGATCATCTGGTTTAAAAAAACTTATTTCATGTTTTCTAGCCTGAGCCTCAAGAGCTAAAGCAAAAGTAGTGTCACCTTTAAGATCAAGCTTTTCAAACGGATCCATTAGAAAAGCAATTTTTAAATTTCTTTTCATCTTTTATCATCAAATAAAATTATATAATTATATACTTCCTTCACAAATCGCGCGCTTGATACATGGTTTTTTACAAGAAGCATCTCTTCTTTACTGCTTGCAACTCCACTGATATAAGCTTTGTCATTCACAACATCTATGGAAAAATTTATACTGTTAATAGCTTTATCTGTCATTATTCGGGCTCTTATTTCTCCCATTGAAGCTATGTCTCTTGCTACATTTTTTATTGAAGAAGTATCTGTTATTTGAAGTTCATTGTTCACCTCATTA
>CABYBQ010000069.1 GCA_902517275.1 uncultured SAR116 cluster alpha proteobacterium
GAAATAGATCTATTAGACAAAATGGATAAACAAGAAATTAATTTTTTTAAAATTGGAAATATAAATGTTGAAAGCTGATAATGTTTAAAGATAATGGAAAACCTTTATCAGGTATTCGTGTAATAGAACTTGGTCAAATTGCAGCAGGTCCTTTTGCATCTTCATTATTAGCAGATCTTGGCGCAGATGTTATAAAAATTGAAAATCCAAAAGGAGGTGATGGAATGAGACAATGGCCTCCATTAAATTTTTCTCAACAAAAAAATAATGAAGCTTATAGTGAAAACTTTGCATCAGTTAACCGTAATAAAAGGAGCGTGGCCCTTGATATCAAGAATCCTTCTGATGTA
Source organism: uncultured SAR116 cluster alpha proteobacterium (assembly GCA_902517275.1). Taxonomy (GTDB): domain Bacteria; phylum Pseudomonadota; class Alphaproteobacteria; order Puniceispirillales; family Marisalimonadaceae; genus Marisalimonas. The sequence goes on from CABYBQ010000069.1 coordinate 351, forward strand.
AGTCTGCTAAAAAGGCTTGTTTCCAAAGCAACAATATTAATTGAAAATTATCGTCCAGGTGTTTTAAAAAAACTTGGCCTTGGTTATGACGATTTAAAAAAAATTAACAAAAAGTTAATATATTGTTCTATTTCTGGTTATGGTCAGACTGGTCCTTATTCTGATAAAGGAGCTTTTGATGTAACGGTTCAGGCTATATCTGGAATAATGAGCGTTACTGGAGAAAAAGACACTTCTCCAGTTAAATGCGGAGTTCCGATAGGTGATTTTTGTACGGGTTTGTATGCTAGTTTTACTATTATGGCTATGCTTAGAAGAGTTGAACAAAATGGTGAGGGAACATACATAGATTGCTCTATGATTGGTAGCCTTTTAGGAATATCTGCTCTTCAAACAAGTGAATATTTTGGAAATAATAAAGCACCAGAAAAGCTTGGTTCCGCTCATTCTAGAAATGCTCCATATCAAGCATTTAAAGCATCTGACGCTTTTTTTGTTATTGCAGCAGGAAACAATAAGCTTTGGTTTGAAGTTTGCGAAGCTGTTGAAATGGAATATCTTAAGAATGACACTCGTTTTAAAACACAATCTGATCGAGCTAAAAATCAAAATGAGTTGTCAAAGATACTCACTAAAATGTTTATTAAACATAATGTGAAACATTGGCTGAAAGAAATGGACAAAAGAAAAGTTCCTTGTGCGCCTATTAATAATTTTGAAACTATATTAAAAGACAAACACATAAAACATATGGAAATAGTAAAACCTATTACTTTACCAAATGGCTCCCAAACATACAGCGTTGCTTATCCTATTTCAATTAAGGGGGTTGAAACAAAAGATTTAAAAATGCCTCCTAAACTTGGTGAACATAATGAGGAAGTAATTTGTGAATGGTTAAATTAGGTATGCAAACAAAATCAACTCCAATTATAATTGAACATCAAGAAAATATAACTTGGTTCCGTTTAAATAATCCTTCTCGTCTTAACGCCTTAAATTCTCAAATGATTCAAATTATGACTGATGGTATAAACGAAGCCCTCCAAAAAAAAATTAAACTATTAATATTTAGCGGTGAAGGACGAGCTTTTTCTTCGGGCTTTGACTTGAGTAACCTCCAAAATGAAAGTGATGCAGACCTTCTTTATCGTTTTGTTAAAATTGAAGAATTACTTCAAATGATTTATAAATTGCCAATTAGCAGCCTAGCTCTTGTTCATGGTAAGTGTTTTGGTGCTGGCGCAGATATTGTTTCTGCATGTCAACACAGGATTGCTTCACCAGAAACAACTTTTCGTATGCCGGGATTGCAATTCGGAATAGTGCTTGGTACAAGAAGATTATCTAGATTGGTTGGAAGAAAAAATGCTATAAATTTTCTTGAATCATCTCGAATTTTTAATTCAGATGAAGCTCTTAAAAGTGGCTTTTTAACATGTATTTGTGAAGCAAATAACTGGAAATCAAAGATTAAAGAAATAAGCTTAGAAGCCTTTAATCTTAATTATGAATCGAAATCTAAATTAATGTCAGAGACTTTAGATGATAAAGATTTAGACAACGACCTTGCAGCATTAGTTAGATCTGCATCAAAACCAGGTTTAGTTAAAAGAATTAGAAAATTTGTAGATACTCAAGTTAAAAATAAATAAAAATATATTGGGTAAATTATGTTCTTTCTCAAGATACTTTTATGTTCGATCTCTTAATATTATCTAAATTTTCACCTTCTACTCTAAGCAACCTTACAGGATCTTTCCTTACCGGCGAGTGAACGTGACCAATATCATAAAAATGAACATCACCAGCTTTCATAGTATAAGTTTTTTTGGGTTTAACATAAATGATATCATCAGAAGATATATCGTTAGTAATCTCCCAATCTGTCATTTCTGTTTCACCAGATGCTTGCCCATAAATTGCCCAACTTGGTCCATGATCGTGAGGAGTTCCTATTGCCTCGGTATCATATACGTGGCCACAAACACAAAATCCTGTATCATTGTCTTCATAAAGTATCTGTCTAGGGAGTTCACCATTTAATCGATCAGGAAGGTTCTCTGCTATAAAGTTTTGATCCATTAAGGCTTTTGAAACAAAGTAACAAATTTTATCTGAGCCATTTTGAATTTGGTCATTGACAAGTATTTCTTTTATATCAACAACTAAATCATTCAGAGTGTAAGGCATCTATCCCTCCAACTAAAAATAACATTACTAGTTTAATCATTATTTACCCCATTGTAAGGCAATTGGGTTATAATTTTTAACTAAGTTAATCAAACCTTTTTTTGTGTTTTCTTCTAAATCCGGAATAGGATGTCTACAAAAATCAGAATTTATTACACCCCCTTCTTTCATAACCACCTTTGTAGCCCTAAAGCCACATTGTCTGTTTTCATAATTAATTAATGGTAATATATGATTATATTGATTTTCAGATTTTTGAGCGTTTCCTCCAAGATAATCTAAAACTATTGGTCTTATTAAGTCTGGTATCATTGCTGAACTCATATTTCCAGTTGCTCCAGCTTCTAAATCTGCAAATAATGTTATACCTTCTTCTCCATCAAAAGGTCCTTCTATAAAATCTCCACCTTCATTTACAAGAACTCTTAATTTTGCAGCTGCTTGAGCACACTCAATTTTAAAACATTTCACCATTTCAATTTCTTTGGCCATCTTTATTAAAAGAGGTACAGGTAAATCTATTCCAGATAAAGGTGCATCTTGGACCATAATAGTGACACCTACTTCACCAACTTTGGCAAATTGTTCAAATGTTTGCTGAGGAGAACCTTTCATTAGAGCCCCATGATAGGGTGGCATCATCATGAGCATTTCACCACCAAGTTCTTTTACTAATTTAGCTCTTGAAAAAGCTATATCAGTAGAAAAATGACTAACCGTTGTAATAACAGGAACCCTGCC
>CABYBQ010000070.1 GCA_902517275.1 uncultured SAR116 cluster alpha proteobacterium
CTAATTCAAGCATATCGCCAATGATCAAAATAGTCTTATAAGTACTTAACTTGTATTTTGTTTTATAAAAATTAGAGAGAGCAGCTTTCATAGAGTCAGGATTGGCATTGTAACTATCGTCTATTACATATGTTTTATATTTTTCACCAAAATTTATAATTATTTTCTCGCCTCTTCCAGCAAGAGGTTTAATTCTACTAATTACCTTTTGAGCAGTAACCGTACTTAATCTTAATTCTTTAATTACTGAAATTGTCGCTATAGCATTTAATGCTTGTGTTGTATTCAGGTATGTTAAATGCCAATTTTTTATTTTGTCATAACAAATTGTTGAACCTTCTTTTTCGTCAACTAATTTAGTAATTTTTGTATTTGCATATCTAGAGTGACCGAATAAATGTATTTTTGCTGACACCTTTTTTGCTTTTTTGACTAAATACTCATTCCATAAAGTATCAGTGTTTATTATAGCTACACCATTTTCATTTAAGGTTGAAAATATCTCGCTTTTTTCATCTGCAATTTCTTTATCATTTTTAAAATTCTGAATGTGAGAGCTGGATATATTTGTTATTAGGGCTATATTTGGTAGTGCAATTTCAGTCAATCTCTGAATTTCTCCAGCATTATTCATCCCTAGTTCTAAGACACAATAATCATAATCATTATGAAGCCTTGACAATGTAAGTGAAAGACCAATTAAATTATTGTTATTTTTGTGTGTATGGTGAGTTTTACCAAATTTCTTTAAAGTATTAGATAAAAGGTGTTTTGTACTCGTCTTTCCGCTACTACCTGTTATAGCAATAGTAACCCCTTTAAATCTATGTCTTGAAAATTTTGCAATTTGCTCTAAAGCTTTTGTAGTATCTTTTACTAATAATGCTTTATATTTATTAGCCAGCATTTTATTAGACACTACTATTCCATAAGCACCTTTTTTTATTGCATTTTCTATAAAATCGTGACCATCAAATTTATCACCAATTATGGCTATGAATAAGTCACCTTTATTTATAGTTCTGTCATCTATACTCACTCCACAAACCCCATTATGGTTTTGGAGGAAATATGAAGAAGGATCTAGGGCATTGGTAGCCGACATTAAATCTTTTTTTGTCCATAAAGGCTTCAATTTATTATTCCAGATTTTTCAATGTTTTTAATGGCTTCTTTAGCGACGGTATAATCATCAAAAGGAAGAGTTTCTATTCCGACAGCTTGAAATGTCTCATGTCCCTTACCTGCAATAAGTAGAAGATCATTTTTTTTTAACTGTGAGACAGCATATTTAATAGCCTTATCTCTGTTAGGAATTTCTGTAGCAGTTGGACAGCCACTTAAAATTTCACTTCTAATATTTGAAGCAATTTCATTTCTTGGGTTGTCGTCAGTAACTATTACTATGTCCGAATATTCATTAGCAATTTCTCCCATTATTTTACGTTTGTTTTTGTCTCTATCTCCTCCGCACCCAAATAAAGTTATTATTCTTTCTCTACCTATTATTTCTTGGATAGATTTGAGTGCAGATTTTAGAGCAGCTGGTGTATGTGCATAATCAATTATTACTAATGCGTTATTTTTTGTTTCTGAGAGAACCTCCATTCTTCCACGAGCAGGTTTAAGGTATCCTAGAGATTTAAAAATTAAGTTTGAATCCATACCTAAAGCAATGCAAATAGATGCAGATGCCACGACATTATAAACTTGAAATTTTCCAATCATTCCAATTGTGGTTTGAAAATTTTGATTTTTAAATTCTAGAATTAGGTCAATACTTTGTTTGTTTTGTACAACAGATTTAATTTTTATATCTGCTTTAGAACATTGACCAAAGGTGAGAATAAAATGATTAGTGTCTTTTAGTTCTTCATGCAATTTTTTACCATATATATCGTCAATATTAATGGAAATTGCAGAATTATTTTTCAACACTTTTGTAAAAAGTCTTTTTTTAGTTGAAAAATAATTTGCAGTATTCCCATGATAATCAAGATGGTCATGAGATAGGTTTGTAAATACAGCTCCTGAAAAATTGACACCATCTAATCTATACTGATCAATGCCGTGTGAGGAAGCTTCAAGAGCAAGGTGGGAAATTTTTTCTTCAACTAAAAAATTTAATTTTTTATATAAGTCAGAGGGTTCAAATGTTGTCAGATTTTCTTCTTTATTTTTATATACACTTTTATTTATAGCAGTTTCAGTCTTTGTCCCCAGAGTTCCCATGGAAGCAGCTTTCCACCCTGCTAGTGCCCATAATTGGCGGCAAAATTCAACTGTAGATGTTTTTCCGTTAGTTCCAGTTACCCCAATGATTTGTTTTGGTTGCTTTATGTAAAATGAAGAAAGTAATAGCGTATAAATTTGTCTGGCAGTTCCTTTTTTAATAGATAAAACTTTTTTATTACATGTCTCCTCGGCTATTATTAAAAATGCACCAAGTTTTTCAGCCTCAGCTATATATTCAGCCCCATCAAAATTTTTACCTTTAATGGCAACAAATATATAACCTTTTTTAATTTCCTTACTGTTGGAAGAAATACCCCTAACTTTATTATGTAAAATCTTATTATTAACATTTTTCAACAAGTCTTCTGTAATTTTATTTTTTTCAATCAAATCTTTCAAAAGCATTTTACAATTTTGCTCCCTTTTTCTTACCGCGTATTTTATATTCATTTAAATCTTTGGTAAAATCTGATGAGACTTTTGTTTCGGGTTTAATGTTTAATATAGGTGATATCCTGGTTACTAATCTTTTAATTACTGGAGCAGCAACCCACCCTGCAGTTCTATAACCAAATGAAAATTTCTGTCCTTTTGGATTATCAATCATTATAGTAATTACGAATTGAGGGTCATTCATAGGATATGCTGCAGTAAAAGCTACAATATTTTGCTTCTTTGAATATCCACCAGTTTGATTAACTTTTTCCGCAGTTCCAGTTTTGCCTCCAACTAAATATCCTGTGGCCTGAGCCTTTTTAGCTGTTCCATGTTTACTGCTTACAACAAGTCGCATTATGCTTTTCATTTTTTTTGAGGTTTCACTCGAAAAAATCCTATTATTTGATAGTTTTGAATTTGAAATTAGTAATGTTGGTTTGATTTTAACACCGTCATTAACTATGGTTGCAGTAGCGGATGCAAGGTGCAAAGGAGTTATAGCAATTCCATGTCCATAAGATATTGTCATTGTAGTTAACAACTTCCCATCTCTGAGAACTT
>CABYBQ010000071.1 GCA_902517275.1 uncultured SAR116 cluster alpha proteobacterium
TAACGTCTTGTTCTTTATTCTGAGATAAACCTAATAAAATATTCTGATAAATCCCCCATGCTTTACTATTATGCAAAGCTGGATTATTTTCTCCTAGGTTATTTTTTAATTGGTTTGTATACTCCCAAAATTTTTTGTTCCCATCAATTGTGAACGTTCATTTAAGTAAATTTTACTAATTAACTCGTTAATTGGTACATCTACATAGTCACTATCAGCCATATAAAGAGATCTATCTGCAAAAGCTAATCTTGATGCATCTCCTATTAATCTCCATGTTTTAGGATTTTTAGGACCAAGTTTTGAAATATCATAATTTTCTATAATTCCTAGTATTTGTGCAATTGTTAATGCTCCTGAAGATGGAGGACCCATTCCGCATACTTCATATTCTCTATATTTGGAACATACAGGCTCTCTTTGAATTACCTTATAATTATGCATATCCTTAAGAGATAAAACTCCTGGATTTAGACTAGCATTGTTAACAGTTGAAATAATATCATTGGCTATGAAACCTTGATAAAAAACTTTTGACCCCTCTTTTGCAAAAGCTTTGAGAGTATCTGCATAATTTTTGTTATAATGAATATTTCCTGATTTTAAGGGTGTACCATTTGGCAAAAAATATGTTTTTGTATTCAAAAACTTACTTAAGGAACTCTTACTTCTTTTAATCGAAGAGCTTAGTTTTTTCGAAATGACAAAACCATTTTTAGATAAATTAATGGCATCTTCAAATAATAAAGACCATTCTGTTTTACCCCATCTTTTATATGCCTCTTCAAGCAAAGCGGGGGTGCCTGGTGTTCCCACAGATTTGCCTCCTACGACGGCATCAAAAAATTTTAATGGATTACCGTTGGTATCTTGAAATATATTTTCCTTGATTAATATTGGGGCTGTTTCTCGACCATCCAGAGTTATAACTTCTTTTGTTTTATTATCAAAATAAACTAGAAAAGCACCACCACCAAGACCAGAAGATTCTGGCTCTACTAGACCCAAAACTAATTGTGCTGATATCATCGCATCTGTAGCTGTTCCTCCATTTTTAAGTATCTTGGCAGCAATCTTAGAAGCCTGTATATTTGCAGTAACAACCATCCATTTATCAGAAATAACTGGTTTGCCTTCTTTTTTTAATTTTAGAAAATCACTTTCCTTATTAAGTTTATAATTTTCTGAATTGTTCAGATCAGATTTTTGATTGCCATTTGCTACAAACGGAAATAATAAAAAAATAAACATCATTAATTTAAAATTAATAAAAAACATTATGTTCTCCAGATTTACTCTAGTAAATTTTTTGTGATTCAATCCAATTTTGAATAATATGGCCAATTATCACCATACGAATTACCTGAGTCTCTTTAAATACATAGTCCTTAACAGTTGAATAAGCTTTTGGTGATAAATTATGTTTCAAAAATTCTTTAAACTCAATTTGTAGACCATTTTGACTTAGTTCAGTTTTAGTTTTTAATAATAAGGATTGAAGTGTATCAGTCTTGTTAAGAGGCTTAAGTTTTTTATTTATTATTCTAAGAAAAGTTGGCCAATGAGCTAAATGTCTCCATAACGTGGCAACATGTGATTTTTTTCCATTTGGAGCACATAAGCTATTAACATCGCATATTAAATCCCATGTATTATCATCAATTTGTTCTCTATGCATTAGTTTTGGGAGTGTAGGCCAGTTGATCTTTTCATTGCTTTTAGTATTAACAGTAATTTTAGGAAAATTTAATTTAATCATAGCGTGCAAAGCTACCATATTCATCCCATTAGAGCGATTATAGGCTTTTAAAATTATTGAAATTTGTTTCCAATCTTGTCTAATTAACCCACAATTTTCAAGTTCATCAATTTCTAAAGGTGATGGAAGGGGTAAGCCGATCTTGGATATGATAGCTTTTAACTTATTTCCCACTTTTTCAGTTTGGTAAATTGGTTTAGCCATAGCCCAAACTGTTTCTAGGCTATTGTCAATATCTGCTAAACCTCTCCATATGGAAGTAACAAGAGGTATTTTCATTGTATGTCTTATATCAAGAAAAATATCCGCAATAGCTCCAACTGCTTCATTTTCATCTAAAGCTGAAACTGGATCATATGAAATATCAGAACTCATGGTGACATACATTTTTCATTTTAGGCTTTTAATCTCACCTCATTTGAAAATGGGCCAAGAACTGGCACCTTTCCTTCTACAGTACCTCTGATCATTGCTCTTCTATATTTTGAGTAATCATAAGGTATTACCCTATGCAATAAAACTCTATTATCCCACATAATTAAATCATTTTTTTCCCATGAATGTTTATAACAAAACTTATCTTTGCTTATGTAATCTACAAGCCAACCGTGCAGTTTCTTTCCTTCTTCTAAGCCCATTCCTCCAATTTCAAGGCTTGTGTTAGATGTGAAATAAATAGATTTTTTATAGTTCCTATCTGGGTGAACTCTGATAACTGGATGAGATACAGGAGGAAAATTTGATTTTTCTTCATAAGTTAACTCAGGAAGACCTGGTTCTAACCTTCTGATATCATTATACGAATGTACTTGATGAAGAGGTTCTAATAGTTGTTTTTTATCATCTGATAAATTTTCATAAGCTAATAACATATTGGAAAATTCGGTCTGTCCACCTTTTGCTTCATGAGGAAGTGTTTCCTGACCATATAAAATGGAAAAAATAGAAGGATAATATCTATAGGAACTATCTGTATGCCACCTTGAGTTATTTTTTTGCAGTATTACTCTTTGATCATCTGGAGATAAATGTTCCCCGTCTTCAGAAACATTTGACACATTAAATATTTCAATTTTTCCTTTAGTTTTATCTTTTTCTGGGTAAGCTTCTAAATCACCAAAGTTTTTTGTAAATTTTGCTAAACTATTTCCATCTAAATTTTGATTTTTAAAACATATAAAATGTTTATCTTGCATTGTTTTTTTTAAGAACTCTATTTCATCAAATTTGATTTCCTTGGAGCAATCAAAATTATTAATCTCTACTCCAAAATATTTACTTAAATTTTTGATATCCATTTAAATCAGCTCCTCACCTAATTTATATAATATTTTTATTCAATTTGTTCTTTTTGTAAACATTTGTTAGTTTTGATTTTTAATTTTGATTGATTATAAGAGCAACAATTTTGTAAGGATTATTAAAATGAATTGGACAATTTTGAATGTTTCCATCCCT
>CABYBQ010000072.1 GCA_902517275.1 uncultured SAR116 cluster alpha proteobacterium
CCAAATTTTTTATTGAAAAAAGATATTTTAGACTCTGCTCATTCAAAAATTTTTAATTCTAAACTAATCAAGACTAAGACAATGCATCAACGAAAAAAACTGATGTATGACAGTTCTGACGGTTTTTTAGTTTTACCTGGAGGAATTGGAACATTAGATGAATGCTTTGAAGTATTAACTTGGTGCCAATTAAACCAAATAAAAAACAAAAATGTAGGTATAATTAATTTTCAAGGATACTGGGATCCCCTCATTAATTTAATAAACCATATAATTAAAGAAGAATATATGAAGCCAAATAATTTAAATGATTTTGAAGAAATTAAAGATGTAAACAACCTTAAAATTTTTCTAAAAAATATTTAAATAATGAAATAATTTATGTATGTATAGATATTAGTTAACAACCATTTTTAAACAAAGTTTCAAAAGAGTATTAAGGAAAAAATATGTTAGATTTAATGAAGATAGCTATTACAGAAGCTGAAGGCGGTGACTTAAAATCTTATCTAAGCAATCTCTATCAAGAAACTGAAATAAGACCTGATGGCTATCCAAATGCAATAGTATGGAAAGGAGGAAAACACGATGGAATTATAAACCCAATATGTCATTCATTAACTGACGCCTATGCATTATTGGGAACCATTGCAGCTGCGGATATTTTAAATCTTCCTTTTTATGCTGTACCGATGTGGTCTCAAATACGTCATGATACAGAACTAGAAGCATTGAGTTGGTTTGGAAACATGAAAAATACGTCAATTAAATGGTCAACTGCTGGTGATGCTTACGTTAATGATAAGTCAGGAAATAAAGTTGTTGTTATGGGTAAATCTGGAAATGCCCCCCTAAGAACACAGGCAGGTGTGTATTGTAATGTTCGTCCATATGGACCTATCACAGTAGTGAGATGTATGCCCTGTCTACCCTATTCTCAAGATAAATCGAAGTTCAGTGTAAATTATAAAACTGGTATAGTCCATACTGAGATGAACACACCTGGAATACAAATGGCTTATGCATGTCGCCTTTTTCTAAAAATGGTTAATGACACAGGAAAATTGGGAAGAGTAGCTTTCAAACCTACTCAGGCTATGGAAGACGGTATAAATGCAGGCCTTCTTATTTGGCTACTTGAGGGAACAAAATTTGAAATTGGTAGGAAATGGGCTGTAAATGCATATCAAGAACATAAAACTAATATTGATAAAATAATATCTCTACTACCTAAAGACTTTAAAGAAGGTATGGGAAATTGGTCTGGTAAAATTGAACAACACATTGCAGACACAAATTATGGTTTATTAGTATGGGATATAATTAACAATCAAGAATGTATAGTTTTAGCTACAGACTTAGACGGAGATAGATTGACTGATTTACTTGCTGATATTTCAGACCCATTAAGAGAATTTGGACAAAAAGTACTTGTATACGCTAAGAGTGATATAAAAATGGATAAAGCTTGGACATCTATGGGTTATAAAACAGGGAATGGCAGAGATATGACTTCAGTAATGTATAGAATGGCAGGTCCACCAATTCACGAACAAACGTTGGGATCAGCTGACGCAATGTTATTAAGACTTCTTGATGGAGATGAGACAATGGGAGGTACAAAAAAACCTTATGATCCAAGAATTCATTTTGTGCTCATTAGAGATGCATATATAGATGCTAATCCTCAGAATTCTGAACTTAAAAAATGGCTAGACAATGCTCTTAATATTTTTGATGAGATATACGGTTATAACAGACCTGGTTTTATAGATGGCTATAAAAAATTAAAAAGTTGTATTTCTTCTTGGTAAATAATTTATCAATTTAGAACTGGTTCTAATCTATCCATAATTTGATTTATAAAACTTTCTTTTGCAGCAAAACAAATTCTGAGATGCCCTTCCCCTGAAGTTCCAAACGCTATACCTGGTGCAACACCTACGTTTGTTTCTAAAATTAATTTCTTAGCAAAATTTAGTGAATCTTTTAATCCTTCAACTTTAAAAAAAGCATAAAATGTTGCTTCTGGAATACTACATTCAACTTTTTTCCAAGTCACCAACCTATCAAACATGATATCTCGTGATTTTTTTAAATTTTTACGGATTTCATTAGTTATAGATGTATGATTTTCCAATGCTGAAACTAGCCCATTTTGAAGAAACTCAGGAACACCTGTTGTCGTTATTTGAACCAATTTAGCGATATGACTTCCAAGTTCTTCTGGATGAGTTATCCAACCTATTCTCCATCCCGTCATGTTAAAGCTTTTTGAAGCAGAGTTAATTACAATTAGTTTATCTTTAGGGGTTGAAAATTGAAGAAAACTAGGTGATACAAAATCATTAAAAGTTATTTGGTGATAAACTTCATCAGATATTAACCAACAACCTAAATTACGTGTATGACTTATTAATAATTTCTGCTGCTCTTTAGGCATAACCCAACCTGTTGGATTTCCCGGACTGTTAACAAAAACCATTTTTGTTTTAGGTGTAATTGAATTAAGCAATAAATCAAAATCAATTTCCCAATCTCCGTTTTTCAATTCAAGTGAAATTTCTTTTATATTACCTTTCTTAAGTAAAACAGAAGATCTAATATTAGGCCACACAGGGCCAATCATAACAACTTCATCTCCATTACTGACTATTAAATCGCAAATCAGTCTAAGCCCCATCATACCACCAGTAACGACGCTATGATTTTCTGGCTTAGTATTTATATTGAAAACTTCATTCATATACTTTGTGATTTCAGATCGAAGTTTAGGTGTTCCATTTTGATAGGTATAAAAAGTTTTACCTTCATTCAAAGCATTTATACTTTTATCATATATTAATTTACTTGTTGGGGTGTCACCCTCTCCGAACCAGGCAGGATATACATGTTTACCAGTGTCTTTTGTATATTTCCTTCCAAAATTTGCAATTTCCATAATTGCTGTTTCTTTAAAAGAAATAATTTCTTCATTTAATTTTTCTAACAATTTTTTAAACTCTAGAACTTTTTATTAATATATTTTTTTAGACTTTCAATAGCCAACGAACTATTTTCTGGTGAAGAACCTCCGGACTGTGCCATATCAGCTCTTCCACCTCCACCTTTACCGCCAAGAATAGTCGAAACTTCTTTTACCATTTCTATCGCACTTATTTTCTCAGCTAGTTTCTTTTCTACAGCAATAACTAAGGATGCTTTGCCATCAAT
>CABYBQ010000073.1 GCA_902517275.1 uncultured SAR116 cluster alpha proteobacterium
CGACTGCCGGTTGTATTGCATTAAAAAAAAGAGATTTGATATTTCTAATAAAAAATCTTGGTAGTAAAGTATGTATCCAAATTAAAAACTAATATTAAAAAATATAAGGCTTTACAGATTGAATTATTCAAATTAATAGTTAATTTTTTCAATAAATGAGGTTGTTTATGCCGTATTCTCTTATATCAGTTTTTCTTGGTCTTCTTGGCTTGTTGTCTGCGTACGCAGTATATTTAAAGGTTAAGTCTTCTTCTGAAGGTGAGGGTCGTGTTAAAGAAATTGGAGATGAAATACACCTAGGTGCCATGGTGTTTATGTCTGCAGAGTATAAAAGATTAGCTATATTTTGTTTGGTTTGTATTTTGGCTCTTTATTTTTCTCTAGGATGGCAAACTGCGGCTTCTTTTTTACTTGGTGCATTATGTTCTGGTATTGCTGGTTTTATTGGTATGTATTCTGCTACCAAAGCTAATGTTAGAACAGCAGTAGCTGCAAAAGAAAAAGGAGCTGCTGAAGCGTTAAATATAGCTTTTTTTGGAGGTTCAATTATGGGCCTCACCGTTGCTGCAATGGGTTTGTTTGGCATTGGTATTTTATTCTATTATTTTGCAGAAAATGCTGAAACCATCCATGCTATTGAAGGATTTGCTATGGGTGCATCTTCTGTTGCTTTATTTTCAAGAGTTGGGGGAGGTATTTTCACTAAAAGTGCAGATGTTGGAGCTGACTTAGTTGGAAAGGTAGAGGCAGGAATTCCAGAAGATGATCCTAGAAATCCTGCAGTTATTGCTGACAACGTTGGTGATAATGTTGGCGATGTAGCGGGCATGGGGTCAGACATTTTTGAATCATATTGTGGTTCCATGATTGCTTGTATTGCTCTTGCAGCTTCGATGACAAGCGTTACAATAGCAAATCTTGGGGGGTAATCAAACAATGTTGCAATTTATGCCTTTAGCTTTAGCGTCTTTAGGTCTTATATGTTCATTGTTAGGTATAATTACTGTAAGGGTGTTTTCCTCAAAAAGTCCAGAAACTGCTCTAAGATATGGTACTATAGGTTCCGCAGTAATATTCGTAATAACGTCGTATTTTTTAATTGATATTATGAGTGTTTCGTCAGGTGTTTGGGTTGCAGTATTAGTAGGCTCCATTGGTGGAATTGTTGTTGGATTAATAACTGAATATTATACTGGAGGAAGTCCAGTAAGAAAAATAGCTAAAGATGGTGAGACCGGTCCAGCTACTGTTATGATATCCGGTCTTGCGACTGGAATGCAGTCAGTTGCCATTCCTGTTTTGACAATAGTAGTAATTATTTTTATTTCTAATATCTATGCAGGATTGTATGGAGTAGGCATTGCCGCTGTTGGTATGTTGAGTACTGTTGGTATTACAATGGCAATAGACGCTTATGGTCCCGTAGCTGATAACGCAGGAGGTATTGCAGAAATGTCAGAGATGGGAAAAGAAACAAGAGAGATAACTGATTCTCTTGATGAAGTTGGTAATACTACAGCAGCTATTGGTAAGGGTTTTGCAATAAGCGCAGCAGCATTAGCAGCATTGGCATTAATAAGTGCTTATATTGAAAAAATTTCAAGTAAAGATGCTAGTTTTGTTTTAGCAATTAATGACCCATTAGTGCTATGCGGTATGTTTTTAGGTGGAATTTTCCCTTTTTTAGTAAGTTCAATGACAATGACAGCAGTTGGTGATGCAGCCTTTGACATGATTAAAGAAGTAAGGAGACAATTTAAAGAAATACCTGGTTTATTAGAGGGAAAGGCTAAACCTGATACAGCTAGATGTGTTGACATTGCAACCAGAGCTGCGTTAAGAAAAATGATAGCACCTGGAACTCTTGCAGTTTTATCTCCTGTAATAATTGGATTTTTGTTAGGTCCAAAAGCACTTGGTGGCATGTTAGGTGGCGCACTAATATGTTGTGTTATGATGGCCTTAATGATGTCCAACGCAGGTGGTGCCTGGGACAATGCAAAGAAGTTTGTAGAAAAAGGAAACTTTGGTGGTAAGGGATCTGATGTTCATAAGGCCGCGGTAGTCGGTGACACTGTCGGTGATCCTTTAAAAGATACATCAGGGCCTTCTATGAATATTTTAATTAACGTTATGGCTATAGTAAGCTTAGTTATTGCACCACTATTAATTTAACCTAATTATTGGTAAATAAAGCTATTTTTGAAATAGCTTTATTTATTAAAATTTACAACGGCAGAGAAGTCTAACTCCCCTTTATTATCATCAATCATTTGTTTAAAATTATCCTGCGTGTTTATGGCAAAAGGTGCGGCAGTGTTTGTGTCCTTTATAGCTTTCAATGCTATAGTAAGATCTTTAAGCATTAAATTTGCAGAAAATCCAGGTTCAAAATTATTATCAGCTGGACTTTTAGGTCCTACGCTTTTAATAGGACAATATGAATTTACAGCCCAACAGCTACCAGTTGAAGTGGACAGAACATCAAACAATTTTTTTAGATCTAAACCTAAATTTTTACCCAGATTAAAAGCCTCTCCTACACCTATCATTGTGGTTGCTAAAAGCATGTTATTACAAGCTTTTGCAGCTTGTCCTGAACCTGCAGGTCCACATAAAACAGATTTTTTACCCATGACTTCAAATAAAGGTAACATTAAGTTATAAGCTTTGTTCCCTCCACCTACGATAAAGGTTAACGTTCCATTTTCAGCACCTCCAACACCGCCTGAAACAGGGGCGTCAAGAGATGATAGATTCTTGTTTCTACACATATTATGTAAATTTTTAGCCGTGTTTACATCAATAGTGGAACAGTCAGTCAATAAAGTATTTGGTTTTAGGTTGCTGATAATACTGTTGTAAACTTTCTCTACAATTTCTCCGTTAGGAAGCATTGTTATTAACACATCAATATCATCTCCAATTTCACTCAAAGTAGAAGCTTTTCTCAGGCCGTAAGGTAAGAGTTTATCTACTAATTTTTGATCAATATCGTAACCAATAACCTCGTAATTAGCTTTCAAAAGGTTTACAACCATTTTGGATCCCATATTACCTAAGCCAATAAATGCAATTTTTTTCATTATAATTCTCCAATTTTTAAATTTTTTTTAACTTTTTTATGACATACTCAGATAGAGGTAAAGTTTGTGTTTTGATTAAACGTTCAGACGTTAAAATATTT
>CABYBQ010000074.1 GCA_902517275.1 uncultured SAR116 cluster alpha proteobacterium
CGCTTTTCAAGATCTGATTTATCAGATTTAATTGAATATATTTCTGAAGTTATAGTGGAAAGTTTTGTATTTGCTTCTTCTGTTTTAGCCTTTAGATCTTTTACTAGCTTTAAGGCGTCAGTTTTCTTAGTCAAAAAATTTGTTGACTCAGATTTTAACTTTTCTTCTTCTGCAAATAGGCTCAACAATGTTTTCTTTGCGTCTTGTTTAATTTCAACTTCTCTTTGGATGTCTGTTTCTATTTGGGAAATTTGATTTAAGGTATTGTTTAAAGTTGTCTTTGCAGAGGATTTCTCCTCTTCTAACCTAATTTTTGTTATATTTAGAGATTGTAAAACTGTTATCTTTTTAGTTTCCAATTTTTTGAACTCAGGTAATCCATCTAAAATTTCTTGTTTTGCTTCAGTGTGTTTGGATACATTAATTTGTCCTTTATTTACATTTTCTTTGGCTAAATCTAAATGTTTTTTGAAATCATTAAACTCATTTTCTGCCGTATTTAAAAGTGTTAAAAACAAAGTTGCCTCAGCTTTTCTTAGTCTGTCACCTACTGATCTATATCTAGCAGCTTTTCTTCCTTGTTTTTCTAATTCTATAAGCTGATCTTGATAAGTTTGCTCAATGTCCATTAATCTATTTAGATTTTCATTAGCTCCATTTAGTTTTAGTTCAGCCTCATGTCTTCTGTTATGTAACCCCTTTATATTTGCTGCTTCTTCAAGAATTATTCTTCTATCTTCAGAGGTTGTATCTATTATTTGTGCTATTCTACCTTGACTAACTATCCCTGACGAACGTGCACCGGTTCCATTATCAGCAAAAATTAATTGTATATCTCTTGCTCTAACTTGTTTTGAATTAACCCTATAGATTGATCCCTTTTCTCTTTCAATTTTTCTAGAAATTTCAATTTCTTCAAGGTGGTTGAAATTTGCTGGAGCTTTTCGCTCTGAATTGTCCAATTTAATAGATACTTCTGCAAAGTTTCTAGCTGGTCTCTCACTTGTACCTGCAAAAATAATATCATCCATTTCATCACCACGCATTTGACGTGCAGAATTTTCGCCCATAACCCATTTTACCGCTTCAACAATGTTTGACTTCCCACAACCATTAGGACCTACAACCCCAGTCAAGCCATCGTTAATCAGTATTTCAGTTGGTTCTAAGAAAGATTTGAACCCAGAAATCCTAACAGATTTGAACTTCATTAATTATCCTTTATTAATATTAAGAATTCTTTGCTTTAATTAAAGTTAAAAGTTCTTTTTCAAAGTCTTTAAAAGACAAAGCGCCTGAAATTTTATGATTATTATTTATAATAAATGTCGGTGTGGACTCTATATTAAAATTTTTAGACTCTTTTTCCATTTTATTAATAATTTCTTGCATAAGCGGAATATTTTTTAAAATTTCATCAAATTGTTTCGAAGAAACTCCAAATAATTTTGATATAGAACGTAATTCATCAAGAGGCTTTTTTGAATATGCCCACTGCTTTTGTTTTTTTAATAATATGCTTATAGCTTCCAAATATCCGTCCTCAGTTGGAAGTGTTCGGGCTAAGGTGGCAGCGATAATAGCAAGCCTATCAAGAGGATAGTCAATAAACTCTAATTGAACTTTACCAGTATCAATGTATCGCTCCTTGAGTTGAGGTAAAGTCTTAACATGAAAATTTGCGCAGTGACCACAGGTTAGAGAAAAATATTCCTTAATTTTAATCGGTGCATTTTTTGAACCCATAAATTGTTTACGCATATTGTTACTTAATAGGTCTTGATTTGAATAACTATATTTAGGGAAAACACTAACGGCCAATAAACTTAATAATGTATTTCGTCTATTTACTATAATTTGTTTTTTCAAAATCTTTACCTTTTAACATTATATTTATTAATATTCTTATACACTAAATCAACTGATTAAATAATAGATATTTAAAATATCAGAGCATTTTTTTTCTAGAAATTTCGAATCTTTGCATTGCTAATTTTAGCTCTCCATCTGGCAAAATATTAGAAATTAAGTCTGGGTCATTAGTAAAAACTTTTTGTTGAAAAACGTTTTTTTCTATTTTTTTAATATATCCAAGTTCAGACTGTATTATTTTGATTTTTGTTATAGCCTTATAGCCAAATCTTGAGTTTATTTGGTTTAACAAAAATGGAATAGCGTGTTGAATTTCTGGTCCAAAACCATTTTGAACCTTTATAGTAATTTGGCCTTCAGTATTTTTGTTTCTATTAAACTTAATTTTATCAGGAATTGTAATATTAGAATAATGTTCTGCTATATAATTCCAATTTAGTAAAATATGTGTTTGAACGGCACCAAGTCTGCTTAACTTTTTTTCAACAATATTTTCTGTAATTTTTACTAATGACTTCATATTATAAACCACAATTTTTTTAAAAGAATATTTTTAACAGCTAACATAATATATACATAAAACCATGAATAAGACAAAAAAAGATAATTACAAAAGTTTTTCTAATTTATTATTAAATTGGTATGACAAAAATAGAAGAAATCTGCCCTGGAGAGCTTTATCTGGGGAGTTGCCCAACCCTTACTTTGTATATTTATCAGAAATTATGTTGCAGCAAACAGTAGTGTCAACAGTTATTCCCTATTTCTTAAATTTTGTAAAAAAATGGACTACTATTGATCAACTGGCTAAAGCAGATTTTCAAGAAGTATCTTCTTATTGGGCTGGTTTAGGTTATTACAGTAGGGCAAAAAATCTTCATGAGACAGCAAAAATAATTTCTAATGATTATAATTCGATAATTCCTTGTGACAAAAGCAAATTATTATCTTTGCCAGGGATTGGCAACTACACTGCATCAGCTATAATGGCAATTGCTTTTGATATTAAATCAAATGTTATTGATGGCAATGTCGAAAGGATATTTTCTAGATTATATGCCGTTGATGAGCCATTAGAAAAATCAAAAAAATATATTGAAGAAATCTCAGAGAGGTATTTGCCAAATCAAAGATATGGAGATTATGCGCAAGCACTAATGGATTTAGGATCATTAATTTGTATACCTAAGTCTCCCAGGTGTCCTTCTTGTCCTTTGATTAGTTTTTGTAAAGTAGGTGGAACTGCTAACGCTAAAATATATCCTAAACGACTGCCAAAAAAAATTAAAAATAATAGATATGGTTTATTTTTT
>CABYBQ010000075.1 GCA_902517275.1 uncultured SAR116 cluster alpha proteobacterium
ATAATTGGCTTTTAAGTTTTAACGAAGCTATATCTGATAAAAATAATAAAAAAGATTCTATTGAAAATCTTAATAAATTGTTTTTTGAAGATTGCCATTGGAGAGACATATTGGCGCTGACTTGGCAGATCCAAACAACATCTGGCAAACAGAATATAATTCCTAAACTTTATGATAATGTTTTAGATGTTACCGCAAGAGACTTTACTATCGACCCTCAAAGAACTCAACCTAGGGAAGTTATTAGAGCTGGTAAAAATGTAATAGAAGTAATTTTAAAATTTAAAACAAAATTTGGACATTGTGAGGGTGTTGTAAGACTATACGAAGACCTTGAGGCTCCAAGAATGTTTAAAGCATGGAGTTTTCTTACAGCTTTAAGTAACCTCAATTCTTCATTTAACAAGAAAGAAGATGAATATGAAAACACCTTAGAGGGCCCCAATTGGTTAGATGTAAGAACAGAAGATAGGTTATATAAAGATAGAGACCCTGAAGTTTTAGTTGTTGGGAGTGGACAAGCTGGCTTATCAATTGCTGCAAGATTAAAGCAACAAAATATCGACACCCTTGTTATAGATAAAAATGAAAGGGTAGGGGATAACTGGAGAAATAGGTATCACTCTCTAAAATTGCATAATCAGACACATGTAAATCACCTTCCTTACATGCCATTTCCGCCCACCTGGCCAACATATATTCCCAAAGACAAATTAGCAGGATGGTTTGAGTATTATGCTGAGAGTATGGAGTTAAATGTTTGGACAAAAACGACTTTTATTAGTGCAGAATATGATGAAGCTAAAAAAAATTGGAAAGTTATACTTAGATTATCTAATGGTAATGAAAGGATAATGAAGCCTAAGCATATAGTAATGGCTGTAGGTGTAAGCTCAGTTCCTAATCGCAATAAAATTCCTGGAATGGAAGGTTATAAGGGTAAGGTAATACACTCTACAGACTACAGTAGCGGTAGAGATTATAACGGTAAAAATGTATTAGTGTATGGAACAGGTACTAGTGCCCATGATGTTGCACAAGATTTATATGTCCATGGTGCAAACGTTAAAATAGTTCAGAGATCGCCATCTATGGTTGTTAATGTTGAGCCAAGCGCACAACTACCTTATCAATTATATAAAGAAGGTCCCAACACGGACGATTGTGATTTAATTACTATTTCAACCCCTCTTGATGTTCTAAAAAAAACACATCAACTTCTCACACAAAAAACAAAAGAGATTGATAAGCCTTTATTGGATAAATTAGAAAAAGTTGGATTTAAATTAGAATACGGTGAAGAAAATACTGGATGGCAATTTAAATATTTAACTAGAGGTGGTGGTTATTATTTTAATGTAGGAGCATCTGATTTAATAGCTAATGAAAAGATTAAAGTAATACAATTTTCAGATATCTCTAATTTTAATCCTTCAGGAATAGAGATGAAATCAGGAGAAAATTTTGAAATTGATTTGATGGTCACCGCGACCGGTTACAAAGGTCAAGAATATGTAGTTGAAAAGTTTTTTGGAAAATCGGTTGTTGAAAAAATTGGACCAATTTGGGGGGTTGATAAAAACAGACAAGAACTTAGAAATATGTGGATGCAGACTAAGCAACCTGGATTATGGTTTCATGCAGGAAGTTTAGCTCAATGCAGAATTTTTTCAAAATTTTTAGCTTTACAAATTAAAGCAATCAAAGAGGGTATACTGAATTAATTGGATAAATTTTAAGGTCTAATTTTAACACCAGAAAGTTTTTCGTACGTAAGGGCAACGTTGCTCATATCAGCTTCTTCACCAAATTCATCTATTGTAGTTTTTAAAAGCTCTTGAGATAATTGTCCTAGTGGAATTTTAACTTGGTTAGCGTCAGCAATTTTAGCCGCAACACCAGCATCCTTTTTCATCAAACCAGTACTGAAACCTTGGATCATTTTTCCAGAAAGAATATTGTCCGGAAGTGTGATTTCTGTTGCATAGTTTCTTCCAGAACTCTTCTGGATAATATTAACTGCTTTTTTAGGCTCAACACCATCTTTTACAAGCATGGAGATAACTTCGAATGTAGCCATTCTACATATTAAATTGAGTAAGTTGTTACCCGCTTTGATTGAATGTCCTGATCCAATCTTTCCTGCATAGAATATGTTTGAACTGATATCGTCCATTATAGGTTTAATAGTAGAAAATTGATCTTCAGTTCCACCTACCATTATAGCTATATTGCCTTGGTTAGCTCCTTTGGGCCCCCCACTTACTGGAGCATCTATAAAATTAATATCTTTTTGTTTAAGAGCCTTAGAAATTTTTCTGGTAATTTCTGGCTCTCCTGTTGTCATATCAATAATGTACGTATCCTTCTTAGCAGATTTTATTAATCCATTATCTCCATTTACAACTTTTTCTACAATAGCACTGGTTGGTAAACATAAAAAAATTCGTGAAGTTTGCGAGGCTAATTCAGCAGGATTAGAACAAGCCGATGCTCCTTTGTCTGTAAAGTATTTAATATTATTTTCATCAAGGTCATGAACAAAAAGCTGGTATTTTTTAAGCAATCTTTTAGCAAGGGGGGCACCCATGTTACCTAAGCCAATAAATCCTATTTTTTCCATGAGAATCTCCTGAGGCAGGTACTCATTAATTTAGGAAAAAGTACCAAAAATATTTTTATTAAAACAGTCTCGTTTACTTATTTTATCATACCAAAGTTTTAAATTTGTTAAATTAGGACGCTCTATTGGCAAAGAATTATACCTATAGGAAGCAACACCCATAATAATATCTGACATACCAAAACTATTATTTAAAATATACTTCCGGTCGCTCAAAAAATTATCAAAGATTTCAAATTTTTTATTCAATAAAACAACATTCTTATCAATAAGCTCTTGATCCCGATCTTCAGGAGGGTTTCTTACTAATCCCCAGAATATTGGTGTCATATTCAATTGTAAGTCAGTTGCTTGAAATTCCATCCACTGCTCAGCAATTGCTATATCTTCTGCTTTTGATATTTCGTAAACATCAGTATATTTTCTATAAAGATATCTTACAATG
>CABYBQ010000076.1 GCA_902517275.1 uncultured SAR116 cluster alpha proteobacterium
AATGTTGCAAAAGAAGCCTTTGAAAAAAAATGGTCTAAAACCAAACCTACAGAAAGAGGAAAATTACTTGTAAAACTTGCTGAACTTGTTGAAAGAGACTTTCAAAGATTAGGTGAAATAGAGGTTCAAGATAATGGTAAGTTGATTGCAGAAATGGGTGCTCAAACAAAATATCTTGCCGAATGGTATAGGTATTTTGGTGGTCTTGCAGATAAAGTTGAAGGATCAGTATTACCCTCAGATAAACCTGGTATATTTAATTATACAAAATATGAGCCATATGGTGTTATCGGAATGATTACAGCGTGGAACTCTCCTTTACTACTTTTATCTTGGAAACTTGCTCCAGCATTAGCAGCAGGAAATACAGCAGTAATTAAGCCATCTGAGTTTACTTCTGCTTCTACTTTAGAATTCATGAAATTAATTTCAGAAGCGGGATTCCCCGACGGTGTTGTTAATTGTGTTACAGGTATGGGTATTGACGTTGGACAACCACTTGTTGAACACAAACATATTTCAAAAATTGCATTTACTGGATCTGATGTTTCAGGTCAAAAAATCTATGAAACAGCTGCAAAAAAAATTATGCCTGTATCTTTAGAACTCGGAGGTAAATCACCTAATATTGTTTTTGAAGATGCTGATTTTGAAGCTGCAATAATGGGTGTAATATCGGGAATATTTGCAGCAACAGGACAAACTTGCATAGCAGGGTCTCGTTTATTAGTTCAGGATTCTATTTATGAAAAGTTTGTGAAAAGACTTGTTGAAGTTGCAAGTGAAGCAAAAATAGGTGATCCAATGTCACTTGATACACATGTAGGTCCAGTAACAACACAGCCACAATTTGACAAAATCATGAGTTACATAGAAATTGCAAAATCAGAAGGTGCAAAATGTGTTCTAGGTGGAAAAGCTTACTCTGGGGAGAATGTTAGAGGAAATAGATTTGTTGAGCCAACAATTTTTACCGATGTTAATAATGAAATGAGAATTGCTCAAGAAGAAGTATTTGGTCCTGTTTTATCTATCATTCGTTTTAAGGATGAGGAAGAAGCTATAAAAGTAGGTAATGATGTTATATTTGGTCTAGCAGCTGGTGTATGGACTAACAATATTGGAAGAGCGCTTAGAATGTCAGACTCTCTGAGAGCTGGCACTGTTTGGGTTAATACTTATAGAGCCGTAAGCTTTATGTCCCCATTTGGTGGTTACAAAAGATCAGGACGCGGAAGAGAAAGTGGACAAGAATCTATAAAAGAATTTTTACAGACGAAGTCAGTATGGATAGCAGAACAAACATCCATTTCAAATCCTTTTATTATTAGATAATAAAAATTATTATAATTTTAGAAGTCATAGACTACTTCTAATAATTTATCTCCTTCACTAATCAAATCACCTTCTTTAATAAAAATATCTATAATTTTTCCTCTTTTTTTAGCGGTAATTGGGATATGCATTTTCATGCATTCTATCACTAATAAATCTGTGTCTTCTTCTATAATTTGATTTTTTGAAACTAATATCTTTATTAATGTTCCAGAAACTTCAGAGTAAATCATTATTTAACCTTATTCATATTCTATGGTCTCATTGTTCTACTAGTCATTCCTATTTTTCTCAAAGGTGCTGTTAAATCGGCAAATTCACACATAATTTTACGTGTATTTCTTGGATCTATAATTTCTTCTATCAAGAAAGATTCAGCTGACCTTAGAGGTGATCTCAATTTATTCAATCTCGTAGTTATTTTTTCTAGTTCAGCTTTAGGATCGTTTGAATTTTCTATATCAGACCTGTAGGCAGCTTCAATCCCTCCTTCAAGGGGCAAAGATCCCCAACGAGCTGATGGCCATGCGCATCTTGAGATATAACTGCTACCTCTCTTATGAGCGGCGCCAGCTACACCAAAACAATTTCTCATTATTATTGACAACCATGGTGTTGTAGTTTGCCAAATGGCCGACATAGCTCTAACACCTTCTTTAATTGTACCTTTTTTTTCGGCATCTAAACCAACTTGAAAACCTGGACAGTCTACTAAATAAATAACAGGTAAATGAAATGTTTCAGCCAAATCAACAAACTTTTGTACCTTTTTACATGTATCAGATGTCCAACAGCCACCATAAGAATATGGATCACTTGCCATTAGAGCTATTGACCATCCATTAATTCTACAAAAACCTGTAACAATTGACTTACCATATTCTTTCCCAATTTCAAAAAAAGTATTCTTATCCACCAATTCTTCAATTATTGGTCTTATTTTATATACAGATTTAATATCTCTTGGAACGGCATCAATCAACCATTCTGACGTTCTGTTTGGATTATCTTCCGTGCTTAATTGTTCAGTCAATTGATAAACTGAATTTGGTAGATAAGATAAAAATTTTTTTGCAGAATTAAAGGCCTCTTCTTCTGTATCAACAGCAGCGTCAACTGCTCCTGATTTTAATTGAATTTCATAACCACCTAATTCATTTTTTGTTAACTTTTGACCTATCTGTTCAACAACAGGTGGACCGGCTACAAAAACAGCAGATTTTTCTTTAACCATGACCGAATAATGAGAGCATGCAAGGTGTGCGGCTCCCAGACCTGCTACGGAGCCAAGCCCTAGAGCCACTCTTGGAATAGTGCCCATACTCTCTACGACTAAATTCCAACCTTCCACTTCAGGTACATTTGCTCTACCTGTAGTTTCAATTGTTTTAACTGACCCTCCTCCGCCAGAACCTTCAACTATTCTAATTAAAGGTAGTTGAAGAGACAATGCCATCTGTTCACATTTTAGATGTTTTTCTCTAATTGAAGCATCAGCAGAACCACCTCTTAACGTAAAATCATCTCCTCCTACAACGATATTTCTTCCATCAATTTTTGCATTACCAAAAATAAAGTTAGATCCACTGAAATTAACTAAATCATTATTTTCATC
>CABYBQ010000077.1 GCA_902517275.1 uncultured SAR116 cluster alpha proteobacterium
CGCAAAGCCGTAATTACAGGAAGTAGCAAAGGTATTGGTAAAGCTATAGCTGAACGATTTGCTCAAGAAAATATAGATATTTATTTACTTGCATCAAATGAAAAAAATCTACAGAAAACAAAATCCGAATTGAAAAGTAAATTTAAAGTAAATATATATTATCACGCATCTGATTTAAAAACAAAGTCAGGATGTGAGAGTGCTATTAAAGCAATTGAGAATGAATTTACTGATTTTGATACTTTGATATTTAGCGCTGGAGCTACAAAAAGTGGTGACTTCTTGGAGCAGCCTATTGAAGATTTTGAAGATGGATTTGCCCTAAAATTTTATAGCGCAGTTAGATTGTCAAAAGCGTTTTGGCCAACTCTTTCTAAAAATAAAGGATGGATTGTTTCAATTAATGGAGCAATGAGTCATTCACCTGATCCTTTTTTTATGGTTGGTGGAGCAGTTAATGCTGCCTTCTTAAATTTTTCAAAAGCTTTATCTAAAAAAGGTTTAAGTGATGGTGTAAACGTAAACTCTATTAATCCTGGAATGACGTCAACTGATCGTTTAATAACAATCATTCAGAGTAATGCAGATAGAGAAGGGGTAAGTTTTGCTGAAGCAGAAAAAAAAGCTCTTCATAATATTGGATTAGACAGATTTGGCACACCAGAAGAGGTCGCTGAACTGACTTATTTTCTATGTGATCCAAAGATGCGTCATCTCACTGGTACTGAAATTAATTTAGATGGCGGAAAAAAAACAACTATATAAAACTAAGGAAAATTAAATAATGGCAAAAAAAGCAGCTTCAGTTTTTGTTCAAACTTTGAAAAATCATGGGGTTAATAGATTCTTTTGTGTACCTGGCGAATCATATTTGTCTGTAATGGATGAATTATTATATTCACCAGGAATAGACGTTATAACTTGCAGGCATGAAGGTGGAGCTGGGTTTATGGCTGTAGCTGACGCAAAATGTACGGGTAAAGCTGGCGTTGCATTTGTTAGCAGAGGACCTGGAGCAACAAATGCTTCGATTTCCGTTCACTCGGCACATCAAGGTGGAGTGCCAATGGTTCTTTTTATTGGACAAGTAAATAGGATTAGTACCGGTAAAATGCATTTGCAAGAGATGGATTTTATTAAGACATTTTCTGACATGGCCAAACATGTAGAACAGATTAACACACCAAGTGAAATTGCAAATGTAACTGCTAGGGCTTTTCATATTGCTGAAAGTGGTATTCCAGGACCCGTAGTAATATCTATACCTACAGATGTATTAGAGGCAAAAGTTGAAATAGATGATGTAAAAAGAATTAAAATCAATCCGCCACTAGCTTTTCCAGAAAAAGTTCTAGAAGTATCAAATATCTTATCAACTGCAAAAAAGCCCGTATTGGTAGTGGGAGGTCAAGTACACACATCTAATAAGGCAAGAGAGCTTGTTAAAAACGTATCTGAAGTCCATAATTTACCAGTTTTATGTACTTATGAGCATCAAGATATCCTTTCTCATAATCACTTACACTATGCTGGTGAATTAGGTTTACGACCTCCAGAACCTATAAGGAAAAATGCGTTGGAAGCAGATGTTGTATTAGTGGTTGGGCATCGATTTAATGGCGTACCTAATATGGCTTATAAGTTTCCATCATCAGATCAGACTTTTATACATGTCTTACCAGATCCCAATACCATTGGAAAAATATTTAGAACAGATATGAGCGTTGTCGCTGATTCAGAAAATTTTCTGGAACAGTTATTAAATTTAAAAAGTAGAAATGTTAGTATTGAACGAAATGAGTGGGTGACCCTATGTCATCAACGTTATTTACATAACGATGCAACTCAACCTGCAAAAAATGCTAATGATGGTCTTGATTTTGCCCACTTAATCGACGCATTAGGTGAACTTGCACCAGAAAATTCTGTTATAACGAATGATGCAGGTAATTTTACAAGTTGGATGCACCACAGGTTTCCTTTCAAATCTTCCATGACACTAATTGGATCAGAGATTGGCGCTATGGGGATGGGAATTCCAGCAGGTATTGCAGCTGCTTTAAGGTTTCCAGACAGACAAGTTTTCTCAATTGTTGGAGATGGTGGGGCTTTGATGACAGGATCTGAACTTGCTACGGCAGTAGCACAAAATGCAAATATTAGAGTTATAGTTGCTAATAATCAACATTATGGAACTATCCGTTATCATCAAGAGGTACATTTTCCCACTAGAGATCACTACGCTACAAATTTAGTTAATCCAGACTTTGCTAAGTATGGAGAAAGCTTTGGTTTAAAATGCTTTACTATTGAAAAAATTGAAGAAATATCACCTGCTATACAAGAAGCGATGAGAGTGAGCGGACCATCATTGATAGAATTTAAAATGAGCCTAGAATTAAATACAAGCACAACGACAATTTCTCAGCTTCAAATGAATATAAATAATTAACTTATTAATAAGATGATTTAGTGATTTATCTTTTAAGCACTTTATAAACTTCAGTATGATCTGAATTTTCTCCAAGTTCTGCTAACGATTTTGAAAGATAATTTGAAACATTTTCAGATAAAGGCTTATCGGCTGATAAATCTTTGATTAAACTATCTGCAATTGATACATCTTTGACCATTAAATCAAGCGTAAAACCTGAATTAAACTTTTCTGATATAACAAACTTATCCAACTTTACTTCTGTTGTATTATTTTTCCCAGTAGCTCCATTTATTATTTTTAAGAAATTATCTGGTTCAATACCGAAAGATCTGGCAGCAGCTAAAGCTTCAAAACTTGCAATTAAACCAGCAGCAGACACATAATTATTTAAAGCTTTTATAGCGTGACCAGATCCTAATGGTCCTGCATATTGTACTTTCCCCATAACAGATAATAATTCTTGTACACTTT
>CABYBQ010000078.1 GCA_902517275.1 uncultured SAR116 cluster alpha proteobacterium
TTCCGCCAAGTATAACAAATACCATTATTTCTCCTGAAGTATGCCAATCAAGAACAGTTGGACTCACAAATCTATTTAAATCAGTATAAAGCGATCCAGCTAAACCTGTAATTGTTCCAGAAATAACAAAAACTAACAATTTTACTTTGAATGTTTCTATCCCTACTGATTTAACTCTCTCTTCATTTTGTTTAATTGCCTGAAAAGACATTCCAAATGGAGAATTAATTAATCTCAATGAAATGAAAATAGAAAGTAATAACCAAAACAGAGAAATCACATAAAAACTTATGGGATCCATTGTGTTAACCATTGGAAAGGAATTTCTCATATATATTGAAAGGCCGTCTTCACCACCATAATTAGGCCAACTAATTGAAAAAAAATATAACATCTGTGCAAATGCTAGAGTAATCATAATGAAATAAACGCCACTAGTTCTTAAAGATAGTAGACCTATTATAAAAGAAAATAATGCACTTACTAAAATTGCTACTGGCCAAATAATTAGCATTTCAGAACTACCAGAAACAACTACAGGCCAACTAAATAATACTTCGTCATTTAGTGCGTGAAAAGATAATATTCCTGTAATGTAGCCACCAATCCCAAAAAAAGCAGCATGGCCTAAAGAAATAAGCCCGCAATAACCGAGTGCTAAATTTAAACCAATACCCGCAATACCAAGAATTACAACTTTTGTTGCCAAGGTTATAAAATAAGGTTCATCAAAAATAACACCGCTAGTAGGTATCAGTATGAGGAAAAACATAATCCATTTATTAAAAAATTTTTCAATAATCATGTTAACTTTTTCCAAACAATCCAGACGGTTTTATAATTAATATAAGTGCCATAAGAATATATATTAACATTGACCCTATTGAAGACCCTACCGAAGTTGCGTTTGATGGTTCCATAAATACTTTTAACAACTCCGGTAAAAAAATGCGTCCAATAGTGTCTGTAACTCCCACTAATATAGAACCTACAAGAGCACCTTTAATTGATCCTATTCCCCCAATTACTATAACTACAAAAGCTAAAATTAAAATTGGCTCACCCATTCCTACCTCAACTGATTGGATAGCTCCAATCATTGCACCCGCCAACCCTGCAAGTGACGCTCCTATTGCAAACACAATTGTGTAAAGTTTTGAGATATCAACACCTAGAGCTGATATCATTTGACGATCATTTTGCCCAGCTCTAATACGAATACCTAAACGTGTCTTTGTTATTAGAATATAGAGACCTAAAGCAATTAGAAAACCCATTAGTATTATAAACAATCTATATTTAGAATAAATTATATTATCAAAGATAGGCACTGTACCATTAAGTATATTTGGAATATTTAGGTACAAAGGAAATGCTCCAAAACACCACCTAACTCCCTCTGAAAGTAACAATATTAGAGCAAATGTTGCCAAAACTTGATCTAAATGGTCCCGTCTATACAAACGTCTTATAATTATGATTTCAATTAAAACACCAGCAATCGCTGCTCCAGCAAGACTTGCTAGTAAGGCTAGCCAAAAGGAGTCAGTTAAGGCCGCAATTAACGCCGCACTAAAAGCTCCTATCATATAAAAGGATCCGTGGGCTAAATTAATTAGACCCATTACACCAAAAATCAATGTCAAACCAGCAGACATAAGAAACAACATAGTTCCAAATTGTATGCCGTTCAAAAGCTGTTCAAAAAATAATATAAGCGTCATTTAAGGATTATTCGTCTTAGGTGATTTCATTAAGAAATCACCTAGTCGTTATATTTACATCTTGCAATCAGAAACATATGCATTTGAATGATCTTTTAATCCGACTGACACGATTTTATTAGTGAGAGTTTTACCTTCTTTAATCACTTCACGAACATAAATATCCTGAATTGGATGATGATTTTTGTCAAAACTAAATTTACCTCTAGTGGATGAAAAATCTGCCTTTCTTAGGGCGGCTCTAAATTTATCCATATCTTTAATTTTAGCCTGAGACATTGCTGATATCAAAAGTTTACCAGTATCATAACCTTGAGAAGCATATAATGAAGGAAGTCTTCCATATTCACTTTTAAAGTCACTTACAAATTTTTTGTTTGCAGCGTTATCTATATCTTTTGACCATTGAGAGGTATTTTTAACACCCAATGCTGCGTCTCCCACAGCTTTCAATATACCTTGATCAAATGAAAATGCAGGACCAACTACAGGAAGTTTAATACCTGATTGGGAAAATTGCTTCATGAAACCAATACCCATTCCTCCTGGAAGAAAGAAAAACACACTATCTGCACCTGAAGCTCTTATTTGTGCAATCTCTGCCGCATAATCTTTTTGTCCTAACTTAGTGTAAATTTCACCAGCTAACTTGCCTTTAAAAAATCTTTTATACCCTGTAAGCGCATCTTTACCTGCTGGATAATTAGGAGCAAGAATAAAAGAATTTTTGAAACCAGCAGAATTAGCATAACCACCTGCTGCTTCGTGTAAATTATCATTTTGCCAAGCCACATTAAAATAATTTTTATGACAACCTTTTCCTGCTAGTTTTGATGGACCAGCATTAGGTGACAAATAAAACTTACCTTGATTAACAGTGGCCGGTACAACTGCCATTGCCAAATTGGACCATATAATTCCAGTAAGAACATCCACTTTGTCTGACTGTATCATTTTATCTGCTAATTGAACTGCAATATCCGGCTTGCGTTGATCATCTTTAGTTATTACTGAAATATTTTTGTTGCCTTTTACAGCAAGCATAAAACCATCTCTAACATCAATACCTAAACCGGAACCTCCACCTGATAAAGTAGTAATCATTCCAAC
>CABYBQ010000079.1 GCA_902517275.1 uncultured SAR116 cluster alpha proteobacterium
ACTTATACTATAGATGCAATAAAAGACAGAGACAAAAAATATCAAGTAAATGTTGTATCCACCATGTTAGGTAGAGCAAAAAAACATCCAAACAAAACTGCTGATATGGACGAAGCGATATTAGTTTTTGAGAAATGGATGCTAGATTAT
Source organism: uncultured SAR116 cluster alpha proteobacterium (assembly GCA_902517275.1). Taxonomy (GTDB): domain Bacteria; phylum Pseudomonadota; class Alphaproteobacteria; order Puniceispirillales; family Marisalimonadaceae; genus Marisalimonas. Next base: position 151 of record CABYBQ010000079.1, read on the forward strand.
AAAAAGAGCAAGTTTTTAGTATAATTTAATTATTCTACTTTGGTATATTTTTGCAATATGGAAGGATCAGAATATATAACTTCTGTATCTCCACCTACAATAACTACATTAACTCCCATTTCTTTAACTTGTTTTACAAAATCAGTGTATTGTGAATGAGCTTTGTCTGAGGTTTTTTCATCTTTCCATGTGTTGATTACATAAAGGTTTGAGTCATTAACATCAACAAAGGTTGAACTATATAGTCCTCTTTTCAATAATTTATCATTTATTAGTCTACAGGTATTTTTTAAGCTGTTTTTTGCAACTTTGTTTTGAAATTTCAAAACATGAATTCTTGTAAACATGATAAATTTAAACCTATAAAATTAAACTTTATAAAACTTTAACTTAAATCAAAGCTAACTCAAAAAATAACCATAAATTGTTAAATTTACATTTATAATTTTTGTGTCAATGAATTGGAGCGGGCGAAGAGATTCGAACTCTCGACATTCTCGTTGGCAACGAGATGCTCTACCACTGAGCTACGCCCGCTTAACTTAAATGGAATATAACATTCTGATTGATAGTATCAAGAAAAATCAAAAATTAATTATTCTTAATTATTTTAAAAGCTTCATGAATATTTTTTGAAATGTTGATAATGTCATCCTCGGTTAAATATGGATGCATAGGCAATGATAAAACGTTTCGTGCCAGGTAATTAGTATTTGCTAGTCCACTTTTAGATATTGGGAAGTTCTTGTAAGGTTCGTGTTCATTGAGTGGAATGGGATAATATATTGCAGTCGGAATACCTTTAGATTTCAACTCTTCTTGCAACTCAGATCTATCAATGTTTTCAGGTAATATTATAGTATATTGGGCCCAACTACTTACACATTTATTTTTAATTAAAGGTAATTTTATATCAAGTTTCAAATCATTAAGATGTTTATTATAATTATTGGCAACGTCCTGTCTTTTTCTTAACTCTGACGGAAAAATCTCAAGTTTTTCTAATAATATTGCAGCTTGAATAGTTGATATGCGAGCATTCATCCCAATTCTGTCATATTCATATCTATTTTTCCCCATTCCATGAACGTGAGAAGAGTTGGCTATTTGATATATTTCAGGATCATTTGTAAAAATTGCCCCTCCATCACCATAACATCCCAGCGGTTTTGCAGGGAAAAATGAAGTTGCAGATACTTCACAAAGGTTTCCAACATTATTCCCATAATATTTTCCTCCAAATGACTGGGCTGCATCGTCAAGAACCCATAAATTATTATTTTTAGCAAATTCATTAATTGGCTTCATATCAGCAGGTTGTCCGAATAACCCAACAGACATTATACCTTTAACTTTAATTCCCATTTCTGTGGCTGTTTTAAAAGCATCAGCTAGCTTACTTGGATCTAGATTAAACGTTTCATTCTCTATATCTATAAAGATTGGAATTGCACCTAGCAGAGGCATAACTTCTGCAGACGATGCAAATGAAAAGGCAGGTACTATGACGCCCTCACCTGCTTTGAGTTTTAGTCCTAAAAGAGCTAATAATAACGCATCTGTGCCGCTCGAACAACATAATACATATTTCGCGCCAGTGTAAATACTAAGCTTTTTTTCAAGTTCCTTTACTTCTGGTCCTAAAATATATTGTCCATGATCCAAAACTGCTTTTATACGCTCTTCAATTTTGTTGCGAATAAGGTTTTGTTGAGCTTTTAAATCAATGAATGGGATCATGGGAAACTAATTTCTTTGTAATTTTTCTTCTACTATTTGCATTATATTTTGAACATTAACTGCTTCTAGATGATCTGTTAAAGGTTTTTTCCTAGATTGTATACAGCTAATAAATTCTTCTAACTCGTTTCTAAGAGGTTCATTTTCTGTAACGCTAATTTTTTCAATGGGTAGTAAATTAATAGAATTATCGGGGTTAATAGTTGATGGATTATATTGCAGTTTTTTTGACCATTCCTGAGTGTCATCAAATACCAGAGATCCCTCAGAACCAATAACTGAAAACTTGTGTTCTTTATAAGGACACATCCAATCACAATTAATTAAAGCTGTAGCGCCTGTTTTGAAAGAGAGTTTAATACTTATTGCATCTGGTCCAATATTAGAATTATGATGGATGGAATGAGCACTTATCCCCACAGGTAATTCCTGCATTAAAGCAAGTATCATTGAGACATCATGTACGGCTAAGTCATATATAACGGACTCATGAGAACGTATGGCACCTAATGCAAACCGGTGAGCACGAATATTTTTGGCTTCTCCTATTTTACCTTCTCTAATAAGATCCTTCATTTTGATAAATGCATTATGATAATTTAATAGATGCCCAACCATTAAAACTCTATTTTTCTTTATTGCTAATTTCGAAAGAGTTGTAGCTTCACTTAAAGATAAGCAAAATGGTTTTTCTATCAAAACATCTTTATTATTTAGCAGGGCCTCTTCTGCTATATCTTTATGCGTTTTAGCAGTTGAAGCTATTACCAAGGCTTGTATGTTTTCATTTTTAAAAATATCATTAATTGTATAGTTATGTAATTTAAAATCTTGATTGAGTTTTTTTGATAAATTACGGTCAGCATCGTATATGCAAGCTAATGTCCCTATTTGATGCAAATTTCTGGCTATGTTTTTCCCCCAGCTACCACAC
>CABYBQ010000080.1 GCA_902517275.1 uncultured SAR116 cluster alpha proteobacterium
CAATGGTTCCAATGCCAGCAAACTCAAATGCTAAATTTGTTAAACCTTGGGCCGATAAAGTCAAAGCAGAAAGTAATGGAGAAATAATTACTGAGATGTATCCTTCAATGCAACTTGGAGGAAAACCACCACAATTAGTTGATCAAGCTCGTGAAGGAGTTGTTGATATAGTTTGGACAGTAGCTGGATACACTCCTGGAAGATTTCCAAGATTATCAGTTTTTGAATTACCATTTATGCCAACGAGTGCAAAAATAACAGCGCAAGCAGTGCAAGAGTTTGTAGAAACTGCAGGAGCAGAAGATCTTAAAGATTATAAAATTCTTGCAGTGCATGTTCACGCTCCAGGTATGATACATACAAAGAAAACATTAATTAAATCAGTTAGTGATTTTAAAGGCCTTAAGTTAAGAGGACCAACACGTTCAGCAACTAGTTTATTAAAAAAATTAGGTGCAACACCAGTTGGTATGCCTATTCCTAAAGTTGCGCCATCCTTATCAAAAGGCGTTATTACCGGAATGGTTGTTCCTTGGGAAATCATGCCATCTTTTAAGCTTCAGGAACTTACCAAGTCGCACACAAATGTTGCTGGGAAGAGAGGACTTTATACTACTCCTTTTCTGTTTGTTATGAACAAAGCAAAATATGATTCATTATCTCCAGCACACAAAAAAGTAATAGATAATAATTCTGGAATGTCGTTAGCAAAACAAGCTGGTGTTTTATGGGATGGATTTGAAGGTCCAGCGCGTGCTTTAGCCGTTAAAGCTGGAGGTGAATTTCATACTCTACAGGGAGCACCTTTGGCAGAAATAAAGAAAGCTGCCGATGAAGTAATTCAAGATTGGATTAAAAATGCTAATAGTAAAGGTCTAGACGGACAAAAACTTTATGATACAGCTAAATCTTTAATTTCAAAATATGAAAAAACATTATAAAACTTTTTAATGAGTTTTATAAAAAAATTAATAACTTTAAAAATAAAGCCAGATAATAATTTTGGTCGTATTTTAAATAAAACCTCTAGATACTTTGCTATATTTGGAGGTTTTATTCTTTTAATTGCTGCCTTGATCAGTATATTCTCTATTTTTGGCCGCGTTGTATTTTCATCACCCATTTTGGGTGACTTTGAATTAGTTGAAATTGCGTGTGCAGTTGCTATTGGTTCATTTCTACCTTTATGTCATCTTAAAAACGGAAATGTCATTGTAGACTTTATAACAGCTAAATTACCTGAAAATAAAATCTATTTCTTAGATGCTTTTAGCTCTCTATTATTCGGATTTGTAGCCCTTTTCTTTAGCTCAAGGATGATTTTAGGAGCAAAAGATATGTATGTTTACCAAGAAGAAACTATGCTTTTAGCATTTCCTATATGGGTACCATTTTTACCTGTTATCGCATCTTTCTTTCTTCTAACTATTTGTTGCTTTTATACTTTTATTTTAAAAGTCTATGACATATTAGGAAATTAGTTTTAATGGATAAATTTACACTTGGTATACTAGCTTTCCCAGTATTATTTTCTATGCTAGCTCTACGCATACCTATTGGCCTGTCAATGTTAATAGTTGGTTGTACTGGAACCATCTTAATTGCTGGTTGGCTCCCAATTTTGTCTCAAGTTAAAACAAGTGCATGGCATTTATTTTCAAATTACTCTTTATCTGTCATACCTCTTTTTTTACTTATGGGAAACTTTGCTGGAAAAGCTGGTATGAGCGAATCACTATTTAAATTTACAGGCGCTTGCTTAGGTCATCGAAAAGGCGGTGTTGCAATGGCTGCAATAGGTGCATGTGCAGGTTTTGGCGCAATTTGTGGATCTTCTTTAGCTACTGCTGCAACAATGGGTAAAGTAGCTCTTCCTGAACTAAGAAGACTAGGATATTCTGGAGCTCTTAGCACAGGTACATTAGCTGCTGGTGGAACTTTAGGTATATTGATACCTCCATCAGTGATTTTAATAATATATTCTATTTTGACTGAACAAAACATTGCTAAAATGTTTCTAGCAGCTTTTATTCCGGGTATTTTAGCTGCGTTAGGATATATTTTAGCAATTGCATTATACGTAAGGTTTGTCAAAGACTCCGGGCCTACAAAAGATAGAGTTGGTTGGAAAGAAAGATTTTTATTATTTAAAAATATCTGGCAAATCATTTTAATTTTTGTGACTATGATTGGAGGAATATATTTAGGCTGGTTTACCCCAACAGAAGGAGGAGCAATAGGAGCAGGTGGAGCTGGTTTAATTGCCATTTTAAATAAAAACTTTAAGCTTAAAGACTTGGTAGAAGTAATTGAAAGTACAGCAATTACATCAGCTATGATATTTTTAGTGTTATTAGGTGCTGAGTTTTTTAATTCTTTCATAGCTTTAACTCAACTACCAAATCAACTTGGTAAAATAGCATTAGAAAATAATCTTTCTCCTTTTTTAATTGTAGCCTGTATTCTCGTTCTATATCTATTTTTAGGCTGTTTAATGGATAGTTTAGCCATGATACTTTTAACTATTCCTGTGTTTTTCCCTTTAATTATGACACTTGAATTTGGAATGACACCTGAAGAAACAGCAATATGGTTTGGAATATTAACCCTTATAGTTGTTGAGGTTGGCTTGATAACACCACCTGTTGGATTAAATGTTTTTATAATAAATAAAATGGCTGGCGACGTTAGTATTTCAGAGACCTTTAAGGGCGTTTTACCATTTCTAGTAAGTGATATTTTTAGGGTTATTCTTTTATTCTCATTTCCTGGAATTACT
>CABYBQ010000081.1 GCA_902517275.1 uncultured SAR116 cluster alpha proteobacterium
TTAATTAAGAAGATTATAAAATATCTTGAAGACGAAAATTTATTTTAAATTAATGTTTGAAATGTCTTACTGATGTAAAAACCATGGCAATGTTGCGTTCATCTGCTGCAGCTATTACTTCTTGATCTCTAATTGATCCACCTGGTTGAATTACAGCAGTAACACCTGCATCTGCAGCGGCTACTAAACCATCGGCGAATGGAAAGAATGCGTCGCTAGCAACTACACTTTCAAAAGTCATTGATGATTTTAAGTTTGCTAATATTGAAGATTTTTTAGCTTTCTCATTTGCTATCATTGTGGAATCTATTCTACTCATTTGTCCTGCCCCAATTCCAACAGTTTGAAGATCTTTGGCATATATGATGGCATTGGATTTAGTATGTTTTGCTACCTTCCACGCAAAAAGTAAATTATTTATTTCTAATTGTGTAGGTTCTCTTTTTGTTACTATCTTCAGGTCACTTGTCTGTAAAACTTTGTTGTCGCGAGTTTGGACAAGCATACCTCCTGAAATAGATTTTATATCCAATCCGTTTTCCTGAGGTATAGGCATTGATCCTGACGCTAAAATTCTCATATTGGGTTTGTCCCTAAAAATTTGAAGTGCCTCATTAGTAAAAGAAGGTGCAATTATTACTTCTAAAAATAAAGATTTCATTTGCTTTGCTAAATCTAGGGTTAATTCTCTGTTTAAAGCCACTATTCCACCAAATGCACTAATTGGATCTGTTTGTAGTGCTTTTTCCCATGCTAAATTTATATTAGCGTTCTCAGCTACACCACAAGGATTAGCATGTTTAATAATTGCAATTGCTGGCTGATTAAACTCACAAATTAATTCATAAGCAGCATTGCCATCATTAATATTATTATATGAAAGCTCTTTCCCTTGAAGTTGGTTAGATGTAGCAATTCCAATTCTAGAGTCATTCGTTTTATAAAATGCCGCTTTTTGATGAGGATTTTCTCCATATCTCATTTCCAAAAATTTTTTAAAATCTAATGAAAATGTTTGAGGTAGATCAATTGCGTTAATGTTTTCATTATTAAACCAGTCAGAAATTGCATGATCATACTCATTAGTTAATTTAAAAGCTTTTCCAGCAAGATATTTTCTAAAAGCATATGAGGTTTCACATTCATCTTTAAGTTCATTTATAAGCTTAGAGTAATCCCTAGGATCAGTTAAAATAGTAACAAACTCATGGTTCTTAGCTGCGGCCCTTATCATTGCAGGTCCACCAATATCAATATTTTCAATAACTTCAGTCTTATACTTGTTGTTTTTTACGGTTTCCTGAAATTTATATAAATTAATGATTAGGAGATCAATTTCTCTAATCTGATGTTTTTGCAATTGGTCTGTATGAACGGAATTATTTCTTCTGCTAAGTATCCCTCCATGTATTTTAGGGTGGAGCGTTTTCACTCTTCCATTTAAGATTTCGGGGAAATTTGTTTCATTTGAAACATCCTTAACTGGTATATCATTTTCTTTTAAAAATTTAGCAGTGCCTCCAGTAGATAAAATTTCTATATTATAACCCTCAAGAACTTTAGCTAATTTTTCAATATTAGTTTTGTCGGTTACTGAAATCAAAGCCCTTTTAATTTTAACTTTGTCAGTAAATAATCCATCATTGTCAACATTGTCCATTTTATTTAACCGATCTTTGATTTGATTATATTATAATTAAAATATTTCTTATTAATTTAAACTCAGTCTACTTTTGTAATTGAAATGCCCAATTGCAAGAGATCATCTTATAAGCCCTTATTTTTTCAAGCTTCATAATTATCATTATTTCTTTACAAGGAGTAGGACCTTTTGGGGTAAACATAACTGAATCCCGGATAACTATATCTTGATTGTCAGAGGTCATTTTCCAAACAAAGCCCTTTAAGTGGTTCAATAAAATAGAACCACTTCTAGTTTTTATAAGTTCAATGTTTGGATTTAAATGAAAGTGAATACTTGCCATTTTGGGTATTGAACCAATATTTCCAAGATTTATTATTACGTCTTTACCCCTTATTTCATTTTTTTTATTAGATAGATAAATTTGTCTTTTGTGATTTATCCCAAAAATAGTCTTATAACCAGAATGTGTTAAATCTAATAAGTTTCCATCCTTTGTCTTTCCGTATTTGACTTCTAATATCTCAGTTTTTCTTTTTCCTGTTAGATCTATATTATTTCTATCATCAATACTTAAAGTAGAGTGAGCAGCAGATGACGCTAATGAACTTTTGGCACTCTTAATACTAGATTTAGTTAATTCTCCCAGATTAGAAATAATTTTTTCTTTTTTATAAAAAAACTCAAATGCAAATAAACTTGCTTTTGTATTCGTACCTACTGTTGGTTTTAAACCAACATCTACAAAAACAACTGTATCCATATTGGATAATCTACAAAAACCAGTGTCTTCAGCAAGTTGAAAAATTCTATTTTTGTAACCAATCCTGTTTAAAGTTTGTTTTATAATATCTTTAGGAACTAATGATCCTCCGTGGAACCATGCAAAACAATCATTTGGCATCTGAAAGCCTCTGCAGAATTCCCCCATTTTAATTGTTTTTTTATGTAAGTTCTCTGCATCAACATTTTTTAAAATTCCAACTATAGATCTAATTTCTATTAAATGTCTTAATAAATT
>CABYBQ010000082.1 GCA_902517275.1 uncultured SAR116 cluster alpha proteobacterium
TGGAGAATTGCCTGACAAGATGTACTTGCTTGTAAAAGGTTCAGTAGGGATTTTTTTACCAACCAACCGAAGCAACGATCCCAATTTTATTATTCAAGAGAATGAACTCTTTGGTGAGATGGGCGTTATTGAAAATGAATTAAGAATGGCGACTGCCAGATGTTTAGTAGACAGTGAAATCATATCCATAACAAAAGAAGAATTTAATAAGCGTGTTAACAATTCAGATGTATTTGTTAAAGGTTCACTGAAAGCCTTATCTTACAGATTAAGATCTGTAGAAAAGAAAATGTAAAAATTGTTATTTTAAGGAGTATTTAAATGGATATAAACATCAAGTTAGCTAGTAGTCTAATTGATGCATTTGATAGTGAGGACACAGCAATTGTTCTCTGGGACGAAAACGACAATGTAATATATAGAAACAAAAAAACATCTGAAAGGTGGATTAAATTAAATTTAGATTTTGAAATAGGCCAAAACTTTTTTGATAGAATACAAAAGGTTGAAGATGCAAAGCTTATGAAACATGAAGAATTAGTTCATAGAAGTAATAATTACAAATTAGCAAAGTCTTCAGGCAAGCCTCAGGAGTATGTTCTTAAAGGTCCTACTGGAAGATGGGTTCAAATAAAAGACACCCCTACATCAGAAGGTAACATGCTTACATTAATGACGAATGTAACACAAATAGTTGAACAAGATCTTGAAAGAAAAAGATTAGCGTCAGCAATAGATAGTTTTCCCAGTGGAATAATGTTTTGGGACGAAAATGATGAGTTAATCATAGCCAATAAAAAGACTGAGCAACTTCATAAGCAATGGGGAGTTAATTTTAAATTAAAATCTGGTACTAAGTTTGAAGAAATGTTGAGAAAACAAATCTCTGCAAATTTATATCATATTCCCAGAGGGATAAATTCAGAGGAATATATATCTCTTAGATTATCAGAAAGATCTAAGTTAACCTCTGGAAGTAGAGAAGTTTCAATATTTGACGGTAGTACTATTTTAGCTAATGAGATTAAATTTGAAGATGGTTCTTTACTAAGTGTTTATACAGATATAACAAACTTAAAAAAACAACAATTAGAATTTAAACAACTTGCAGACGCAATAGAATTTACACCAAGTAACTTAATGTTATGGGATAAAAGTAACAGACTTGTTATGGCAAATAAAAAAGCTAGAGAAGAAAACGCAAAAAGGGGTTTTAAATTACAAAAGGGAGCATCTAGAGTTGAAATGGTTAAAAATGCTCTTCAGAAAGGTTTAATGGAGCCGCCAAAAGGGATATCAAATAGCCAATTTTTAAAACAAAGAAAAAAACAATTTGAAGATTTAAAAGATCAAGAAACTTATGAGGTTATTGTTAACAAGGAATTTTATCTTGCTTCTTCATATAGATTGCCAGATGAGTCAACGTTACAATTTGTAACTAATATTACTCAAAACAAAAAACAAGAAATTGAACTTCTTAGATTAAAAGATGGAATTGAAACACTACCTAATGGTTTAATGTTCTGGGATGAAAATGATAAATTAATAGCAACTAATAAGTCAGCTGTCGATCATCTAAAAAATCTAGGGTTTGATTTACAACTCGGAGTTCATAGGTTTGATCATGTCAATCATTTAATCAATAATGATTTCAGCATACTACAAAGTGGATTAAACAAAAAAGCACACATAAATAAAATGAAAGAAAATTGGAAAAATTTTTCTGGGCAAAGAACAAGAGAAGCAAAGTTTTCTAATGGAACCTCTTTCCTTTTTACTGATACAAGATTAGATGATGGTAGCACGATTTCGCTTTGGTCTGACATTACTGCGATTAAACAAGTAGAAAAAAGCCAAAAACAACTTATTGACGCTATAGATGTAATGCCAAACAGTATTTCTTTGTGGGATAGAGAAAATAAATTAATAATGGCAAACAAGACATCAATTAATGATATGAAAAAACTAAATTTTGACTTAAAGCCTGGCACATCACGAATATCAATGGTCAAAAATGGCGTTCAACTTGGCTTGTTTCCAATACCAAAGGGAATAACGAGGAAAAAATTTTATGAATTAAAGCAGAATGAATATGAAGCTTTAAAAAATGAACAACGAGACGAAATTGAACTTAATAATGGAAATATAGTTTTAAACATTTCAAAAAGATTGCCAGATGGTGGCACATTACAAAATGCAATTAATATTACAGAAATAAAAAAAGGTGAAAAATCCTTAAAACAACTTCGTGATTCCATAGAAATTATTCCAAATATGTTAATGTTATGGGATAAAGATAATCATCTGATTATGGCAAATAAAGAAGCTAGAAACATACAAAAGAAAATGGGTTTTGATCTTAAACCTGGTGTCTCTAGGTGGGATATGTTGGATACAGGGCTTAAATCTGGATGTATTGACACACCTGATGGAACGTCACCTGCAGAGTGGATAAAAAATAGAAAAAAAGCAATGGTGAGCTTAACCACTCAAGAAAAAGTAGAAAGCGTTATAAATTTCAACAAGAAAAAAATAGTTATTTTAGGAACATCAACAAGACTTAAAGATGGTGGAACATT
>CABYBQ010000083.1 GCA_902517275.1 uncultured SAR116 cluster alpha proteobacterium
AGAAAACCCTCCAATAACTAGCATTCCAAGACCTAATACACCTAAGGAGAATGCGACAGGCAAGCCTGCCAATAAAAGAGCAAACATTACTCCTAGAACCATTATAACTGTCATTATTTAACCTTTAAATTATTAATGATCACCTGATGGAGGTGTTATTCCATTTGCCATTTTCTTAATTTCTAAAATTGCTTGAATTATTAGCATAAGAAAACAGAAAGGTACTGGTAACTCTGCTATCCATGAAGGAAGGTCAAGTAAGCTACCTGTTGTTCTGCCTCTTTCAAAAGAATCTATAAAAATTTCAAACCCATAAACAACTACATAAAAAGAAAAAACTATTAAGACCAACATCATGATAATTCCAATTTTTCTTTGATTCTGTTCACTTAATTTATGAATTATAGCATTTATTTGGATATGCCTTCGATGTTGTAAGGCCCATGGCATAGCTAACAATGTTCCATAAATTAAAGATAGTTGACTTAATTCAGCGGCCCAACTAGTTGGTGCAATAAATAAATAACGCGCACCAACTTCATAAGTTAACATTATGCCAGCAAGACCAAAAAGAATTGCAGACAACCATGCAGATTTTAAAATAAGCTTTTCATAAATTGTCATTATAAATACCAAAATAAGGAGACAATGTTACAATTGTCGCCTTATGTTATTTTATAACTTAGATGCAGCTTCAAGTAACTGCTCACCTAATTTACCAGCATTTTTCTTATACGCATCATAAACAGGTTTAGATGCTTTCTTGAATGCGTCTATATCAGAAGCACTTGGAGTAACAATCTTCATACCTTTTGACTTAGCTAAAGCATAGGCATCTGCTTCAATTGCAGACACTTTATCCCTTACATCTTTTTCAGCCATCATTGCAGAACTCATAATAATATCTCTATGTTTACTCGATAAAGAATTAAACCATTTTGTGTTTGCAACTACCAGGAACTCAATATCACCATGATTTGTTTTTGTTATTGTATCCATAACTTCAAATAACTTTCTAGATTTCACACCAGAAACACCCGTCATTCCTACGTCAACTGTTCCACGTTGATAAGCTAGATATTGTTCTGATCCTGAAATTAAAGTTGCAGCTCCCCCAGATGCTTTTACGAAAGCACCTAAAGTTTTTCCAAAAACTCTTACTTTTTTTCCTTTCATATCAGAAGGATTCTTAATTGCCTCACCTTTTGATAGCATAATAGCACTTCCGTAAGCTTGCCACCACAATACTGTAGACCCAGTTCCTTCAATTGCTTTATCAATTGGTCCTCTTATAGATGAACCTTTAGCAACTGCTTTTCGAACTTTTTCTTCACTATTTAATAAAAATGGTTGGTAGAACAAATCAACTGCAGGAATATCACCAACGTATCTAGTTAAAGAAGCAACTCCAGATTCAATTGAACCTGATCCAACAGCTGCAGGAACTTCCTTATCCTTGTACAGTTGAGCTGAGTCATAAATTTGAACTTCAATTTCTCCATTTGACTTTTTTTCAACATCATTCTTAAAAAGAAGTAAGTTTTGACCTAAATGGCTTTTCATTGGTAATTGTATAGATATTCTCATTGTTACATCAGCTGCAAAACTATTTGAGGCAAGACCCAAAAATCCTACAAAAATGAATAACATTCTCACTAACTTAATCATTATACTCCCCACTTTTCTGAATTAATTATTTAAAGTATTATTTTTAACTGTAATTAAACCCTAGGTTACATATGTTACTTGTGTCAATTCGAAACTCGGTAAAAAGATCTTTAATATTACCTGTTTGTCCAAAACTATCGACACCTAATGGAATTGTTTTATGACCATAAACTGATCCTATCCACGATAAAGTCATGGGATGACCATCTACAACGGTTATAATCCTGGTATCTCTTGGGATGAACTCTAATAATTTTTCAATATGGCTTTGAGTTGTTTTATTTTGAAATGATAGAGTTTGATTTTTCCAATTATGAAATAGATTATCAGAGCTTGTAATGCTTAGCACCCCTGAATCTTTAAATTTTTCTCCTAATAAAGCTGTTGATTCTATTGCTTCACTTGCAACAGCTCCTTGATAAACAATAATAGCTTCTGGATTTGAACCTGGCTTCTTTAACCAATAACCTCCCCTTATAATATTATTTTTCAACTCGTTATCGATCTCTCTCATAGGTTGATCAATAGATCTGGTAGTTAATCTTAAGTAAATAGATCCACCGGCTTCATCTTGGAGGTAATTAAAACCATAATTCATAATTAAAGCTAGTTCATCGGCAAAAGCAGGTTCAAAACTTAAAAGCCCTGGCTGACTTATACCAATTAAAGGTGTACCAATGGACTGATGAGCTCCTCCTTCTGGAGCTAAAGAAATTCCTGATGGAGTTCCAACAATCATAAATCTAGCATCTTGATAACAAGCATAATTCATTGCATCTAATCCCCTAGATATAAATGGGTCATATACTGTACCAATTGGAAATAGTCTCTCTCCAAAAAATTCATGAGAGAGTCCAGCTGCACCTAACATTAAAAAAAGGTTCATCTCAGCAATACCAAGTTCT
>CABYBQ010000084.1 GCA_902517275.1 uncultured SAR116 cluster alpha proteobacterium
GATGACATCTATTCAAAGCTTAAAAAAAACAATGTTTTAGGAACTTTATTCAATATTAGGACTATGGAGAGTAAGATAATATGAAAAATCTATTAGGTAATTCATTATGTATAATAGCGCCTCATCCTGATGATGAAGTTTTAGGTTGCGGTGGATTAATTGCACGTGCAAGCTCACTTGATATTTCAGTTCATATACTGTTTATAAGTGGACATCTGCCTCCGTTATACCCAAAAAGCTCGTATAATATTATTTTGGAAGAGTGCAAAAAAGCATCTAAAATTCTTGGTGTTGAAACAATTCAGTTTCTTGACATTCCTGCTACTTTTATAAATGAAAAACCAGTCTCTGAAATAAATGGTTTAATAAAGTCCTTTCTTAATGAAAAACATGCATATTCAGTTGCTATTCCTTTTCCAGATAGACATATTGACCATAGAATTTCTTTTGAAAGCGCTATGGTTGCTTGTAGGCCAGTAGGGCCGCAATATCCAAAATTTATCTTTTGTTATGAAACGCTCTCTGAAACAGATTGGAACGCTCCTTATATTGAAGCTAATTTTGTTCCAGAAATGTTTATAGATATCTCAAATGTGTTCAAAAATAAAATGAATGCTTTGAATTGTTACTCCTCTCAAATTAGCTCAAATAGTACTAGAAATTTAAAAGCTGTAGAAGCATTAGCTAAATATAGAGGCAGCCAAAATGGGTTTGAAGCTGCTGAGGGTTTTAAGATAATAAGACATTTAGTTTAAATTGGTAATTTAGCCTTTTTGAAATTTTATGTTTTCCAAAACTGTCATTAATTTATATTTTTTGGGTTGAAGCTGATTTAGGGTTAGAAAAGTGATTGAAATTGGAAAAAATTATGAAATTACAAGTCTTTCTAATTACAGGATTAAGACTATTAGAAGTTTATCTCAACGTAAATACAGAAGTGAGCTTAAATTATTTCTAGCTGAGGGTATGAGAGTTTGCAGAGAAGCATTAAATAATAACTGGTCTTTTAAATACCTCCTCTATGACAAGTCTTTCATCTACAAACCCCAAATTAATGATTTAATCAATGAGGTTTTGTTAAAAGGAGGTGATGTAGTCGGTGTTACACCCAATATTCTAAAAAAAATTTCTCATAAAGATAATCCACAAAATATATTAGGTGTAATTGAACAAAAATGGAGCAATTTACCATTAAATTTAAATAAAGATATTTTTGTAGCTTTAGAATCTATTAGAGATCCTGGTAATTTAGGTACCGTTATAAGGACTATGGATGCCGTTGGAGCTAGGGAATGTATCTTGTTAGGTGGGTGCACGGATCCATTTTCATATGAGTCAGTCAGAGCCAGTATGGGAGCTATTTTCAATGTAAATATTACTAAGGTAAACTTAGATGATTTTATTGAATGGAAAATTAAAAATAAGGTTAGTTTAATTGGCACCGCTCTAAAAAATGCTAGTGACTATACCAAAACAAAATGGGATCTTCCATTTGTTTTAGTTGCTGGTAATGAGCAAAAAGGTCTATCTGAAATGATTTTAAGTTATTGTGATCAAATAATTAAAATACCAATGTTCGGTAGCTCAGACAGTTTAAACTTAGCAGTATCAACAGGTGTTGCACTTTATGAATCAATTAGGAAAAACCCTAATTAAGATATCTTTTTTCCCATCTTGCAAAAATAGCTGTGCTAATTTGACGAGGATTAGCTTGATCCTCGATTATAGATATTTCGCCTGACTCCACATTACCAGAAAAGTTCTTCATCACTTCACTGAGGCCATAATGCAAAGAAATATGGCTAGATCTTATTGCGTAACTATTTAGAATTATAAAGATTGGATTGTTAGACAAAATTTGTGGAAGGCATTTTAACAATAAAGGAAGATCATTGAATAAGTTCCATTTTTCTCCATTTGGTCCTCTTCCATATTTAGGAGGATCTAAAATAATACCATCATACTTGTTCCCTCTTCTGATTTCTCTATTTACAAATTTAACAGCATCTTCGGTTATAAAACGAATAGGTAATTCTTGAAAAGAAGAAAGATTTCTATTTTCAAAAGCATAATTAATGGCTTTTTTACTTGCGTCAACATGGGTTACACAAGCACCACATGTGGCTGCATGAAGGGATGCTAAACCAGAATATCCGAATAAATTGAGAATTTTGGGATAATTGTTATCATTCATAATAGATATAAATCGATTGATTTTTTGCGCTGCCCAAATCCAATGAGGTGACTGATCTGGGAAGAATCCTAAATGCCTAAAAGAGGTAGGGCTGGCAAAAAACTTTATCTTATCGTATGACATTTCCCATTTTTTTGGGACATAATTTTTAATTATCCACTTACCTCTGATATCGTCATTTTTTAGAGATGCTGAACTAAGGAATGATCCAGATGAATTCTCCCACACTTTAGATTTTAATCTTGGCGCCCATATAGCTTGTGGCTCAGGTCTAGAAAAAATATATGGACCAAATTTTTCTAATTTTTTT
>CABYBQ010000085.1 GCA_902517275.1 uncultured SAR116 cluster alpha proteobacterium
CTTGGATAACTTTTCATTTGATAATCGTAATGGCTATATATGGCATAATGGAAATTTAGTTGAATGGAAAACAGCTAACATTCATGTTTTAAATCATGGTTTACATTATGCTAGTTGTGTTTTTGAAGGTGAAAGGGCATATAAAGGAAAAATTTTTGAAACAAAGAAACATACTGAACGGTTATTTGACTCCGCCCATTCACTTGATATGGAAATACCTTATTCAAAAAATGAAATAGAAAAAGCAAAAGATCTTTTGCTTGAAAAAAATTCATTGTCAGATGCTTATGTAAGACCAGTAGTTTGGAGAGGTAGTGAAATGATGGCTGTTTCTGCACAATCAACTAAAATAAATGTAGCTATTGCTGTTTGGGAATGGCCAAGTTATTTCGATCCAGATCAAAAAATGCAAGGAATAAAACTTGATATTGCTAAGTGGAGACGTCCAAGTCCTGAATGTGGACCCGTTCACGCTAAAGCTGCTGGTTTATACATGATTTGTACACTCTCCAAACATGAAGCAGAAGCAAAAGGTTATAGTGACGCACTAATGTTAGATTATAGAGGCCAAGTTGCTGAGGCAACAGGCGCTAATGTTTTTTTTAGAATGCCAGATGGAAAACTTCATACACCATTAGCTGATTGTTTTCTTGATGGAATTACAAGAAGAACAGTAATGAAACTTGCCAAAGAAAATGGTATTGAGATTATTGAACGAAAAATTATGCCAGAAGAAATGGCTGAGGCTGAAGAATGTTTTTTGACAGGTACAGCTGCAGAAGTTACTCCAGTTCAATCAATTGGAGATTACAAGTTTAAACCAGCTGAATTTTGTTTAATACTCACAAAAGCTTATTCAGATTTGGTTAATGGTGGTTAGAAAATTTTAAACAACCCATTTTTTTGTTGCTTCATCGTCAGACAAATTATAGTTAACCCATTTTTTTTGATTGTTATTTTCTTCAACTTTCCAAAAAGGAGCTTTTGTTTTTAGCCAATCCATTATAAAATTACAACTGTCGAAAGCATTTTGTCTATGTTTTGCAGATACACCAACAAAAACAATTTGATCTGAGGGTAATAATTTCCCAACTCTATGTATTACAGTTACTCCAGTAATATTCCATCTTTCACAGCTTTGTTTAACAATTTTTTCAATTTCTAATTCAGTCATTCCAGGATAATGCTCGAGTGTTATTGATTCTATTAAACTATTATTTCTTTCATCAAAACCTCTCACAACGCCAACAAAATTCACAATTGCACCTGTTTGATTTTCTCTTAAAATTTTAGTCTCTTCTGAAACTTCAAAATCTTGATTCTGTATTTTGATTTTAACTGGGATCGTTGTTTTTCTATCCATTTATCCACCTGTCACAGGTGGGAAAAAAGCTATTTCGTCATTATTACTTATTTTTTTTTCAACAGAGCAATATGTTCTGTTTACAGCAATTTTAATTAAATCTTTTTTTTCAAATACTTTTTTGTAATTATCGTTCAAATTATTTAGGTAATTAATAAGTTCACTTATGTTTTTTACATTATCAGGTAGTTCAAGAAATTCTTCTGACTTACCAATATGTTCTTTAATCCAAGAAAAGTATTTTATAACCATTACTCACTCTCATTTTTATTATTTTTAAAAAATAAAACTAATTTCATAATATATTGAATTCCAGTCACAAAAGTAATTATGGCCGCAACCCATAGAAAAGTATATGAAATAATGCCTAACACTTCTATATTATAGGAAAAAGTATTTGTTCGCCAAACTAAGAAACTGCCACAGGCAATCAGTTGTATTGTGGTCTTCCATTTTGAAAGAAAGGTTACTTCTAAGGTAATATCATAACCAGCAATACTTTCTCTTATACCGCTAATTAAAATTTCTCTCAAAACGATTATAAGAGCAGGTATAAAAGCGTAATTATATTCGAACATATGCTCTGAAGCTAAAGCAAAAATTAATCCAATAACCAAAAGTTTATCAGCAATTGGATCTAGAATTTTTCCAAAATTAGATATCACTTTATATTTTCTAGCATAAAAACCATCAAAATAGTCAGTCATACCAGCTAAAATTAACAAAGGAGTAGCAACTATTGCACCAATTTCACCGCCATAGATAACAATTAAAGGAAGTAATAATGCTGTTAAACATCTGAACAAAGTTAAACCATTAGGTATTGTGCTTTTGATTAAACTTTCTTTTAGCATTTACAGCCTTACTTAACATCTATTTTGCTATTACAATAAAGGTAAAATCTATTATAGTTAAGCAATTATTATTAATTAAAAAAGTTAAATACTTTTTGTGCTGTTGACTTGTTAATTCCTTGAACTTTTAATAAATCCTTTAAGCTGGCTGTTCCAACAGCTTTTGCTGAACCGAATTCATCAAGCAATGATTTCTTTCTTTGAGCACCTATACCGTCTATTTCGTCTAACGGGTTTTGAAATAATCTTTTTTTACTTTTAAGTCTATGGCCAGT
>CABYBQ010000086.1 GCA_902517275.1 uncultured SAR116 cluster alpha proteobacterium
ATTAAATGAAATTTTATTTTTTCCTTTTCCACAAATATCATCATATTTGATGGTATCATGGTTCAATTCACGCAATGCTAAAGCATCTAATTTGTGACTATCCACTCTTCCTGGATCTACCACATATGAAATACACATAGTATCACCAACAGGGTTTAAATTAATATTACCATTATGTTCCTGTTTCATTACTAATGAATCGTATTTAATGTTATGGCCAATTTTTAAAATTGAAATATCTTCTAGAAGTGGTTTAATTAAGGAAATTGCGTCGTCAAATGGAATTTGTTTAAATGATTTTACATCATCAAAAATAAACCCTGACTGATTATTTTCTAAATTTATACCATGCCTTAAAGGTATATAACAAGCCTCACCTTCTTCAAATGACAATGATATACCAACTAAGTTAGCATTTTTAGCATTTAAAGAGTCCGTTTCACAATCAACAGCAATAGTAGATTTATCATAACATCTGTCTAAAAAAAAGTTTTAAGTCCGATAAATTTTCAATTAAATAATAATTTTTTGAAATGGATTTAAATTCCTGATCATTTTTGATTACATTTAATTTTGAAACTTTTGATTCTTCTTTGATTTCTTCTTTCACAACATTTTCATATTTATTTAATAAGCTTTTAAATCCGTGCAATTTTAAAAAAGGAATTAGTTTGTTAAGGTCTAAAATAGAGTTTATTTTGAACTCATCAATTTTTGAGCTAACTGGTACATCTTTTTTTAAGGTTACTAATGATCTAGATAATCTTGCTTGATCAGCATATTCTATTAAATTTTCTCTTCTTTTATTTTGCTTTATTTCAGTTGCTCTGGTCAACAGTTGTTCTAAATCACCGTATTGATTTATTAACTCCGCAGCTGTTTTAACACCAATTCCAGGAACTCCAGGTATATTGTCACTGCTGTCACCTGCAAGTGATTGAACATCGATCACTTTATTTGAATAAACCCCAAATTTTTTCAAAAACTTGCTCATCATTAATCCAATATTGTTTCATTGGATCAAATAATATTGTGTTATCATCAACTAATTGCATAAGATCTTTGTCACTAGAAATTATAATTACCTTTTTATTTGTTTTTTGGGCAATGTTTGAATATGTTGCTATTAAGTCGTCAGCCTCAAAACCCTCCATTTCAACAACAGGTAAGCCAATAGCATTAGTTGCTTCTCTAATAATTGAAAATTGAGGAATTAATTCTTCCGGGGGATCAGATCGATTAGCTTTATATAAATCGTAAAGATCATTCCTAAATGTTTTTCTTGCAACGTCAAATATAACAGCTACGTACATTGGTTTAAAATCATCAATCAGCTTGAGTAACATTTTTGTATAACCAAACACTGCATTGACAGGCACCCCATTTTCATTTGTCATAGAGGGCAACCCATAAAAAGCTCTAAAAATATACCCTGAGCCGTCAATTAATATTAAATTATTCGGGTCATTCAATTTTATATCTGGTCTTTTAGTGTGTTTTAAATTATCGCTCATTTAAGATTATTTTAAAAAAAATTACAGTTATTGTATTGATATTATATTATAAATAAATTGATGTAATTGTCATTAAATCATAAAGATCTGATATTTTTTTTTGGGATCTGGGAAAAATCATTAGAAAGATTATAAATGAATAAAAATTATTGGGAAATTCCAGATAATAAATTAGCCTTGGAAATTAAAAATCTTAATAAATTCTATGATGTAGATACTAAAAATAATGCATTAAACAATGTATCTTTAAATATACCAGCTGGAAGTATTTTTGGTCTTTTGGGCCCTAATGGTGCAGGTAAATCAACGCTGATAAATATTATTTCTGGAGCGGTTATTAAAAGTTCTGGCCAGGTAATTGTATGGGGTTATGATATTGACAAATATAGAAAACAATCAAAATTAGCAATAGGTGTTGTTCCACAAGAGTTAAATATTGATGCTTTTTTTACTCCTCAAGAAACTTTAAATTTACATTCTGGTATGTTTAATGTTCCTAAAAAATCTTGGAGGACAGATGAATTATTAAAGTTAATGGATTTAAGTAATAAAGCTAAGAGTTATAGTCGAACATTATCTGGTGGAATGAGAAGAAGATTACTAGTTGCTAAAGCAATGGTACATTCTCCCCCAATTGTTATACTAGACGAACCTACTGCAGGGGTAGATGTAGAGTTAAGACAAAAATTATGGAAATATTTTAAAAAATTGAATGAACAAGGTGTTACTATAATATTAACTACGCACTATATAGAAGAGGCAGAAAATTTATGTGACCATATAGCTATTATTAATAAAGGTAGAATTATTACAAATGAAACTACAAATTCTCTTCTTGCAAAATCAAACAAAAAAATTATTAAAATCACATTAAGTAAAAATGAGATTTCGACAAAAGATAAAAATTTTCTTAAAAATATTGCAGAAATAATAATTCATGGAAATAAAGTGAAATTG
>CABYBQ010000087.1 GCA_902517275.1 uncultured SAR116 cluster alpha proteobacterium
ATCCAATCAAAAAAAAATCTATTCAACTTGGTGACCCAAAAAAATTAGCTAATATTTTTAATAAAAATGTTATTTTCAATTTTAGATCTAAAGACCTTGAATTAAATGGTCAAGGAGCTCCATTAGCACCTATTTATCATCAATTTATTATAGAAGAGTTTAATTTAAAACTACCATCGTGTATTTTAAATATAGGCGGTGTTTCAAACTTAACTTACTGGGATGGCAAAAAATTAATTGGATTTGATACTGGTCCAGGGAACGCATTTATGGATAAATATATGGCTGTTATATCCAACAAATACTTTGATAAAAGTGGGGCTTTAGCATCAAAAGGAACACCAGATAAGAAAATAATAAAGAGTTTTCTTAATCATGAGTTTTTTAAAAAACCACCTCCAAAATCTTTAGATAAACACTCATTCATAGATTTTTATAATGCGTTGATAAAAGAAAATTATTCTAATGCTGATATTATGGCTACTTTGGCAGAGTTAACAATTGAGTCAATTGTTTCTAGTTTACAATTTTTACCTCAAAAAATTAATAATATTTTAATTACTGGCGGTGGATACAGAAATACTTACTTAATGAACAGGTTACAAAATAGGTTCAAATTTAATTTTTTAAATGAAGAGGAGTTAAAAATTGATTTTGATTATATTGAATCTGAATTAATCGCTTACTTGTCAGCAAGATCTATTTATAATCTTCCAATCACTTTTCCATCCACAACTGGGGTTTCAAAAGCTACCTCAGGAGGTAAACTATATAACTATCTATAAAAAGCCATTTTGGTTATCAATATGAAAAGGTCTTAATTTAAGAGATGAAGGTAAAATTTCTCTTATATCTAAAAAAGGAAACGAAGAAGTGAAATTATATGCCTCTGCGTATTTACCTTTTGGTGCATTACATTGAGCAGCTCTATAAGAGTTCATTAATTTGAACAGGTCCACAAACCTTTGAGGATCTTGGCTAACATGTTTCAGAACTGCTTCTTTTTTCATTTCAAAATGATCTGTAATATCAAAATAATAATTAGGCTGAAAATTTACTCCCATCATAGTGTCGCAATATAATATAGGTATATAATGACTTACGGCATTTTTTATTAATAATGATAATGAGCAATGATCAGTATGATAGTCATTTTTAGAATGTGTAATGATCAAATCAGGTCTAATTTTTAAAATGTTTTCTTTAATAATTTTTTGATGAAGAGGATCGGCTCCTAACTCACTATCAGGTATATTTAAAAAAATAGGTGTAGATAAATTTTTTAACCCTGCAATAGTTTCCTTAGCTCTCTGTTTAGTTAATTGGTCATCTGCATAAGAACCTCCTTTTGCTCCATCAGTGGCAATCATTGTAAAAATTTGATTACCTTCTTTTTTATAAATAGAAACTAGACCATACATAAAAATTTCAATGTCGTCGGGGTGAGCTCCTAGTGCTAAAATTTTCATTACTTTTTTCTCCTAATTTAGATATCATGGTATTCCAAGGGGTAAAAATATCAAATGAAAAAAATTAATTCTAAAAATAATATAATAGGCTACATAGAAGGTTATTATGGCAAATTATTAAGTTGGAATGATAGAAAACTCATAGTTAATTCGCTTAAAAGAAATAATATGAACAGTTATTTTTATGCTCCCAAAGAAGATGAAAAACACAGATTAAATTGGAGAGAAAAATATGATTTGAAATGGCGAACACATTTTCGTGATTTCACGAACTTTAGTAATATTAACAATATAAAAGTCATAGCTGGAATTGCTCCAGGACTAGATTTTGATTTTGAAAATTTTATTGAAAAGACACCAAAAAATGAAGCTCTGGATTTTAATCTACTCCATAATAAAGCAAAACAACTACTCAGTGATGGTGCTGATTCAATAGCTCTTTTATTAGACGATATTCCAGAAGGTTTTATAAATAAATTTGGAAACAAAGTATCAGAAGGGACAGCTCATGGTGTTCTGGCAAATATGCTGTCTAAACGTTTAGGTAAAAATATTTATTTCGTGCCTAGGATTTATGCAGACGAATTAATTGGTGAAGAACCTAATTATTTAAGAGAACTGAGTTTTGTCTT
Source organism: uncultured SAR116 cluster alpha proteobacterium (assembly GCA_902517275.1). GTDB lineage: Bacteria > Pseudomonadota > Alphaproteobacteria > Puniceispirillales > Marisalimonadaceae > Marisalimonas. Next base: position 2,102 of record CABYBQ010000087.1, read on the forward strand.
AAATCCAAAAATTAAAGTATTCTATTGTGGTAAAAATGTTGTTGCAAGGACGTTAACAAATTATTCAAGAATAAAAAAAATTTTACCGAATGAAATAATTTATTGGGACAATTTCTATGCTAACGATTATTGCCCTAGACGTTTTTTTATTGGTCCTTTTTTGGGAAGAAAGGGATTGGACAATATTATGATCAACCCAACTGGACTAATTTATACGGACTTAGTCATTTTAGATATAGTTGCAAATAATTTAAACGGTAACTACTTCACAAATAATTGGAAAAAGATATTAAAAAATCATGGGATTCCAGACATATTTAATGAAATAAAACAATTTTTTTTAAAACCAGACTTTG
>CABYBQ010000088.1 GCA_902517275.1 uncultured SAR116 cluster alpha proteobacterium
AATCTATGGTAACAACAGCAGCAATTTTGGTGATTATTGCTGGAGCAAAAATTTTTGGAAAGGCGATAGCGCTCTATAGAATCCCGCAAGATATATCTATGTTTATTGAAGCAACAATCCAGAGCAAAGCTGTTTTCATGATCACCGTTTGTTTGATTTTAGTTGCAATGGGTTTGGTTTTTGAGACTTTATCCATGGTATTAATAATGGTCCCAGTATTGTTACCAGCTGCCATGGGTATGGGTGTAGATCCTATTTGGTTTGGTATTTTTATGGTAATCATGGTTGAATGCGCGTTGATCACGCCTCCTGTTGGCCTTAACCTTTATGTAATACAATCTGTTGCTAAAACTCAACTAGGTGAGGTAGCAAAAGGTGTTGTTCCTTTTTTAATGATGATGATTTTCACTGTTTACGTAATGTATATATGGCCTGACCTAGCGCTTTATATACCTTTTAAATTATAATTTTTTATGGAATAATTATTTTAAATAGAAAGAATTAATCATGAGAATAAATAAAGCATTAAATTTAAAAAAAAGCCAAACAGATATTTTAAGAACTCTCATGAACGAAAGAAACTTTATTCCCATTCCTTCATGTTTTGACGCTCTTTCTGCTAAATTAATAGAGCAAGCGAAATTCGATGTTACTTTCATGTCAGGGTTTGCAGCTTCAGCTTCAAGAATAGGCTCCCCGGATCTTGGGCTTATGACTTTTTCAGAAGTTTTTGATCAAGCAAATAATATATGTAATGCAATCAATATACCTATGATTGTTGACGGTGACACTGGTTATGGAAATGCAATGAATGTGAGAAGAACATTAAAAGAATGTTCAAAGGCTGGATGTGCAGGGATTTTAATTGAGGATCAATTGGCGCCAAAAAGATGTGGCCATACTCCAGGTAAAGATGTTGTTGAAAGAGAAGAAGCCTTTGACCGAATTAGAGCTGCAAGTGACATGAGAAGTGAAGGCTATGATATTTTAATAATGGCAAGAACAGATGCCAATCATACACACGGGTTGAAAGAATCTATTTCAAGAGCACAGAAATTTTATGAATTAGGCGCAGATATATTATTTGTAGAAGCTCCCAAAAATAAGGATGAAATGAAAACTATTTGTAAAGAAGTTCCAGGATTTAAAATAGCGAATATAGTCGAAGGTGGTATTACACCAAATTTACCTATGACAGAGCTTGCAGATATCGGTTATAAGCTTGCAGTTTATCCGTTAACAGTTATGAGTTCCGCTATGAAAGCTATGACTAACTCACTAAATCTTTTGATGAAAGATGAAGACAGGTCTGAATTTTTATTAGACTTTAAAGACTTAAGGCAAAAAGTTGGTTTTGACGACTATTATGAAATTTCTAGTAATTATGAAACTTCTAAAAGAGATTAATTTATTTTAGGGAATAATAAATGAAAAGTTATCAAGTTATAGATTTTGGGAAACCTTTAGAACTTAGAGAATATGAAAACCCTAAACCGCAAGGAAAAGAAATACTTGTAAAAATTTCCGCTTGCGGCGTATGTCATAGTGATATTCATTTATCTGACGGTTATTTTGACCTTGGTGATGGAAAGCGAATTACTTTGGCTGACAGAGGAACAAAACTACCGTTCACACCAGGACATGAAATTACAGGATCAGTTGTTGATATAGGTGAAGAGGCAGAAGATGTTAATATTGGAGATAGCGGGATTGTTTTTCCTTGGATTGGGTGCGGAGTATGTGAAGCATGTAAAAAAGAAAATGAAACTTTATGTGAAGCTCCCAAATATTTAGGAGCACGTCTTAACGGAGGTTATTCAGATCATATAATTGTTCCAGATAGCAAATATCTTGTGTCTTATGGAGATATGGATCCAGCTGTCGCCGCCCCATATGCCTGTTCTGGTTTAACGGCATACAGCGCATTAAAAAAAATACCAAAAACTTCAATTAAGGATTGGATAATAATAATCGGAGCTGGTGGGGTAGGTATAAATGGAATTTTATTATCCCCAGCTGTTCATAATGCAAAAATATTAGTTATAGATAATGATAAAGAAAAAAGAGAAAAAGCAATTGAAGCTGGAGCTGATCAGGCTTTTTCTCCAGAAGATCAAGAAGCAATTAGAAAAATTATAGGAATAGGCGCTGTAGCAGCAATTGATTTTGTAGGGATGCCTCAGACAACTGATTTTGGCTTATCTCTTATAAAAAAAGGAGGAATGGTTATTGTTGTCGGATTATATGGTGGTTCACTTAAAATGTCTTTGCCTTTAGTACCAATGAGATCAATTACTTTAAGAGGTTCTTATGTTGGAGAATTGAGAGAATTAAAAGAATTAGTAG
>CABYBQ010000089.1 GCA_902517275.1 uncultured SAR116 cluster alpha proteobacterium
AATATATCCCCTCAAGCCACTTTAATTCATTTTTATTCCATTGATTTTCAAATAAAATTGAAACGTTACAATCTTCTTCTTGATTTAATAAATACTTCAAACATTTTTGTTGTTTATTTTTTAAATCTTTGGAAGCACTCAGTACAGATTTTAATAATTCATCTGCCCTCATTCCAGTTTCTGGAACTATTTTAGAGCCTTGACTAATTAACTGAAGTAATCCAGCTTTTCTAACCATATAGAATTCATCTAAATTTTCTGATGAAATGGTTACAAACCTTAATCTTTCACCAAATGGGATTGCTTTATCATACGCTTTAAGCAAAACCCTTTCATTAAAAGACAACCAACTAATTTCACGATCAAAATATCTATCTTTTTTATGACTAATAATTCTTTTTGTTGTTAGGTTTAAAGACAATTTAGCCTCAAAAATTGGAGTTTTGAGTTTCATTCAGTAAGAATCTACCTTAAATTCATCAATTCCAACTTTATGAATTCTCAAAACTTAGTTTTTATAGACTTAAATTATTACAATTTTGTTACGCTGAAATTCTTTAGATCATAACTTCAATCAAGAATGGGCCATTGTCTTTTAATCCATGCTTAAAATTTTTTACTAAGTCTTCTATATTATCTACTCTAACTGCATCAACTCCCATACCTTTGGATACTGATACCCAGTCTAAAGATGGATCTTTTAAAGATAACATTTCCAAAGCTGATTTTCCTGGATTATCAACACCAACGTTCGTTAACTCACCTTGAAGAATTTTGTAGCTTTGGTTTGCGAATATTAATACGACTATGTCTAAATTTTCTCTGGCCATTGTCCACAAAGACTGGACAGTATACATCGCACTACCATCTCCTTCTAAGGAAATAACTTTTTGGTCAGGACATGCAACTGCCGCACCTATGGCAACTGGCATTCCAAAACCAATTGATCCCCCACAATTATTAAGCCATGTATGTGGATAAGAACCAGCTGTTTGATAAAAAAATTCTCTTCCAGTAGTTACAGATTCATCTACAACTATTGCGTTTTCTGGAATAAGAGCACCCAAAACCATACCAAGCGAAGTTGGATTGATGGGACCACTTGGAATATCAGGAATTTTGAGTTCTGAAACTGTGCTTGGTTTATTATCACTAATTCCCACTTTATCTGATAACTCATTAATAACACTAGTAATGTCATCTGAAAGTGAAGCTAATTCAATAAACTTTGTACTTTCTTGTGTTAGTACACCTGGTTTATTTGGATATGCAAAAAAAGCAACAGGTCGCCTTGCTCCTATAATTATAATGCTGTCAAAGTCTTTTAGAACTTCAACAGCTTTATCAACCACGTAAGGAATTCTAACTGAGTTTATTCTTCCTGCACCTTTATCTAATCGAGCATTAAACCAATCTGTTTTCATTGGACAACCTATTTTATCAGCTACTTTTGCTAGCTTTATTAGATTTTTTTCTTCTAACGCTGAACCACCTACAAGTATTAGAGGATTTTTAGCTTCACGAAGAGCTATTACAGCTTCATCAATTAAATTTGAGGAAACGGTACTATATTTATTTTTTAACTTAATAGATTGAATTGCGTTTCCTTCATTCCATGCAGTGTCACCAGGTAATATCAAAGTAGCAATTTGGCCTGGATTAATATTTGCCATTTCAATCGCCTCAGCTCCATCAACCGCAATATCTTTTGATGATTTACTGGTTTTAACCCAATGAGAAACAGGTCTTGCTATCCCTTCAATATCCGAAGTCAATGGAGCATTGAGTTTTATATGATCAAGGGCGTGCTCTCCAACAATATTTACTATTCCTGAACTAGCCTTCTTTGCATTATGAAGATTTGCAAGACCATTAGCCAAACCAGGACCCAAATGTAGTAAAGTAGAGGCCGGAGTTCTTTTCATCCTAAAATAACCGTCAGCTGCTCCTGTAGCACAACCTTCAAATAGACATAAAATACTTCTCATTTTATCGTATTTATCTAAAGCTGCTACAAAATGCATTTCAGATGTTCCTGGATTAGTAAAACAGACGTCTACATTTCCTTCTAATAGAGTGCCAACTAAACTTTCTGCTCCGTTCATCTAATCCTCCAGACTTATAATTATTTATTAACATATCAAATAAAAAATCTAATTGGTAATAAATTAATAATATGCCAATCTTTACAAAATATGTTTCGAGATTTGTATGTTTAAATCATTAATTGAAAAAAATGAAAAACGA
>CABYBQ010000090.1 GCA_902517275.1 uncultured SAR116 cluster alpha proteobacterium
TTAATCATCTCATCTTTATTAGCATGAAAACTGTCTTCAAACTTTATGAAAGCTACTATTAATTCCCCCCATTTTTTGTCTGGTATACCAACAACTGCTACATCTGAAATATTTTTATGTTCTCTTAAAGCGTTCTCAATTTCTGCTGGAAAATGATTTTCTCCACCTCTAATAATCATTTCTTTAATTCTACCTGTTATTGTTACATAACCTCTATTATCCATTCGACCAAGGTCACCTGTGTGGAGCCAATTATTTTTATCAATTGTTTCAGAAGTTGCTTCTTTATTTGCGAAATACTTAAGCATTGTACTTGGTCCTCGAACACATATCTCTCCAACAGTATTACTTGGGCAAATTTTGTTATTATTAATACTTCTTATAGACACTTCTGTATGTGAAATTGGTTGACCAATCGTATTGCATATATCCTCAATACTATCATTGTTATGATGTTGTGTTATCACTGGACAATATTCGGTTTGCCCATAAAGTGTTGAGAACTTACAATTGAATTCTTTCTGAACTCTTTTTACCATTTCAGGTGCTACATTGGATCCACCACAACTAACTAAATTCAAAGAATTAATTTTATGCTTTTGCTTTTCTTGTTGTTCTAAAATAGATAAAATCATAGTTGGGACACCTAAGATAATGTCTACATTAAACTCTTTCATATGACTTAAAATTTTTTCTGGATCAAAAAAAGATGTTAATATCATCCTACATTTTGAAGTTAAACATCCTAGTGTAACCATGCCACATCCACTAGTATGAAATAATGGCATGATATTTATCCAAGAAGACTTATGACTTACCTCACATCGATTTGAGTAAAAAAAGGCATTATTTATTAATCCAGAGTGAGTGAGAACCGCACCCTTAGGAAAACCTGTTGTACCTGAGGTATATTGAATTTGAGCTGGATCGCTTGGATAAACATTTGGTAAATTATTATTAGTATGATTTTTAAAGTATAATTCACCTTCGTTTTCAAGATTTACTATTTTCTTGATTTTTTCATTACCTTCAATTGCATCTAAAACAATTTTTTTCATATTATTGCCTCTGAAACTGTTTACGTAAAAAACAGCTTCAGATTCTGACTGTTCAATTATATATCTTAGTTCTTTTTTTTGCAGGGAAGGGTTGGCTGTTACAATTATTATTCCTGACAGTGCTGCTGCATACTCTAATAATACCCATTCAGGGCTATTTGGTGACCAGATTACTACTCGTGAACCTTTTTTAAATTGGCCTGATAAAGCAATGGCTAATTTTAAACTATTATTATAAAGTTCTTCATAGGTCCAATTTCTATTTGCTTTATTATTTTGGTCTATTTCAACTAAGGCTTGATTGTTAGGGTTGTTAGTTGCAACTTCTTTTAAAAATTCACCTATTGTTTTTTTAATGAGCTTCATATCTTTTTGAGCCGCAAAATAGGAGTCTTTTATTTTGACTTCATACATAACTTAATCCAAAAATATATGTATTATTTTGGCAAAGAAATTTTTACTTGGTCAACTAAAATATACCAAGCAAGACTTAAAATTACGATAACTCCTCCAAAAATCATAAAGATATTTGGTGTTTCATTTGTTCCTAACCATACCCAAAATGGTCCAAGAGCAGTTTCTAACAACATTAAAAGACCAATATTTGAAGCTTGTGTGTAACGTGTTGCAAAAGTCAAGCAAGCAAATGATATTGGTAGTATAATTAATCCAGACAATGAAATTGATAATATATCTCCTTGGAAAAGCAATCCAGGTGATACTATTAGTAAGCCAATAAAACCATTACCCAAAGCACTTATGCCTGTAACTGTCATAGCAGGAATTTTAGGCTTGTACCTAAGTAGAACTAAACTTAAACCTAATGTTGCTGATGCTCCTACCCCGCATATAGTACCTACTAAAACGCTACCTTGAGGGGCATTCAAAACATCATCACCGTTGGCAACAGAAATTCCTACCCCTATTAGAGCAAAAAAAGCTGTAATCCATGTTGAATTAGTTGTTTTTTCACCAAGGATAAATATTGAAAAAATAGAAGCAAAAATAGGAGAGGTTGCTAAACAAAATAGTATCAGAGAAACTGACGTTTCGGCTACACCATATGTAAAGAAAAAAGAGCTTATAATTTGACTGCAAATGATACCTAGCCCGACATTCGAATAGACATACTTAAAGTTTTGTCTATAAA
>CABYBQ010000091.1 GCA_902517275.1 uncultured SAR116 cluster alpha proteobacterium
AGCAGTTCCAGAAGAAAGCCGAAGAAAAGTAATTTTTATTGGGCTGATGGCGGCAGCCATTTTAAGAGTTTTATTTGCTCTTGTTGCATCTTACCTCATAAGCATACCTGGACTACTTCTATTAGGCGGATTGTTGCTCTTTTGGGTGTGTTGGAAATTTTATGGAGATATAAAAGAATTTTCCTCGAATAATGAGGAAAAAGAAAAACTTCAAAAAGATGTTTCGGGTAAAGGAATAAAAGCTGCACTTATAACTATCATAATAGCTGACGTATCTATGTCACTTGACAATGTCATTGCAATAACTGCAATAGCAAGAGATAACAAAGCATTATTAGTTTTTGGCATAGCATTTGCCATATTAATTATGGCGCTCTTTGCAACGGCAATTGTCAAATTATTAACTAAATTTAAATGGTTATCATATTTAGGTTTAATATTTCTTGTTTACCTATCGTCAAAGATGACCTTTGATGGTTGGTTGCAACTTTATCCTTTTTTACAAAGTTAAGCTACGACCCCAACCATTTTGGAAACCAAAGAGCTATGTCTGGTATAAACATGACCAGAAGCATTCCAGTTATTTGAAGAGCAATAAATGGTAACACTGATAGAAAAATCTCTTGCAGAGTTATATCAGCTGGTGCAACAGATTTTAGCCAAAAACACGCTGGGCCAAAAGGAGGCGATAAGAAATATATCTGGATGTTCATTACGAACAACACCCCAAACCAAACTGCAGCCCATTCTGGCTCTAATCCTAATTCAGGAGCCATGCCAACGACAACTGGAGCAAAAACTGGAACTGTAATAAATGCTATGGCTATCCATTCCATAAATGTACCAAGTATGACCAGAATACCCATCATAACAAAAACTATTCCAATTGCAGGAAGACCTAATCCAGAAAACAATGACCTCATAAAATCTGCACCACCGATTAAGTTATAGATACCAACAAAAGCAACAGCACCTAAAATCAACCAAATAATTGTACCTACAGTAGACATCGTACCAGCAAGAGCTACTTGTAAAAGGTTCCAGCTGTAAGCGTTTCTAAACCAGGCAACAAAAATAGCTCCTAATACACCAACTGCAGCAGCTTCAGTGACAGATGCTATACCTCCATATATTGACCCCATCACACAAAAAATTAAAAATATACTTAGAAAAACTGCATACAATTTATCCTTTGACATTTTCATATCACCTTTACGGGCTTTGGCAACTTCTTCAGCTGTAGGTGCCATGGCAGGATTTAAATTACATCTTACTAGCACATATATTGCATAGAGACCGGCAAGCATTAACCCCGGAACAGCTCCAGCCATAAACAAGTCTCCTATTGCCACTTGTGCTGACAAACCATAAATAATCATAATAATACTTGGTGGGATAAGGGTTGCTAGTGCTCCAGAAGCACAGATCAATCCTATAGACATTTTTCTGTCATATCCAAGTCTAAGAAGTTGGGGCAAAGCGACAAGTCCAAGCATAACAATTTCACCACCCATGACACCTGACATTGCGGCTAAAACGACTGCAACTGCTATTGTTTGGATAGCAACTCCTCCACGGAGCTTTCCTGCAAATATTGACATCGCATCAAATAAATCTTCAGCTACTCCAGCTCTTTCTAGAATAGATGCCATTAAAACAAATAGAGGAACAGCTATTAAAGGGTATTTTTCCAGCAACCCAAAAGCATTAGTAGAAACAAGATACAAACCTCCGTATCCAAAATAACAAAGTGCGCTTAGGACTGAGACAAATAAAGTTACAACTCCCAACGGCATACCAGTCATCATTAAAACGAGCATAAGGGCAACAATAAGTAGGCTTGCAGTCCCTATATTCATGTCCTGCATATTTAGATAATCTTGGGGGTTAATATGAGTTCCAACAGCAGAATATATAGAATTGATGGAACCAAAAAAACTTGTTTCTCCCATCAAGTGAACAGCTATAACACATATAATTCTTAAGACGATTAATCCGCAAATAAACAAAACAATTTGTTTTGCAACCTTTGTGGAAAAGTGACGATACAGATTAATCATTAACTGAGTTAAGTAAGTCATTGCTCCAATAGTAAGCATTGACTTCAAAATCATTGGCTGAGGAGAATTCCATGCGCTTCCAGCCTTTTCAAGCATCATAACAGAGTCAAGTGCCCTTATAACT
>CABYBQ010000092.1 GCA_902517275.1 uncultured SAR116 cluster alpha proteobacterium
ACACCCGGAAAAACGAGGATAAAAGTTTTATCCATAAATGATCCTGTTGTTTGTGCAGGAGTAAGAGTAAGAAAAGGTGATATTATTGTTGCTGATGGCACAGGTGTTTTATGTATTCCAATTGAGCATGCTAAGAATATAACTGAAGTTTCCGAAAAGTTTTCTGCCGATGACAAAAAGGCAATGGAAGAAATGGATGCCGGATTGACTTTTACAAATGCTTTAAAAAAGTTTTCTAAAATTTAATTTTTGAGTTAACTAAAAATTTTGAGAGCTCTCTCAAAGAAATCTGTTTGACCAAAGTTACCAGATTTAAGAGTCACAGATATTGGTTTATTACCATTAGAATGAGGTGACCATAGGGCAGGGACGCCATGAGAAATTTCTTCGCCTATTTTAAGCTCTTGTACACCTAAACCTTTTATGACTGCTCCTGAGGTTTCTCCTCCAGCTGAAATAAATGTTCCAAAATTATCTTTTACTAGTTTTTTTGATAATAATTCAAAAAAGTTTTCAATTTTATTTGCTAAGATTTCTTGGCCATATTGTTTTTGTTTTTCTATGACAGTCTTTGTGTCAGAAGACGAATAAACAAGCGGGGCTATTGTTTCATTATCTTTAATCCATGAAAAGACCTTTTCAACCAAGTCTTCATTGTTAATCACCTCATCAGGAGAAATATATAAGGATGGGTTTTTCTCTTTATAAATATTTATTTGACTTATTGTTGCAACTGAGCATGATCCAGAAAGAATAATTGCATTGGAATTATTTTTAGGAATTTCAAAATTAGATGCAGACAACAAACCTCTATTTTTATAAATTTTTGGTAATCCAAGCGCAATACCAGATCCACCAGTTAGAAATGGTAAGTCTTTTACACCGTTACAAATAATATCAAAGTCATCATTTTTAATAGTGTCAACAATTGCATACTTATATCCATCTGTTTTTAACGTTTCAATTCTCTCTTTGATGCTATCCGCTCCTTTTGAAATAGTTTGAAAATCTATCAAGCCTACACTATTTCTTGTTTGATAATTAAGCCACCTAACTAAATTATGGTCTGTCATTGGAGTTAGAGGATGATTTTCCATACCTGATTCATTTAATGGTTTGCCATTAACGAACATATGTCCAAAATAAACAGTCCGTCCAGCATCAGGAAAGGATGGGCACGCTATAGTAAAATCTGTATTTAATTCTTTCATAATTGCGTCAGTTACTGGCCCTATATTTCCTTTTTTTGTGGAGTCAAACGTTGAGCAATATTTAAAAATAAATTGTTCACATCCACAATCTTTCAGCCATGCAAGAGCTTTTAAGCTTTCCGATATTGCTTCTTCAATTGGTATGGTTCTAGTTTTTAGGGCAATTACGGCGGCGTCAGTTGGTTCTTTTTTTATTTCCGAAGGAAGTAGAGTTGGAATACCAGCATACATGGATACTTGCATTCCTGATTTTTTAAGGTTATTTGCAATATCAGCTGAGCCTGTAAAATCATCACCTATTATCCCTAGTTTCATAATCCGCTCTTTATTCTATAATGCTTGTTTTTCTAATTGTGTTACAATTTTTTCTTTAACCCAAGGTGTCACTTCCTCATTAAATGATAGATAATGTTTGCTGTTGAGGTGAATGTCAAAAGCGTCTTTGTCGGTATAAGTTTCATATAAAAATACGATATTTTTATTATTAGGGTCGTGGCATACATCAAATTCATGACAATCTTTTTCAAGTTCAAGAGAGTCTCTAGCTTGTTGTAAGATTCTTACTTTAAATTTTTCTGTGTCTTTTTCGTGAATTACAAATTTAACAGTTATTACAAACATTATTAATTTTAACTCCTATTAGGTTAATACTTCATTCTGAACGTTTTTATCTTTTAATAATGTGATTAATTTTTCAGTTACTGCTTTTGTTCCCATATCACCACCAAACTCAATTGGCCTTAACTCATTTCTTTTAAAGCCTATTTCAATTGCAGCCTCTATTAGTTTTGAGCCTTCAGAGGCACTTTTGCATCCCTTTTTATCTGATAAATAGTCAAGCATCAAAGTAGAGCTAAGAATAGTCGCTAATGGATTTGCCTTGTCTTGCCCCATTATATCTGGAGCGCTTCCATGAGCGGGTTGAAATAAACCATGGTTGTCTCCAATTTCTGCACAA
>CABYBQ010000093.1 GCA_902517275.1 uncultured SAR116 cluster alpha proteobacterium
AATTATATAAATGGGAAAAAAAATTTTTGTTCGATGATTTCGCTTGCATGCTCTTCAATTCCTATTGCGACATTTATATACTATCCATTAAAAAAAAATTTTGTCTATGGATTTAGAGGTTTTGGCGCATTTTCTATGGATGTTGATACTAAAAAAATTACTAAACTATCAATAAATTCTCTAAATGATATTGAGATTTTAGGTTCTGGAGGAACTAAAGGTATTCCAGATCCATATAGACAATCTATTTTGAATAACTTACGAAATAACACTAAGAGGGTATTTATTGGTAGTGCTGGAATCGAAACTATTATGTTAGCAAAAAATCAAACTCAATTTTTATTTCATGGTAGAGTAACACCTTGGGATCATTCACCAGTAGATCTGATTATAAGAGAAGCAGGTGGGGTTGTATATATGTTGAAAAACAAAGAAAAATTTAATCTAAACTCAAAAGGTCCAATATTAGCTGCTTCCAATCAAAAGATATGGGATCATATAAAGGAAATAGCGATTCCTCAAAATCATCCTTATCTCAGTGACACCTCTTAGTCTTTTTTAACAATATTAAAAGGATTAAAAGCTTGATCACCAGCCATTATTTCAATTCGGTTAATGTTAATATTCTTAGGTCTTGTAGAAATCCAAAAAATTGTTTCAGCTATGTCTTCTGGTCTAATAACATTACTATAATCGTAATTATTATTAATTGTAAAAAAATAGTCTTTACCTGGATTCTTGTTCAAAAGAAAATTTTTAAACCATTTCCCTTCAGAAGAAGCGTGATTTAAGACCAAATCTGTCATAAGATTAGCATTTTTTGATAATGTTTTTATTTCATCCCAAGTTCCAAATGCTGGGTCTATAGCTTCATGATTTTTTACAGAAAAACCTCCATCTCCACTTGATGGAAAAAAAGGTAAAAAATGAATGCTGTCTATGAATGAAGAAAAAAATTTATTATAAAATGAAATAAAATCACTTATTGTTTTTCCATACAACCCATTTTTAACATTATCGGCGTATGTGATCAGTAAAGTAGTTTTTTCAGACCAGGGCTCATTATCATCGGTAGAAATATTTTTTGATTTATAAAGATTAATTAATTGATTAATTTTTTTGGAATAATCAAGGGTTTTGTCAGCAGATATAGTTGATCTATAGATATAGTTTAATCTTTTTAAAACGTCTAAATTAATATTATCATTAATATTATTATCTGAGTTCTTCATTATCTAATTCAACACTTGATTTTAATCTTTCTAAAAAGTCAGGAATTGCACTCAGAACTCTGTTCCATGTAGGAATAAATGGTGTTTCCATGGGGTTTTCAAAAAATGATTCTCCTGCTTTCATTATATTTAAAGCAAAAAGTTCAACTGTTTTTTCTTCAATATGAGAATCAAAAGTTAAGCCATTCATTTGAGCATCACTTCTATATATATCAATCATATCTAAGGCTGATCTATAGTAAGTTGCCTTTATACTTCTAAACGTTTCTAGAGTAAAAATATTACCTTGAGTTGCAAGTTTTCTAATGAGTGCTTTAGTTATGTCGATAGACATTCTAGATAAACCTAAATTATCATCCTTTTCAGATAAATCCTGATGTTTGTGATCATAGGTTTGAGCTAAATCTACTTGACATATTCTATTACTAGAATGATTTCTTTGCATCTCTGATAAGATTCCTATTTCTAACCCCCAGTCTGATGGAATTCTTAGTTGTGGAAGTAAGTTTTTTCTAAAAGAGAATTCACCCGCAAGTGGATAGCGAAAAGACTTCATAAAATCTAGATAATCACTTTTTCCTATTGTTCTTTCCATTGCTAACAATAGCGGAAACACCAATAATCTGGAAACTCTACCATTCATTTTGGAGTCCGCTACCCGAGGATAATATCCTTTACAGAACTGAAAATTAAAAACTGGATTTGCTACTGGATAAAAAAGTTTAGCCAGAAGTGATTTTTCATATGTCAAAATATCACAGTCATGTAAGGCTATAGATTCCGCTTTACCTCTAGCTAATGTCATACCTATACAATACCAGACGTTTCTGCCTTTACCAAACTCACCAGGAGCCAATCCTTTTGATTTTAATTCTTTATCAAGTTCTGTTAATCTTGGT
>CABYBQ010000094.1 GCA_902517275.1 uncultured SAR116 cluster alpha proteobacterium
TATAGGTATTTGGCTAGGTCAGTCATTTTCATCTTCAATTTTTCATGAATTGAATGATTGGTTAATTTCTATCATGTTCTTATTTCTGTATGTACCAATTGCGTTTTTTATTACTTACGTTTTCCTTTACAAAATTTTAAAGGTGCCAAAAGTAGAAGCTTTTTTTATTTCTTCTCCAGGTGGTTTGTTAGAAATGGCATTAGGAGCTGAAGAATGTGGAGCAAACTCAAAGAAGGTAGGACTAATACATATCATAAGAATTTTTATAACTGTATTTACCATCCCTACACTAATATTGTTAGTATTTCCAGAATCATTTGAAAGACAACCAATGTGGCCATCTTTTCATGGAAGTATAGTAGATTGTTTTATAATTCTCGTATTAATCCCTAGTGGTATATTTTTTGGGACAATTATAAAACTTCCAGGAAAAAGACTGTTTGGACCGTTAATCCTAAGTGCCGTTCTTCATATGACTGATGTAGTTGATTTAGACGCTCCTATTATAATTTTCATTTTAGCACAACTTATGGTTGGTAGTTTTTTTGGAAGTAACATGCATGGACTAAATTGGAAAATCGCGAGAGACTATGTTGGCATTGCAATCGGGATAGTAATGTCCCTTACAGTTTGTATAATACCGTTTATAGTTTTTTTATCTTTTTTAACAGACGCTAAACCCGAAGCAATAATATTAGCGTTTGCTCCTGGAGGTATTCAAGAGATGGGTTTAGTAGCTTCATCATTAGATATTAAACCAGCATTTGTTGTCACTCACCATTTTTTTAGATTGTTAATTGTACTCATAATCTTATCTATAGCCCAAAAATATATTTATCCTAAACTGAAATTATTAATACAGAATTCAAATTGAAATTTATTTCTTTCAAAATTTAAAGTAATGTAGAAATTTAGTTGGATTCATGGAGACAAAATTGATTAAAGGACTAATTGCACCAATCTTAACACCTTTTGATAATGAACTTAAAGTTGATCAAATAATGTATAATGATCTAGCACAAAATCTAATGGAAAATGGATGCTCTGGTCTTGCCCCTTTTGGAACTACTGGAGAAGCATTATCAGTTGGAAATAAAGAAAGGATGGAAGCAATTGAAGGTTTAGTTAAATCTGGTATTAACCCCAAAACATTAGTTCCTGGGACTGGTTTATGTAATTTACCTGATACAATTGAAATAACTAAACATGCTATTGACTTAGGCTGCCTTGGTGCAATGACTTTACCGCCATTTTACTTCAAGGGTATGAGCGATGATGGACTGTATGAATATTTTGAAAAATTAATTGATGGTGTAAATGACCAAAGACTTAAAATATATTTGTATCATATACCTCAGGTAAGTGGCGTAGGTTTATCAATCGATCTGGTTCAAAAGCTAAAATCTTCATACCCTGACTTTATAATAGGCATAAAAGATAGTTCAGGTGTTTGGGAGAATACAGAAGCACTTCTGAAAATAAATGGGCTTGTAGTTTATCCAGGAGCAGAACTTCCCGTAATTGAGGCAATCAAACTAGGTGCACCAGGGTGTATATCAGCAACTGCCAACTTGAACAGTAAAGATATATCTAAGGTTATAGATCTTTGTCACGCTGGAGAATGGGAAGAAGCAGAAGAACTCCAAAAGAAAGTTAAATCAGTTAGACTGTTATTTCAGGATTATGCTCCAATACCAGCACAAAAATCTTTATTGGCATTACAAACTAAAAATACTATGTGGAATAATTTAAGACCACCATTCATACCTATATCCGAACATAAGACAAACGAATTGGCCAATAAATTAAAAGGTGATTATGGGTTCATTTTTTAAAAAATATAAGAGTTGATATGAAAATTGACGATTTATCTTTACCCCTTAGAGGGAAATGTCATTGTGGTTCAGTTAGATTTGAAGTGAGCACAAACATAAAAAATTTACGTAGGTGCAACTGTTCTATTTGTTCTAGAAAAGGCTTTGTCATGGGAACAGCTTTAATAGACGAATTAACTATCACTGAAGGTAGAGAATTTTTAACCTCT